>CAYXDM010000010.1:0-5720 GCA_964463595.1 uncultured Aequorivita sp. | reverse complement strand
AACATGCTTCACAAGGAAAACATTTTAATAGTAGATGATGATATCGGGATCCTGGAGCTTATCCAAAGGCATCTTCAATCGATGGACTACCATACCTTCAAGGCAGTTTCGGTAAAGGAGGCTGTAATGATACTTCGCGATACCGAGATTGATCTACTGATCACCGATTTAAGGATGCCCGAGGTAGATGGGTTTGAACTGATTCGCTTCGTTTCTGAACATTATCCCACCATGCCGAAATTGGTCGTTACCGGTTATCCATCCATCCAGGATGCCCTCACGGCCATTAAATCAAGGGTGGTTGATTATTTGGTAAAACCTTTCACTAAGGCAGAATTAAAACAGGCAGTTCAAAAGTCCCTTGCCTCATCGGTCGCTAAAAAACAACAGGGCTCAAGTTCCGCTTCCAAAAAATACAATGAAATAATCGGGGAAAGTGAACAGATCAAAAAAGTAATCCAAACCATAGATCGGGTACAGGACAACAAGGCTACGGTGTACATCAGTGGAGAAAGTGGAACGGGAAAGGAACTGGTTGCCCGGTCCATCCATTATAACGGAAAGTTTTCGCGTGAACCATTTATAACCGTAAACTGTGGGGGGATTCCGGAAAATTTATTGGAATCTGAACTGTTTGGATATGTAAAGGGCGCCTTTACAGGGGCAGAGGACAATCGTGAAGGATTTTTTCAGGCGGCCGAAGGAGGGACCATTTTTCTGGACGAAATCGGAAATGCCTCTTTTGGGGTCCAGGCCCGTTTGTTGCGGGTCCTTCAAGAAAAGGAAATCATCAAGGTAGGCGCCCGCAAGAGTGAAAAGATAGATCTACGGGTTATTGCGGCCACCAATAGCGATCTACGGGAAATGGTGGCCAAGGAGACCTTTCGGGAGGACCTGTATTACCGCCTCACGGTTGTGGAAATACAAGTGCCGCCCCTTCGGGAAAGAAAGGAAGACATCCCCCTATTGGCCGATAAATTTCTCTTTAAATATGGCAATGAATATAAAGGAAGATATGTAACGATAGATCATGAGGCCAAGATCCTTATTCAGCGATATCATTGGCCAGGAAATATAAGGGAATTGGAAAACGTCATCCAACGGGCGGTTATAATGTGCGATAGGACCATCGGCGTCAAGGATTTGCCCGATACATTGAAATTCCAAATAAAATTTCCCGATGAAGGGCTGCAGCCCCTAAAGGAAATGGAGCGCAGGTACATCCAGAAGGTTTTGAGAGCCACCAACAATAATCAAACAAAGGCAGCGGAAATCCTTCAGATAGACAGAAAAACACTCAGGGCGAAGATTCGCGAGGACTAATCCCTGATACAATCCCATAAAAGTTCACAACCAAATGACCCACCAAAAAACCCGAACATGGTTAGAGGCTTCAATTTGCTAATATTCACTACCTTTGCAACCCAAAAAAACGCAAATTGCCAAAAATAGGAAACATTCAATTGCCTGAGTTCCCGCTATTGCTCGCTCCCATGGAGGACGTGAGCGATCCGCCTTTCCGTGCACTTTGTAAGGAACAGGGTGCCGATGTGGTCTATACCGAATTCATTTCGTCTGAAGGTCTGATTCGCGATGCCGCAAAAAGCGTGATGAAACTGGATATTTATGAAAAAGAACGCCCGGTAGGGATCCAGATTTTCGGAGCTGTACTGGAATCCATGTTGAGAACGGTGGAAATAGTGGAGGCAAGCGGCCCGGACATTATCGATATCAATTTTGGATGCCCTGTAAAAAAGGTGGTTTGCAAAGGCGCTGGAGCCGGAATTTTGAAGGACGTGGATTTAATGGTGAGCCTAACCGAAGCCATGGTAAAGCACACCAACCTTCCAGTTACCGTAAAAACCCGATTGGGGTGGGACCACGATTCCATCCGTATCCTGGAAGTTGCAGAGCGGTTGCAAGATGTAGGCTGCCAGGCAATTTCCATCCACGGCCGTACCCGGGCGCAGATGTATAAAGGCGATGCCGACTGGAAACCTATTGCCGAGGTTAAGAACAACCCCAGAATGCATATCCCCATTTTCGGTAATGGAGATGTGGACACCCCTGAAAAAGCGATGGAAATGCGCAATAAATATGGACTGGATGGGGCGATGATAGGTCGTGCGAGTATAGGTTATCCCTGGTTTTTCAAGGAAGTGAAACACTATTTTAAAACTGGCGAACATTTAGCTCCGCCCACCATTGAAGAACGGGTGGAAGCGGCAAGAAGACACCTGCAAATGGCCATAGATTGGAAAGGTGAAAAACTCGGCGTTTTTGAAACCCGTCGTCACTATACCAATTACTTCAAGGGAATTCCCAATTTTAAGGAATACCGAATGAAAATGGTAACCAGCGATGACGCCTCCTCCGTTTTTGAAGCTTTTGATGAGGTATTGGAGGTATTCGGCGATCATGAGTTTGCATAAACAGCAATCGAATCTGAAATGTGGGTTTTTATAATTTACTTTCTACCTTTAAACCCTAAACCATCGCAATGCAGAAGTTAAAAATAATAAGCTCCCATTATATTACCCATGATGTAAAACGATTCGTTCTCGAAAAGCCTGAGGATTTTGAATATGCCCCCGGACAATCGGCCCATATCTCCATCGACCTTCCAGGATGGGAAGAACAAGTGCGTCCGTACACCTTTACCTCGCTGCAGCACTGGGATTATATAGAGTTTATCATCAAAATATATGACGAACACGATGGAGTATCCTCACAATTGGGGAAGCTCAATGCCGGGGCACAGTTAATACTCCACGATATATTCGGGACCATTAAGTATAAAGGTCCAGGCGTATTTATAGCCGGCGGCACCGGAATCACTCCTTTTATCGCTATTTTCAGAGCTCTTTTTCAGAGTGAAAACATTCGGACCGTGGCGCTTCTATATTCAAATAAAACGCGCGAAGATGTGATCCTACACAATGAACTTACAAAAATGTTGGGGCCGGCCTATCAAAATGTTTTTACTCGTGAGGGGGTCATAGGTTTTCGCGAAAGACGGATAGACCGCAAATTCCTCATTGAGAATATTGGCAATTTCAGTCACCGATTTTACGTATGCGGCCCCAGGGATTTTACCGTAGAGATCTGTGAGGCGTTGATTAGTCTTGGAGCAAAACCTGAATATTTGATTATCTGAGAAAGAAATGTTCCGGCAATTCAAACAATCAATTTCTCGCGTACACGGCTAGCGGCAATAAAAGAAGAGATAATTCCCAAAAAACCAATGGTCGCAAAAACAATAAATCCGTTTATGGGTTTAAGTTTTACGGGATAGGGCAAAGTGCTGGTAATATTTATGAAGCCATATTTAAGCTGTAGCCATACCGCCATAATGCCAATGGCTATTCCCAATAAACCGCCCAAGACCGTCATCAATGTGCCCTGAAGAAAAAATATCCGGCGAATATCCTTGAGGGATGCCCCCATATTATGAAGCGTTTTTATGTTTTTCTGTTTGTCCAGAATCATCATAATTATAGAACCGATAACATTAAAAAGTGCAATGATCAATACAAGGGTAAAGATCAAATACACAGCTATATTTTCCGTATTGAGCATTTTATAAAGGGCATCGTTTTGCTGGATGCGGTTTTTAATTTGGATCTGGCCGGGAAAGATCCTTTCCAACTCTTTCCGGATTTCCTTTTCTGCCGTACCCGGCATCAATTTTAGCTCCAGGGACGAGATCTTTGAACTGTCGAGCGAAAGCAGGTTTCTGGCAAAGTCGATATCCGAAAAAACATATTTTCCGTCAAGATCTTCATTAACCTGATAAACTCCAGCAACCACCACATTCTCCTTACTGAAGGCTTGGGTGGGATCCAAAGTGTTTATCTGTCCGGTCCCTGGTCTTGGCACATAAATTTCCAATAGATTTGAATAATCCCGAACCCCCATGGACAGCTTGGCAATGATGGAATATCCTACCACCACTTCAAACTCGTGGGGCTCCAGCCATTCCCCAAAATAAATAATACTGTCCAATTGGGTAACGTTTCCATATTGGGCGTCCACACCCTTTATATAGGCAATATGATTTTTCCCTTTATAATGGAGAAAAATACGCTCTTCAACTATTTCTGAAAAAGTATGGATTCCTTTTAAAGTCTTGAGTTGTTGTTTCTGTGCAGCAGAAAAATCAATTGTCTTTCCGCGCACCGGGAGAACCTTTAGGTCGCTGTCAAAAACCGTTGTAAACTGAAGACTAAAATCCTTCAATCCGGAAAATCCCGAAAGCACGATAAACAGGGAAAAGGCTCCTACTATCACCCCAATTGCCGCAATAATTGTAATAATGTTGATGGCATTGTTGCTGCTCTTTGAAAACAGGTAGCGTTTGGCGATGTAGAAGGAAAAATTCAAGTTTATGATTTTTTTCGTTTGGGCAGTAAGTCGGGATTTTTCAGGGGATCATCGATGCCTTTTACCGCCTTGTCAATGCGTTCAATATATTCCAACGAATCATCATTATAAAAAATGAGATCAGGCATTTTCCGAAGCTGATTTTTGGTGAGCTGCGCAATCTGATGTTTGATTCTTGGCTTTATATTGTTCAGTTCGGCGGTAATGTTCTCGGCCTTATCTGCCGGAAAAACGCTCACATATACCTTTGCAATGGATAGATCGGTGGTCACCGTTACCTTGCTAACTGAAATAATAATCCCCAGTTGGCCGGCCTCACGAAGCAGGTTTTGAAGAACATTTGCCAGATCATTTTGCAAAACTGCCCCTACTTTTTTTTGTCTGTTGCTTTCTTTCATAATGCAAAAATAGAACATTATGACATATGGAAGGGCCATACAACCTTTATGAATTTGAAATCCAATAGGATTAAGTTTGTATTTTTGACCTTTATCAATGAGCTTTTAGCTTTAAAAACAAAAGACAATTCTTTGGATGGAAAAGATAGAACATATAGGAATAGCTGTAAATGACCTTGAAGAAGCCAACAAGGTTTATGAAGCTTTGCTTGGCACCCCACCATACAAACGGGAAAAGGTTGAAAGCGAAGGCGTAGAAACCTCGTTCTTTAAGTGTGGAGAGAGTAAGGTTGAATTGTTGCAAGCCACCCATTCGGATAGCCCCATTGCGAAATTTATCCAAAAACGGGGAGAAGGAATCCATCACATTGCCTTTAATGTGAAAAATATCCGAGCTGAAATTGCTAGGCTCCAAAAACAGGGGTTTACGATCTTGAATGAAATTCCAAAAAAGGGAGCTGACAATAAGATAGTTGCGTTTCTGCACCCCAAATCCACCACTGGCGTTTTGATAGAACTTTGCCAGGACCTGGACAATATCGAAAAATAATTTTGCAGGCTTTGCAAAGTATTTTACATTTGCAATCCTTTTCATATTACCTTTCCTCGGGAAATCTTTTATGAAAGGCAAAAATACCAACGGTCCCATAGCTCAGTTGGTTAGAGCACCTGACTCATAATCAGGTGGTCCCTGGTTCGAGCCCAGGTGGGACCACATTTTTTTTGAAGTGGACATGCTTCCCACTTTGGAATAGGATATTTCATTGGGAAGTTTTTGCTAGGCACCCTCGCAGCGAGATCAGTAGATCCACTCCAATATTCGGAGTGGACGTTCTTTCAATTTTCTACTTTTCAGGAAAGGAATGTTTGGACGGGAAGTTTGTCGAAAAAGAGCTTTATACAAATAAGCCTGGTTTGGCCTTCCTAAATTGGTTCAAT
>CAYXDM010000009.1:0-27381 GCA_964463595.1 uncultured Aequorivita sp. | reverse complement strand
AAGGTTAATTTTTATTTTTTTCATATATTCTCTTTTTCTCTCCTGTGCCACCCATAGGGCACAATTTAAGGATCAATGGGAAAATCCGCCCTTTCCGCACCACAAGAAAATCGAAAAAACATTTTATCTTATCGGCGATGCGGGATTATCCCCTATGGGGGGAATGAGCGATGCCCTGGTTATCCTCCAGAAATATCTGGCCGATGAAAAGGTTCCAGGAAATTATACGATATTCCTGGGCGACAACATTTATCCCTCTGGAATGGATCCAGAAGGCCACCCACGAAGAGCACAATCGGAAAATATGATCAACGCCCAATTTAGGGCTGTTCAAAACTATAACGGGCAAACTATTTTTATTCCGGGAAATCACGAATGGTACAATAACGGGGTGGTTGGGCTTATGCGAGAACAAAATTACGTAGAATCCCTTTTTCCTGAAATGGATGCCTTTAAACCCAGAAATGGCTGTGGCATGGAAAGTATTCCGATAACGGAGAATATCCACATGATCGTGGTGGATACCCAATGGATGCTGGAAGATTGGAACAGACATCCGCTCATCAATAAAAATTGCGATATTAAAACCCGTGAAAAATTTCTTTTGGAGATAAAACTGGAACTGGAGAAAAACCAGAATAAAACTGTTTTATTTGTCATGCACCATCCCATGTTTACCAACGGCAATCACGGTGGTTATTTTGCCTTGGAGAAACATCTCTATCCCCTTCAGAAAAGAATTCCGATGCCCCTATTGGCCTCCCTGGTGGTACAGATCAGATCTCAAGGTGGGGTTTCTATCCAGGACCGATATAATGAGTTATACAACAATTTTATGATCCAACTGCAGGAAATGGCAAGAGGGATCAACCGCCTTGTTTTGGTATCGGGGCACGACCACAATCTCCAGTATATAGAAAGAGAAGGTTTCCGTCAAATTGTTTCAGGGGCCGGTTCCAAGGAATCTTATGCCGCCACGGGAGAAGATGGTTTTTTTAGTACGGGCGAGCAGGGATTTGCGGTGTTGGATGTCTTTGCGGACGGTTCTTCGTGGGTGCGATATTTTGTGGCAGGTGATGATCTTGAACCTCAATTGATTTTCCAGAAAGAGGTGGTCCCGGTACCCACAAAGGTCGATACCTCGAAATATCCTGTGGTGTTTCCAAAGGAAGTTGCCGTTCCCATTTACCGACAGGATAGCATCCAGGAAGCCTTGTTTTTCAGAACGGTTTGGGGCGCAAAATATAAGGATGTCTATGCCCAACCGGTTATCGCGGAAACGGCACTTTTGGATACTCTTTATGGCGGACTGGAGGTGGTGAGGGAAGCAAGTGGTGACGATTACAATGTGTTAATGCTCACGGATAAAACAGGCAATAAATACAGGATGAGGGCGATGGCGAAAAATGCCCTGTCCATTTCAAGAAAGATCCAATTTGATGATAACAATGCGCCGGTTTCCGAGGTGGGACCCAATGCCCCAGCAATAAAAGGGCAGAACGTCAATTTTTATACCGCCTCCCACCCCTATGCCCAACTGGCCCTTCCCCCCATGGCCCGTAAAATTGGTATTTTCTATACCGAACCCAGATTGTATTACGTGCCCAAACAAAGGAAATTGGGAAGTTATAATGAAAATTTTGGGGATGAACTTTACCTTATTTCGGTGATGCCTTCCGAAAAAAGTGAAGGAGAGGAACTGTTTGAATATCCGGACGGGGTAGAAACCACCGATGATATTTTGATAAAATTGCGAAAATCGGGTAATATTTTTGTCGATGAGGAGAATTACATCAAAGCCCGTCTCTTTGATATGCTGACCGGCGACTGGGATCGGGAACCTGGGCATTGGCAGTGGGCAAAGTATTACAACAGATACAAGAAGGATGTATTTGTGCCCATTCCCACTGACAAGGATAATGCCTTTTCAAGTTTTGAAGGAAATATATTGGACATTACCCAATCCCTTTTCAGCGGTACCAAACAATTTCATGTTTACGATGGGGATTTGGTCGATTTAAAATGGTTCAATAGGGAAGGAGTTATTTTGGATAGGGCACTTTTACGCAATTCTGGCCGCGAACAATGGAAGTTTCTGGCCAAGGAAATCCAAGAAAACCTGACCGATGAAATAATAGAGGAAGCCTTTAATAGGGTGCCTCTTGAGGTACAGGATGAATCCCTGAAAGATATTGAGGAGAAGCTAAAGGCACGGAGAGAAAATCTTGTGGACATAGCCGACAGGTATTATTCCTATCTCGCCACCCAACAAACGATTGTGGGAACAGAATATGAGGATTTATTCGAAATTGTACGGCTTCCCGATGGCCGTACCCATATCCAAGGTTTTACCATCAAAGAGGAAAAAAAATCGGATACATTGATTGATCGTACTTTCAAACACGAGGATACAGAGGAGATCTGGGTTTATGGCCTGGGAGGGCGTGATACTTTTGTGGTGAAGGGAGATGAGAAAAATCCAATATTCGTGCGATTGATCGGCGGCCATGGTGGGGACGTTTACCATCTGGAAAATGGTAGGAGGATAAAAGTTTATGATCACGAAGATCGGACGGATACCATCACCGAAAGAAAGGGCGGCAACTTTAGATTTACCAATGTTTACAACCTAAATACATACGATTATCGAAAACAGTTGGACAGGAGCCATGGGTTTCTTTCCGCCATCGGTTATAATCCGGACGACGGATTTAGGGCCGCAGTCCATTATGATTATAGGGTGGATAATTTCCAGCGGAATCCCTTCTCACAAAAACACTCCATCAATGTGGCATACTTCACCGATACCCGAAATTTCGATGTTTCATATACAGGCGAATTTGCAAACATTAAAAATGACCTCAACCTAAGTTTCGGAGGCCGGTTTACAAGTCCCAATACCAAAATCAACTTTTTTGGTTTTGGCAATGAGACCGTAAATTATCAAGATTCCAAAGGCTATGATTTCAATAGGGTGTCCGTTCAGAACATTTCTGCAAACATTGCCTTGCTTCGAAATAGTAGTTTTGGGAGCTTCTTTAAATTACGGGCAAAATTTGATCTTTACGAAGTAGATCCACCTTCCGGGTTTATTTCGGAGGCGAATATTCTTCGGAAGGGAGTAACTTCCTTTTTTGGCACCCTGGAAGGAATTTACAGTTATAGAAGCTTTGACGACCCTCTCAATTCTACCATTGGAATGTTGTTTGACCTGAATGTGGGAGCCACTGATAGTTTTAAAGATCCCGAGGATGTATTTGGATTTATCAAATCCAGGGTGGGATTCTATAATTCCCTCGTAAAAAACCGAAAATTTATCCTTCACACAAATATTCGTTATGAAGTGAATCTAGGGGAGGAATATCAGTTCTACCATGCTGCGAGTCTGGGCGGGGATAACGGTTTAAGAGGCTTCCGCGAACAGCGGTTTACGGGAAAATCATTTCTTGTGGGCAATGCGGATATACGGTATACCTTGCCTTCCTTAAAAGTAGGTCTTTATCCGCTCAAAACTGGGGTATATGCAGGAGCCGATCTGGGTAGGATCTGGTTGAAGAAAGATAACAGTGATAGATGGCACACCTCCTACGGCGGGGGTATTTGGGTCAATGGGGTAGGGGGCCTAAATGCCAATTTCAATTGGTTCCATTCCACCGAAGGTCCCCGGGTAACCTTCGGACTGGGCTTTGACTTCTAGTGCCTATGGTTTAAAGGATAGTACTCAATTTTGTTTCGTTCCCACTCCCATCTTCACCTCCCAAAAATTGGTATCAAATAGGAAATCGAATATCCATATCCCACACCAAATTCACTGTAGTCATAGGTTCTGTGGAATCCGGGGATATAAAGGGTGTCGAAATTATCCAACGGGGTCTCGGAAATCTTTCTTTTCAATTGAAGATTTATGGACAGATATAGATTCGAAATGATCTCTGCTTTTACACTGAAGATCAGTTCGGCCCAATGGGCGGTAAGATCACCATATTCGGTGGGTGTGGTAACAACTTCGGCTGGGAATACAGGATTATCGGTATAAATTCGATAGCTCAAAAGTTCTTGGTTAAAAGTTGAAAAGCCATACCGAAGGCCCAGATTGATAGAGTTCCTCATTCCCAGCCAGTTTTCATAGGCGTTGTAGTCAAATCCGATTTTGGCGTAACTACCGCTGGTCTTAGAGGAAACATACGGCTCTATCCACTCTTTCTGCTCATTGCCCAATTCCATGGCCGCATAAAATCTCTTGGTCACCCGAAAATCGCCCACTACCTCAAATCCCGAATAGCCATTTTCAACGAGGCTGCGCAAGGGCTTGGATAAGTCAATGCCCAAACGAAGTCCATACTTTTCAGCGGCAGGAACGGTATCATTGTTTTTTTCCACATCTTCCTGGGCCAGGGCCACAAGACCGAAAAAAAGACTAATGAAAAAGAGTAACGTGCGCGTCATTATCATCAATTATGCTATCTCTATTTATCGTTATGTCCTTGATCCAATTTTCATTTCCTTCATTCTCCAAAACGACGTCCAGGTCATAGAATTCCGTTTTAAATCCACAGGCTCTATTGACGTACACATCTTTTCTATCGTAAATGATCAGGACCCTATCAATGTTAATCTCTGGATTTTCCTCTGAGCCCCGGGTTCGGATGAAGCGATACTTAGTTGTATCGGAAGTGGTGCTCAAGGGCAGGGCTATGTTATCGGTGGTGCTATTTGCAAAAATGGTGACGGAATTTTCGTAATCCGTTTCCACACTTAGCCCTTCCACCATTTTTCGGTTCTCGCGATCCAAAATATTGTTGAAGACCATTGCGATCTCCGGGGTGGTAGCCGTTCCCTCCGGACATATATCATCGCGGGTACAGCCATTCAGTATAATAGCCATTATAATGGGAAATAGGATTCTTTGGATCATCGATATTGGAAATTTCATTGAAAATCCCTTTTTTCCAAAAGTACAACATTTTCAACGTGATGTGTTTGTGGAAACATATCGACCGGTTGCACTTTTGTCGCCCTATAATTCGAATCCAACAGCGCCAAATCGCGCGCTTGGGTGGCGCTGTTGCAACTCACATACACAATTTTCTGCGCGTCCAGATTCAGTAATTGCGAAACTACATCGGCATGCATTCCATCCCTTGGAGGATCGGTGATTACCACATCGGGTTTTCCGTGGGTCTCGATAAACTCGGTATTGAAAACCTTTTTCATGTCGCCCACATAAAATTCTACATTGTCAATGCCATTGGCCGCGGCGTTTTCCTTTGCTGCGGAAATAGCATCGGGCACTACTTCAACGCCGATCACTTTTTTCGCTTTTCCGGCAACAAATTGGGCAATGGTCCCCGTGCCGGTGTATAGGTCGTAAACCAATTCCTTCCCGGTTAGACCTGCAAAATCACGGGCTATTTTATACAATTCGTAAGCCTGTTCACTGTTGGTCTGGTAAAAGGATTTAGCGTTGATTTTAAACTTCAGGCCTTCCATCTCCTCAAATATGTGATCCCGCCCGGAGAACACACGTATCTCCTGGTCATATAGCGTATCATTTCCCTTGGAGTTGATTACGTACAGCAAGGATGTGATATTGGGGAATTTTTCGGAAAGTGCCTGTAGCAATAGATTTCTATTGGCTTCATCTTCAAAGAAAAATTGGACCAAAACCATCACTTCTCCGGTGGAGGACGTACGGAGCATCAAGGTTCGCAAAAAACCTTCCTGTTTTCTCGTGTTAAAAAAGGAAAGTCCCAGTTCCTCGGCCTTCAACTTAACAAAATCGCGAATGGCATTGCTCGGATCTGCCTGAAGATAACATACATCCAGATCGAGAATCTTGTCCCACATTCCGGGAATATGAAATCCCAGGGCATTTCTATCCTCGATAACCTCATCGCTCCTTATCTGCTCCAGCGTTAGCCATTTGCTGTCGCTAAAGGAGAATTCCATTTTGTTTCTGTAAAAATATTGTTTGGCCGATCCGAGGATTGGGAGAAAGGGAGGGAGATCAATTTTCCCGATGCGTTTAAGGTTTTGCTCCACTTCCTTTTGCTTGTAAAATAGCTGGTGTTCATATCCCAGATGCTGCCATTTGCAGCCACCGCAGACACCGAAATGGGGACAAACGGGCTCCACCCTTTTTTCTGAATATTTAGGAAAGGATATGGCGGTGGCCTCATAAAATCCCTTTTTCTTTTTGTAGGTCTGTACATTTACTACGTCGCCCGGAACGGCATTGTCGATAAAAACTACCCGACCATCCGGCGCTTTCGCCACGGCCTTGCCTTTGGCACCCGCATCGATCACCTCCAGATTTTCTAAAACTACATGCTTATTTTTCCTAGACATAGGCGCAAAAATAGCATAATTGTTAGGTTTAAATCCTGTTAAAGCCCCAAAAGTTGTGGGATAAATTTAGTAATTTGCGGCCCTCACGGTTTCCACTCCACCCAGGTGGATTTGCTTGTTTTTTAAAAGACCACTTCCGGTTTTTCAAGGTAAGAAACCATTATTGTTTACTCAAAAATTTTATTTTATGTCAGTTATGGAACGAACGGCTTCGCAGAAGGCCATAGAAATTGAAAACAAATATGGGGCTCACAACTACCATCCGTTGCCGGTGGTTTTGAACCGGGGGGAAGGTGTTTACGTTTGGGATGTGGAAGGCAAAAAGTACTATGATTTCCTTTCGGCTTACTCCGCGGTCAACCAAGGTCATTGCCATCCAAAAATTGTTGCCGCCATTGCGGAACAATCAAAAACCTTGGCACTTACTTCCCGCGCCTTTTACAACGATATGCTGGGAAAATACGAACAATTTGCCTGTGAATTCTTTGGATTCCAAAAACTGCTGCCCATGAACACAGGGGCTGAAGCTGTGGAAACGGCTTTGAAAATATGTAGAAAATGGGCTTATGAGAAGAAGGGAATTGAAGAAAATGAGGCTGAAATAATAGTATGTGCAAATAATTTCCACGGAAGAACGACGACCATTATTTCTTTTAGCAATGATCCCGTGGCACGAAAACATTTTGGCCCTTTTACAAAGGGATTCGTGAAAATAGAATACGATAATCTTGAAGCCCTGGAACGGGAATTAAAGGAAAATAAAAATATTGCCGGATTTCTTGTGGAGCCTATCCAAGGTGAGGCGGGCGTGTATGTTCCTTCCGAGGGTTATTTGCGAGAGGCAAAAGCCTTGTGCGAAAAATACAATGTACTCTTTATTGCCGACGAGGTCCAGACCGGTATTGCCCGCACCGGAAAACTTCTGGCCTGCGACCATGAGGATGTGAAGCCCGATCTCCTTATTTTGGGCAAGGCTCTAAGCGGAGGGGCTTATCCCGTTTCGGCCGTATTGGCCGATAACGATATTATGGATGTTATTCAGCCTGGAAACCACGGATCTACTTTCGGTGGAAATCCAGTTGCGGCAGCAGTGGCCATTGCGGCATTGTCCGTTGTGCGTGATGAGAAATTGGCGGAAAAAGCCGAAGAACTTGGAAAACTGTTTCGAAGCGAGATGAATAAATATATAAAGGGAAGCTCCATTGTGAACCTGGTCCGCGGAAAAGGTTTGTTGAACGCCATTGTAATCAATGACAGTGAGGACAGCGACACGGCATGGAACATCTGTTTAAAACTTCGTGACAATGGCCTGTTGGCTAAACCAACCCATGGAAACATCATCCGTTTTGCCCCGCCACTTGTGATGACCGAGGAGCAGTTGATGGATTGTGTTACCATCATTACACAGACGTTAAAGGAATTTGAATTAGAAGAAAACAAAAAGTAGAACCTGACCTGAAGAATTTAGGGGTTCAAGGAAAGGTCTCTTGAGATGTTTATACATTTTCAGAGTGGGATTAAAAAAGGATCCAGGGAATTTTTCCTCGGATCCTTTTTTATTTTCGGATGAATTTTTATTTGTTCATCACCATGGATTTGTAGTCAATAACAATATCATCAGAGGTTACCAATTTTACAAGATACATGCCGTCGCTAAGATTGCCGGTATATAGATAGTAGCTGCTGGCATCGCCCAGGTTCTTTTCGGAAAGTACCAACTTGCCGCTCATATCATACATATACGCCTCCTTAAGTCTGTATCCGTCGGGATTGCTTATTTCAAGTTGGCGTGCAGAATTGTTTTGGAACATATTTATATCGGCCATTGCACGGTCGTGGCCATCCATCAGATCTTCGCTTCGCGGGTTTAGGGTGGCATTGCGGAACACGAGGAAAAACCGATCCTCATAGTTGCCAGCGGGTAGGGTAAAGGTGCCAGCCGTACTATGGGATGCGGTTAGCGGTCTATACACATTCTCCTGTCTGTCAAAAAGATAGACCCTTTCGTATGGTTTTCTGATTTCCTCCACCGCACGCACTTCAACCTGGCTGGTTTTATGAAGCTTAAAGGTGAGGGGAATCATTTTTCGAGGTTCATAATTTAAACCCTGGATTGCATAAGCCCTACGGTCGCTGTCGGGACCGATTGGGAAGTATGCTTCCGATTTCATGCCCATAGGACTCAAGCCATCAAAGCCCCGGTCATATCCATCAGTAGCTTGAGGGTGGAACACTAGCAACAGATCCCGCGACAGGGCATTGTCAAAAACAACATAAAGTCGCAACTGTGGGGTACGGGTATCAACGGGATAGGTTCCATCCGCAGTTTCAAAGGCAGGCCCTCTGAGGGACGGATCGTCTGACCGGCCGATTTCCAAATTGCCATCCTCCCTTGCAGTACGTTGGAAAATGGAATAGGGCCCCGACTTCTCAAAAACACGATGCGCATTTTTTATTTTAACATTTTGGGTTTCGTTCTCGGGGCCGCCCCCTACAAACATAAATCCTTGACCAACGGGGGCATAGCGCTTGCCATTGGTGGCTAAACCCGTTCCGGGGGAGGAACCGTTATGGCCCCCGTTGGCATTCCAGATAAAAAACGAAGCACGGGTATAAAATCCATGATAGACCACGGGGTTTCGGTTTGATGTTGTATCCTCCGGTCCTGGCACCCATACTCCATAACCATAAGGTTTTTGGTTGTAGAGATGGCTCATTACACTGCGATCCTCGTCATAAAAATAAATACAATTGAGCGGACCATTTTCGCTGTCGTAAAACAGTTTGTTTAAATCCAAGGCGGAAGGATATGGATTTCCTGTCAAGGTCATTTTAGCCATTTCTTGCGCCTCTTGATTTGGATTATTTGTTGCTTGCGCCGGTCCCATTACATCGATGCTCAAAGTGCCATTGTTTGGCCGGCCTCGGAATTCATAGGTTTGGGCATGGGTAGCGGAATAATCCGGAAGAACAGGCACCCCGCCTAAATTAGTTCCTTTCATGGTAAACCCATAACCAGGAACTGCCCCATCGGCGTCGTTAAACCTGGTATAGCTTGCATAGGCCTCCACTGCCGGCTCCATCATGTGGGTAATCCATCTTCGGGAGATGGTAAGATTCGGGTCTGTATATCCCTCTCTTCCAGAAATATTATCTGCTTTACGGGCGGCGGTGCCCACTCCCAGGGGAAGGTTTTTATCTTCGTAAATAAAATTAATCCCAAAATTCGTGTTTCCGATTGGAGCAATAGCGGGATTGCCAACAGGTGAACACCAATAGTTATATGCGTAGGCATTCGATTCGGGCGCATTCTGTTGTACGGAGAGGAAACCATCGCCCGTATTGGTGGAAGACTCGCCATCCTGGATCAATTGTGCGCCTTCCCTAAGGTAGATGCTCGCTTCTGTATTGTTGGGTCCGGAATGGTTTTTTTCCAAATTAATCGATCCTTTTACATAGAGAACCGTGTTCCGGACATATAAATAGGCGTCCCTAGTCCCCGATGGATCCACAGGTTTTACGGTCAATTGCGCAAACCCACTAACGCAAGTAAGAAGCAATGCGGAAGAAAGTAATAGGTTTTTCATAATATTGTGGTTTTAAAACACCGAAGGCCGAAATAGGGGGAGTTTTATTACACGAGGTAAATCTATGAAGAATATTCAATTTCGGTCGAAAATTCTTACTAAAGTAGGAAAAAATTTGTAAAGTGGAAAGTGCAAGGAATTGATTTACAATCAACAAAAAAGCGTATTATAATAGGCAAGGAAACAATGGAAATAGGAGATAAGGTTTCAGTGTTGGACGATGACATTACGGGAGTGGTGTCGCAAATTCGGGGCAAGGACATCACCATCGTTACCACAGATGGTTTTGAACTCGATTTTTTGGAAAAGGAACTCATAGTTATGGATGGTTCCTTGTCCAAAAGGGAAATGGCCCAAATGGATATTCAGTCCATTCTTTTGGAAAAGCACCAGCAAAAACCGGGAAAATCCAGACGTATAAAACCCAAGGAACGGCTTCAACCTGCCATGGTGGTGGATCTTCACATCCATCAACTGGTGCCAAAATCCAAACATCTTTCCAATTATGATATATTGACCATCCAAATGGATGCCGCCAAACGGCAATTGGAATTCGCCATCTCAAAACGGATACAGAGAGTGGTCTTCATCCACGGCGTAGGTGAGGGAATCCTACGGGCCGAACTTGAATCTCTTTTTGGCCGCTACGATACCCTCAAGTTTTATGATGCCGATTACCAAAAGTACGGACGGGGTGCCACGGAAGTCTATATCTTTCAGAATAACCAATAGGGGCAGGGGTCTATTGGGCTGATTTCGAGCAATCCCAGTATCCAATTGAACCAAAATAAACATCAAATCCCCCTTTGTCGTTTGGCTTCAAAAATAAGTATCCCCGCTGCTACGGAGACATTCAGGCTGTCAATTTCTCCACCCATTGGGATGATGATATTTTGGGTGCTGTTTTGCATCCATTCCGTAGAGAGCCCGGTGGCTTCGGTACCCACCACGATTGCTGCGGGTTTGCGGAAATCAATGGTGTGATAAGGTACTGAGCCTTGCAGCTCAGCAGCATAAATATTGATGTTGTTTTTCTTGAGAAAGGAAATGATTTCAGAAGTAGTGCCCGTAGCAACCGTATTTGTAAACAAACAGCCTATGCTGCTTCGGATAATATTTGGGTTGTACAGGTCCGTTTTCGGATTGGCAATTAGTACGGCATCCACCTTTGCGGCATCTGCCGTTCGGAGCAGGGCGCCTATGTTGCCAGGTTTTTCGGGAGCTTCGGTAACTAAAATTAAAAGGTTTCCGGTTTCCGGTTTCAGGTTTGAAATATCCAGATCCTTGGATTTTGCAATTGCCAAAACTCCTTCCGTGGAACTTCTGTATGCGATTTTTCTATAGATTTCCGAAGTGATTTCGATGAATTCAATATCATCTCCAATAGATTTTTTTAAAGTGGAAATATCTTCTTCGGAAATGATTTCAGAACAAAAAACAATTGTTTTAAAATGGTAATTTCCTTTTAGCGCAAGTGAGATTTCTCTCAATCCTTCAATAATAAATAGGCCCGTCTTTCGGCGTTCCCGGGATTTCTCCTGAAGTAAAACAATTTGTTTTATTAAGGGATTTTGAGAACTTGTGATCAATTTTTGCATTTGGCAAAGATAACTTTTCAAGGCTATACGGAATGCCTAAAAAAAGAGGTAAAGTATAGATTTAAATATTTTTCACACGCAATAGATGCAAGGTCTTTAAAGTTGTGGTCTAATTGTCATGATTCAAAAAGTCGTAGTTTAAATCGTTGATTTTGAATAATATATAGGGGAAATTAAGAACTTCTTAAGAATTATAAAAAATTCTGTAAATTGCACTCACATTATAATTTTTAAGAATGAAACAGATATTACTTTTTATAGGAATTCTATTTTCTGGATTTGCATTACACGCGCAGATTGATATAAATATTGACCCCGACCCATTAGTGGTTTGTGACGATAATAACGACGGATACGCATTTTTTGATTTACACCAAGCTGATCAAGATATTACTTTAGGAAACTCAACTTTGTTTGTAACTTATCACATAGATGCGTTAGACGCACAGACCGCCGTAAATGCGCTATCGAGTCCGTATATGAACCAAGTTCCTTATTTTGATACAGTGTATGCAAGAGTGGAGGATGAGCAACAAACCGAATATGTAATTGTTCTCTTGAATTTACTGGTTCAAGAACTGCCCCAAATAATCCAACCCATTAATCTTGTTGCAATAGATGATAACTACGATGGGATCGCAATTTTTGACCTTACCGAAAATGAAACAGTAATGCTAGAAGGTTTGGATCCGTCAGGCTATGATGTTACTTATTATTTATCACTAAGGGAGGCCTTAGCGGAAGAATTTCCAATTGACGAGCCTATGGCATATCAGAATCTCGGAAATCCCCAGACCATTTATGTTCGAGTGCAAAATATAGACAGAGGATGTTTTGTAGTAGCTTCTTTTATAATAAGTGTCGATTCTCTTTCAATCGATTCTTTCGGATTAGAAGATTTAAATATCTTTCCAAACCCCGCGTCAGATAGCTTTTCCATCCAATCCTCACAATTGGTTTCAGAAGCAACTGTTTCTATTTATGACATTCAAGGAAGAATGGTTTCTTCTGAAAAGAGAGTTTCGCAAAACGGAACTATCGATATACAGATTTCCTCTTTGGAAAAAGGCATTTATTTTGTGAAAATCTCTTCGGAAGGGAATATGGCGGTACGAAGATTAATAAAAGGATAAGTTCATTTCGTATTTATTCTCTCGCAAAGACGCAAAGTCTTTGAAGTCGTGTTTCAAAACGTCGTGATTCATTTTCAAATCTCCCTTCCCTCAAAATAATTAACTACCAGTGCCACCATATAATTATAGCTCTTAATACCCCCGCTCTGGTTGTTGGCCTTTAGGAAATTGTCCCAAAAAATAACCGAAAAAGTGGCAAAAGGATTCGCGTATCCAGTCCAAAAGTCACGCATTTCCTTATAACTGGCCATAATTCCGGGATTGATGGTTTCTGCGAGTTTGTAGTATTCGGCTTCGTTATTACGGGCCACCTCATTTAAAAGATATCTCAAAGTAAAAATACAACCGGCATACTGAATATACGGATCGTCATTGTGCAAGGTTGCGAGGGTAGCGATAAAATTGGCTTCATTTTCGGCCGCAAACCCTATTTGATGGGCTTCTTCGTGACAGGCTACGACGGGAAACTTATAGGTAGTTATTAAATCGTTCACCTGCGCTTCCCCTGAAAATGGGTTTAAATACCCACTGTAACCCATATAGGTAAGCCCCAGGCTCCATCCGCTTTTTTTGATACTCCTGGGCCAATATTCCAGTTTGGGGTATTCCCTTTCTAGATTTTTATAACCGTTTAGGGATTTTTCGAACATCTCTTTTTGTGAATACGGCATTGCTATTTTCACACTATCTGCATATCCCAATTCCCGGTGCATGCTATTGCTTTTTTCTATAAACTGTTTGGTCGTATTTAGCAATTGGTCGTAAGTGTAATCACTTTCCAGTTTTAGGGACTGGTGCAATGGCAACCGGTAGTAATTGAATCCCCATAAAACGTGGAACATTAAATACACTATGGAAACCGTGGCCAGGATGTCTATAAAAAACCAATGGGGCTCAAAACGGAGGCGGCGGAAGTTTTTAAAGATCCATCTTAGGGCCAACAACGTAATTAAAAGGTAAAAAACATCGCCCACCGAGAACGGAACCCAGCCGAAAAGATAACGGGAAACTTTGGAGAGCAACGGGTAAAAGCCGAGGCTATAATACTTTTCCACAAATCCCGGAAAGAATTTCAGAATTTGAAGAAATAAAATCTGAACCGGAAACAGTAGCGCAAGGATTAGGGCGGTCTTTCTTTGCATAACCCAAACTTACGAAGGAATTCTTTCCTTACATAATTTTTATAGCGGTCGAAAAAAGGTAATTTTGTGGAAAGGTATTGCCACGAATACACCAAGGTTATTGGGATGGTGTTGCCACGAATACACGAATGTCTTTTTATTGTTTACTTCGTATAACTGACTTTAAAGAAATAGGCGCACTGACAAACACATTAAATTCGTGAATTCGTGGTGAAAATTCCACATTGGGAATTCGCGGCAGACTTTTTCTTACTAAAAAACAAAAATAAAGTATGAACGAAGAAATAAGAAATCTGGAGCCAAAAGCGCTCTGGAACAATTTTGCCGATTTGAATGCCGTGCCCCGACCTTCAAAGAAGGAAGCGCGGGTAATTGCATTTATGAAAGATTTTGGCAATAAGCTTGGATTGGAAACCATTGAAGATGAGGTTGGCAATGTTATAATCCGAAAACCGGCCACCAAGGGAATGGAAGATCGAAAAATGTTAATCCTGCAGAGCCATTTGGATATGGTTCATCAAAAGAACAGTGATACCGACTTCGATTTTGATACCCAAGGAATTGAAATGTACGTTGATGGCGATTGGGTGCGGGCTAAAGGGACGACTTTAGGTGCCGATAACGGTTTAGGCGTAGCGACAATTATGGCGATTCTGGAAAGTGATTCCATAGAGCATCCGGCCATTGAGGCCCTGTTTACCATTGATGAGGAAACTGGAATGACCGGCGCCAAAGGGTTGAAAGGAGGAGTTCTTAAAGGCGATATTCTTTTAAATCTCGACACGGAAGAGGACGACGAAATTGGCGTGGGCTGTGCGGGTGGCGTGGATGTTACCGCCGTTGGGTGTTATGGATCGATGGATGCCCCTGGAAATTCTAAAAACTATACCATACAGATATCAGGATTGAATGGGGGCCATAGTGGCATGGACATCATCAAGGGTTTGGGAAATGCTAATAAATTGATGAATCGGATATTGTTTGCTCTCAGGGATGCCCTACGGTTGGCACATCTTGAGGGTGGAAGTCTTCGAAATGCGATCCCAAGGGAGAGTGTTGCAAGAGTGGCAGTTATTTCGGAAGATGAATTTCTTTCTGAATTTGAGGCTATAAAGAAGGATATTATCTCTGAGTTTAAATCGCTGGAGCCTAATCTCACCATCAGTGCATATAAATCTGATGGGGATATTGGAGAGGTGATGAAAGAGGAAGATCAAGCCATTTTCCTTCATGCCGTGAATGCCGCCCATAACGGGGTGTTCCGAATGAGCCCCGATATAGCCGATTTGGTGGAGACTTCAAACAACATAGCCAAGGTTTCGGTTTCGGATGGGAATATTAAGATCGAATGCCTGACCAGAAGTTCGGTGGAATCCTCAAAGGCCGACCTCGCCAATGCGCTGACGTCGGTCTTTGAACTTGCAGGCTATAAGACCACCTTGAGTGGAGACTATCCCGGGTGGGCTCCAAATATGGACAGTCCTATTTTGAAAGTTCTGGATGAGCTATATCTTAAAATAAATGGCGAAAGAGCCAATGTGGCCGCTTGCCATGCAGGGTTGGAATGCGGAATCCTCGGGCAGAATTATCCGGGAATGGATATGATTTCCTTTGGGCCGACGATCAAGGGTGCCCATTCCCCTGATGAACGTGCCAGTATTTCCTCTGTCCGGAAATATTGGGACTTTGTGCTGGAGATATTGAAAAATATTCCGAAGGATGAGTTATGAGTTATGGGTTAGGGTCGATAGCTGATGGATGATGGATGATGGATGATATATGGTGATTATTCAAAAAAAAGAGGAACTGGCTTAAAACCGGTTCCTCTTTTTGTGATTTTTTGTTTGTGGCTATTCGGTGATATCCACGATTTCGAGCTCAAATACCAATTCTGAGTCGGGAGGTATAACCCCGGGAATTCCTCTGTTTCCATAAGCTAGATGGGAGGGTATAAAGAGGGTGGTTTTATCACCTACCTTCATATTCAACAATCCTTCCCTGAATCCTGGAATCAGTTGGGCATTTTTGCTGAATTCGGTAGGGACGGGCACATATTGTCCTGCGGCCTGCCGCATGTTGTCGACCATTTCGTATTTCTCCGCATTTTCAAAAACGTTGGAATCGAAAAGTTGGCCGTTGGTTAAATAACCTGCGTAATTCATCAGAATTCTATCGCCTTCTTTCGGCTGGGTGCCTTCCCCTTTTTTATTGAAAAAAATCTTCAGGCCCGAGGGCAGGGAATCAGCGTTTGCTCGCATTTCTTCCAATTCCTTCGCCTTTGCAGCAGCTACCTTTTCAATTCTCTCTTCTTTTTCTCTCTTTTCATTTTCAATTTTCGCCATTTCCTCCGTAAAATACGGAACCTTCACTTTCCCCTTGTTGATGATGTTCAACTTTTCAATGATTACCGGGGAAACAGGTTTGTCGCCGGGTTTTTCGGTTTCCACCATGCCGATGGCGTCAACCACGTCCTGACCTTCAACGATTTCACCAAAAATGGTATGGCGCCCATTTAACCAGGGCGTTTCCTTTAAGGTAATAAAAAACTGACTTCCATTTGTGGCAGGTCCAGAGTTTGCCATAGCCAACAGACCTTTGCCCTCAAATTGGAGGGTATCGACAATTTCATCTGGGAATGCATAGCCGGGATTTCCGGTGCCATCGCCTTTGGGATCGCCACCCTGGATCATAAAATCCTTGATTACCCGGTGGAAGGTAAGCCCATCATAAAATCTCTTGCCTTTATAGGTAGAATCGATCATGCCGTGGGTCCCCTCTGCGAGGGCCACAAAATTGGAGACCGTCAACGGGGCAGCTTCGTTGTAAAGTTTAGCTACAAAAGTACCTTTGTTGGTAACGAATTCGGCATAGACCCCATCGCCCAGATCGGGATATTTCTCTTGGCAGGAGGCAAAGGCAAGAGTCAGGAATAAAATAAAAAATGTCAGTTTTTTCATTGGTTTTTGTTTTTGATGAAGACCGGCCCAAGCCGGAAAGTATAGCCCGTTTTACACTTCTTCATTTTGGTGGAAATTAGTTAATGGGCATTTAAAAAGTTTAGTCTCCGTTTGTATGTTCAATAGAATGTAGGGTAACAGTACTTTGGACCGGGATATTCGTGCCCAGTTTTTCTTCAATCCCATAGTATCCATAGGCTTTATAGGAAGGCAGAAGAAAAGTGACCGTTTCTCCTTCCTTCATCAATTTAAGGCCCTCTCTCACACCAGAGATAAGGTCTTGGTTGCTTTGGTCGATCTTGTAACGTTGCAGGCCATTTTCCTCGTCCGTGAGAATACTGTTGCCATTCAAATCCTTGATGTCATACGTAAATTCCACATAATCGCCTATTTCGGGATTCTCCGTTTGGGAAGTATCGCGGTTGTTATAATAATACCAAAAACCATTTTCCGAGGAAAAATATGTCCTCGACGTGTCCTTGGCGATTATGGCTTCTATGAAATTTTTCTCCCTATCATAGATTTCCTTGTTCCTTATTGCAGATTCCTTTATAAATGTCCCGCTTTGGCTCTGCACGGGCCTACGGGCCTCGGGTCCCTTACAGGAAACAAAGAGAACAATGAGAATAGCGGTGTGGCAAAGCTTAGAAAACATTCGTAAGTTCGTTTTTATAGCCTGACAAGATACTAATAAATTCAGTTACCGTTTTGTTAAGAGGGAGCGAACTTTTACCTCCCGCAGCATTAATATGCCCGCCCCCGCTATAGTGGGTGCGTGCAAAATCGTTTACGGAAAAATCGCCCTTGCTGCGGAATGAGATTTTGATGATATCCTCTTTCGTGTTTTCTATAAATATAGCGGCAAAAACAATTCCTTTTACTGACAGGGCATAGTTTACAAAACCTTCGGTATCTCCCTTTTTGAAGTTATGGTCATCCAGATCTTTTTGTGTGAGGGTGATGTAGGCAGTATTATATTCCTCGAGAATATTTATATTGTTGAGGGCCACCCCAAGGAGTTTAAGGCGTGGGGGGCTATTGGTGTCATATACATTTTGGTGAATGAGCGAACTTTCAGCTCCGGCCTCGATCAGTTCTGCCGCAATGCGATGGGTGGTGGGAGTAGTAGAGGAATATCGGAACGATCCGGTGTCGGTCATTATTCCGGTATATAGATTCGTTGCGATCTCCTTAGACAACTTATCCGTTTGCCCCAAGGCGGCCATAAAATGAAAGACCATCTCGGAAGTAGAACTCATGGCTACATCGCTGAAAGCGGCAACTGCATAGTCGGCCGGTTGTTGATGGTGATCGATCATTACAAATTTAGCCTTGCTTTTTTCCAAGGGTCCCTGTAAATTTCCCACCCTATCCAGGCTGTTGAAATCGAGCGTGAAGATAAGATCCGTTTTCTCGATCATTTTCGTCGCTTTTTTCGTCTCCCTTTCGAAAATGATAATCTCCTCTGTGCCTGGCATCCATTTTAAGAATTCAGGAAAATCATTCGGCATAATAACAGTGGAAGAATGGCCTAGGCTATTTAAGAAAAACGAGAGGCCCAAGGTGGAACCAATTGCGTCGCCATCTGGATTTTTGTGGCCAACAACCACAATTTTTTGGGGTTTGGCAAGCAAGCCTTTTACAATGTCCGAGGTTTTTTCATTCATAAGGAGGCGAAGATACAACAAAGGCATTTAAATTTGAAAACTATAGTGTCCCAATCAACTTTAATAATCTCCATGGATACTTAAGTGTTGTTGTAGGCCATAGGTGGAAAGGACTAGAATTGTTTTAAGGTACCTGCTTCTCCATTGGAAACCTCGGCGAAAAAAGTTGCTATTTATTTTCAAATAGCTATTTTTGCCAAAATTTTAAAGATACGATGAGAACAGACAGAACCTTCACAATGTTGAAACCAGATGCGGTCGAAAAAGGACACATTGGTGCAATCCTTGAAAAAATAAACGCCTCGGGTTTTAGAATTGTGGCCATGAAACTAACCCAGATGACCACTGCCGATGCAAAGGAATTTTATTCAGTGCATAGCGAGCGTCCCTTTTATGGGGAATTGGTTGAATATATGACCCGTGGACCGATTGTTGCCGCCATTCTTGAAAAGGAGAATGCGGTGGAAGATTTCCGTACGCTGATTGGAGCTACCAATCCTGCCGATGCAGCAGAAGGGACCATTCGCAAATTGTATGCGGCTTCCATTGGCGAAAACGCCATCCACGGAAGCGACAGCGATGAAAATGCCGCCATTGAAGGAGCCTTTCATTTTGCCGGTCGCGAGATGTTTTAACCTATGGCTATATATTTTCCACATAAAAAACGCCTTCCGGATTGGAGGGCGTCTTTTTTAGATATAACTGAAGTATTTACTATCCCAATACCAATTTTTTAATCAGATCCTTTCCCATTTCTTCGTTCAGCAGGTTTATGATCTTTTCTTTCCCATACCCCAGTTCCTCCCTTAGAACCGAAGAAGATAGCTGGACAAAGAGCGTATCCCGATCCAGTTTGATATGGGTGGTGTATTTTGAAATGGCAGGGCCCATAACCGTGTCCCATGCCTTTTTTGCGTTTACTTTGTCCAAACCTTTTTCCAGACGATTTGCAGCAATGAATTCCCTAAGGGCTTCACCTAAAGATATGTTTTCTGCGTGGCGTTTGGTCATTATATTGTTATTTACTCTTATTAAGTATTTTTACATCAGCCTCCCAACTCCCATTATTCCTTAAAATGGAACTTCTTGAATTTGCCATAGGAATATATTTTATTGTCGCGGTTAATTACGGTAAGGGTAGTGTCCTTTGCTTCGATTACCGTTTCTTTCCATTCGTCAAAAGGGGTTTTGTAATACATCCTCAGGCTGTCATCCTCGATCCTAAGGGTAAAATCTTCAGAGAGGCCATTGGTTATAAATGTGCCGTCCAATTTAGGGGAAACCTTGGTACGCTTTCCACTGTCGCCGTTCAGTTCAATATAGTCCACGGTGGTATTCAAATCAAAATTCCTGGTTGTTCCATTGGGCATTTCCACGGCTTTTATTTCCCAGTACCCGGTCAGATTTTGTTTTTGCGCCAGGGGATCCGATTTTGGTGAGGAACAGGAAAAGACAAAAAGCAGAAGTGTGGCCGAAATGATTTTGTAACCCATGGGTGCGAATTAAATTTGGGGTGGTGTATGGACAATTCATTTCAAAATTAAAAAATCTTATCAATACTTGGTTCCAGAAAGAGTATCTTTAATTCTCCATTTTGGCTGAAAGTTGGAACCATCGTTCCGTTTTGGAATCTATGGCGTCCATTATCTCCTGAAGTTTTTTTGACTGCTCATCGATTTCAGGGCCATCCCAGTTTTCGGTTGCGAATTTATTCTGCAGGGCCTCCATTTTTTCTTCCAAAGAAGTTATTTCCTTTTCCAGTTTAGTGAACTCTTTCTGTTCGTTATAGCTCAGACGTGTTCTCGGCTTTTCATCCTTCCATTCATTTTTGGCTTTTGAACTCGTCTCGATGCTCTTTTTTTCCGTTGGCTGGCTGTCCTCGTAAATTCTGAAATCGCTATAATTTCCCGGAAAATCCTCAATTTCGGCTTGGCCCCTAAATACAAAAAGGTGGTCCACGATCTTATCCATAAAATACCGGTCGTGGGATACAACAAGCAGGCATCCCGGAAAATCCAGAAGAAAACTTTCCAGTACATTCAGGGTAACAATGTCCAGGTCGTTTGTGGGCTCATCGAGGATTAAAAAGTTCGGGTTTTTGATCAGGACGGTACATAAATACAGTCGTTTGCGTTCGCCGCCACTTAGTTTTTCGACAAAGTCATATTGTTTTTTTCGGTCGAAAAGGAAGCGTTCCAAAAGTTGGCTGGCGGAAATCTGCCGTCCTTTTTTTAATGGGATGTATTCGCCATATTCCCGGATCACATCAATTACTTTCTGACCTTCCTTTATATTTATTCCGGACTGGGTGTAATAACCGAATTGCACCGTGTCCCCGATTACCACTTTCCCCGAGTCGGGTTTAATTCGTCCGGTGATAATGTTCAAAAAAGTGGATTTTCCGGTTCCATTTTTCCCGATAATGCCCACTCTTTCGCCCCGATTGAAGTGATAATCGAATTTGTCCAACAGCTTTTTATCGCCAAAGGATTTTGACACATTATGAAGTTCCACCACTTTGGTTCCCATGCGTTCCATGTTGAGTTCCAACTGGACTTGGTGATCGTTCCGGCGTTTGCTTGCGCGATCCTTTATCTCGTGAAAATCCTCGATTCGGCTTTTGCTCTTGGTGGTCCGGGCCTTGGGTTGGCGGCGCATCCAGTCCAGTTCCTTTTTAAACAGTTGTTTGGCCTTTGCTGTCTCGGTGGCATCGTTTTCTATTCTGGCGTCCCGTTTTTCCAGATAGTAGCTATAATTCCCCTTGTAGTTGTATAATTGGCCTTCGTCCAATTCGACAATTTCATTACAGACGCGTTCCAGAAAATAACGGTCGTGGGTAACCATAAATAGCGTGAAATTTTCCTTGGCAAAAAGGTTCTCCAGCCATTCGATCATTTCGAGATCCAAATGGTTGGTGGGCTCATCCATTATAAGCAGATCTGGGGTGGTAAGCAGCGCATTTGCCAGGGACAACCGTTTTTTCTGGCCTCCGCTAAGACTGGAAATCCTTGCATGGAGATTTTCCAGTTTCAGTTTTGTGAGTATCTGTTTGTAGCGGGTTTCAAAATCCCAAGCCTGATGGGCATCCATGGCGTCAAATGCTTTCTGGTAGGCGTCGCCATCATCAGGAGTTTCAAGTGCTTTTTCGTAGGCCTCAATGATCTTCAGAACTGGATTTTCGGCCGAAAAGATAGCTTGTTCCACGGTCAGCTCGGGATCCAGATTGGGATCCTGCGGAAGATAGGCTACTTTCAATCCCTTGCGGTAGGTGACATTTCCCGAATCAGGAACGTCATTTCCTGCGATTATATTTAACAAGGAAGTTTTGCCAGTTCCATTTTTTGCGACGAAACCGATTTTTTGCCCTTCATTGATTCCAAAGGAAATTCCCTCGAACAGCACTCGCATGCCAAAGGATTTTGATATGTTTTCTACAGAGAGGTAATTCACGGTTTTATTTTGGGCAAAAGTAAAGGATTATATCCAATGGGAGGCATTGAAGTTTGGGAAGGGAAAAAAATAGCCTCCCCGAGGGAGAGGAATGTACATGGTCGAAAAATACCGCTTCGCGGACTACATTAGGAACTGTCATATTTTTCGGTATAAATTTCGTTATTTAATAGGTTGGTTTATATTTGTTGCCAGACAATCTTAACCTTCATGAAGTTTTTTTATGCATTCCTTTTTCTCCTAGTGATGATATGTGCCGGCTCCTGCGTGACCACCGAGCAGCTTACTTATCTACAGCAGGATTCCGGGGGGAACGATACTTTGGCACTTTTGAAAAAAAGGCAGGAACCGTATCGGTTGCAGATCAATGATCTGTTGAGCATTCGGGTGAAGGCCGCACTCGATCAGGAGACGGTGGGGATCTTTAATCCTATTGACGACACCAATCCCAATGCCACTGGCGAAGAGCGGATATATTATGATGGATTTGTTGTCAACGATCATGGCAATATCCGGGTTCCGAGCCTGGGAGAAGTAAATGTTCTGGGATATACCGTTGACGAGGTGCGGGAAATGATAGAAACCAGATTGCTGAAAGATTATTTCAAGGAAGAGGCAAATATTTTCGTAACCGTGAAGTTGGCCGGCATCCGATATACCATAAATGGGGAGATTGCCAATCCGGGATCAAATATCATCTACAGGGATCAGGTTAGCATTATGGAGGCCATTGCGAACAGTGGTGATATTACCCTTACCGGAGACCGAAAAAATGTGGTGATCATCCGCCAGTATCCCGCAGGTCAAAAGGTGCACCATATAGATCTCACCAAATTGGAGGCGATGAACTCGCCTTATTATTATGTTAAACCCAACGATCTTATTTTGATTAATCCATTGCCCCAGAAGTCATTGGGAACGGGGACCACGGGCTTCCAAACGCTCACAACGGTTATGACCATCATTACAGCCATTTCTACCACCCTATTGCTCATTACCCGACTTTAAACTGTTATGAATCAAGAGTTCGATATAAAACAGGCAGATGCATCTTTTGACTTCAAAGGCTTTTTTGACAGATTCCTACGAAGTGGCCCTTTATTTCTGATTTCATTTTTGGTTGCCTTCTCCATTGCCTATTACGTCAATGTGCGGAAGCAACCCGTCTATATGATGGAAAATCTTATTTCGATCAAAGACGACCAGAATCCTTTTTTTACTACCACAACCAGCCTTACCTTCAATTGGGGAGGGACCACGGATAAGGTAAATACGGCGGTAATCACGTTACGGTCCCGGTCCCATAATGAAAAGGTAGTAGAGCGGCTGCAGTTTTATATGACCTATCTGCGGGAGGGGAAATATCAGCAAATAGATGCCTATAAACACACCCCGTTCTTGATTGATGTAGATACCGGTGCACCACAAATGCTCGGCCAACAGTTTAGGGTGGTTTTTAAGGACTCGGTGAATTTCAACCTCTCCGTTTCTTTTGAGGATGGAAGAAACGTTAATTTGCAGAATTATCACACAAAGGAAAATAGTGTGCTTTTTATCGATGCAGGTACATTTTCCAGGGATTATAAGCTGGGAGAAAGTATATCCCTACCTTTTTTCAGCGGCACTTTTTTGCCCAATCCCGATGTGCTTTCCAATCCGGGGACACCCTATTATTTTGTGTTTCATGATTTTAATTCCACCGTAAAGAATTATTTGAAAACCCAGGTGGCGCCCGAAAGCAAGGGTTCATCGGTTTTGCGATTGACCGCAATAGGAAACAATAAGGCCAAGTTGGTGGACTACCTAAACACCTCGGTCGAGGTTTTGAGCGAGGATATGCTGGAGCGCAAAAATCTCTATGCCACGAAAACCATCCAATTTATAGATAGCAGTTTGGCGAAAAAATCGGCAGAATTGTCTTCCGTACAGGACGAGTTAAATACCTTCCGAAACAGAAATGAGATATACGATTTGGCAAGCGAAGGTACCGAGATAAAAACCAAGTTGAACGGCTTGGATCTTCGAAAGGAGGAAATTGACCGGGAACTGAGCTATTACATTACCCTTCAGGAGTATCTCACCACCCGTTCAGATTATAGGGATGTGCCGGCACCTTCCGTCGCAGGGATATCGGAAGGAAGTATAATTGCGGGGGTCGGCAAGATAGTGGCCCTGGCAGAGGAAAGAAATAAACTACAGTATTCCTTTAAGGAAGGCGCTCCCATTTTCAATGATATAGACAGACAGATCAATGCGGTGAAGACCGTGTTGCTCGAAAATATACGGTCCACCAGGAAATTGAAGACCCAGGAAATGGCTTCCATCCAGGCGGATATAGCGCAATATGAAGCCCAAATCCGGAAACTGCCCAAGGAACAACAGGATTTGCTGAACATAGAGCGGAGGTACAATCTCAGTGAGGGCACCTACAATCTATTCCTGGCCAAAAGGAGCGAAGCAGGCCTGGTAAAGGCTGCGAATGTGAGCGATGTGGTGTTTATCGATAGGGCCAAGGACACCGGTGGGGGAAAAGTAGGCCCCAATACGCAGCTCAATTATATGATGGCAGGACTGTTGGGCTTTTTTATTCCATTGTTTATAATTTTTGGGATGGCATTTTTCGACACCAAGGTCGAATATGTAAAGGACTTGGCAAAGATCACCCCGATTCCTCTTTTTGGGGTTATTGGCAAAAACCACTCGGGAAATTCCCTCGCAGTATTGAGCCAGCCCAAGTCTGCAATTGCTGAGGCATTTAGAAGCTTGAGGTCGAGCCTTCAATTTCTTTACAAACAACATGGGGTGACCGGTGCGAAAACAGTTTTGTTTACATCGTCGGTGAGCGGGGAAGGAAAGACTTTTTGTTCCATAAACATCGCGTCGATTTTTGCGTTAAGTGAAAAAAGAACGGTCATTGTTGATCTGGATCTTCGAAAACCCAAAATATCATCGGTCTTTAGTTTGGACAATTCAAGGGGAGTTGTCAATTTTCTAATAAATAAAGCTTCCCTTGAGGAAATAGTCCAGAAGACCGATGTAGATTTTCTGGACGTCATTCCTTCAGGTCCTCCGCCCCCAAATCCTTCTGAATTGTTACTTGGGGAAAATATGGACCACTTTATGGACCTTTTAAAGGATCGATACGACTATATCATTCTCGATTCCCCGCCTATAGGTCTCGTCTCTGATGCCCTTGAGGTTATCAAATACGCCGATGCCACCCTATATATGGTCCGCCACAACAGAACCCGAAAGAATATGCTCACTTTCGTAAATGAAAAATACAAAAGAGGAGAGATAAAGCATATTAGCATCGTACTGAACGAATATGTGGAAAAATCGGGTAGAGGTTTTGGCTACGGCTACGGGTATGGATATGGTTATGGAGATGGGTCTTATAAATCCTATGGCGATGGTTACCACGGAGCGCTAGAAAAACGCACGTTCCTAAGTTGGATAAAAGGCATTTTCCGAGGATAGAAGACACCAGAGCTGATCTTCAAAATCATCTATTGAAAGAGGTGGAGAATTTGATTGGAGGATGATCCATTTAATTAGCGGGATATTCTGGTAGGTAAGAAAAGAAGAAGGACGGCCCTTGGCATCCAATCCTGGGAGCAAGAATTCTTTCAGGGCTTGCCCTACTTGGGGCAATGGTAATAGGGCAATATTGGTTTTAATTCCTCTTTCGTGGTGGGTTCCCCATTGTTTTTCACTGTGGGAAGTGTGAAGACATGCGGCAAAAAAATGCATGCTTCATTTTTTTAGTTCGCAACTTTTTGCTATATTTGCCATCCCAAAAGAGAGGAGGTGATGACACTATGTTAATTATACCAGTTAAAGACGGAGAAAATATCGATAGGGCGCTAAAGCGTTTTAAGCGGAAGTTCGACAGAACGGGCACCATGCGCCAGCTTCGTGCAAGACAAGCTTTTATCAAGCCTTCCGTAAGAAAGAGAGCGCAAATGCAAAAAGCCCAGTATATCCAGAATCTTAGGGATCAGGAAGATATTTAATTCCATTAGGTCAATTCGATTCTTTAATTTTAAAATCCGTTTGGGATCTATCTCCAGCGGATTTTTTTATGGGAAAAATTGTTCCATCAATGGAATAATGGTTATTTTGTGATGCAAAAGAAACAAAGAACAAGCCCAGATGTCTTTCTCCGCCTTTTCAGATTACCTTCGGCTCGAAAAAAAATATTCCCCCCATACGGTTACCGCCTATTTGACAGATTTACGGGAATTTGATCAGTTTGCATCCTCAACATATGATTACGAGGATATAACCAGCGTGAATTATGCGGTGATACGAACCTGGATTGTTTCGCTTGTAGATTCCAAGACCTCCCACAGCACGGTCAACAGGAAGATATCGTCTTTAAAAACCTATTATAGGTTCCTGTTAAAAATCGGGCAGATCGAGGCAAGCCCTTTGTCCAAGCACAAGGCATTAAAAGTGTCGCGAAAAATACAGATCCCATTTTCCGAAAAGGAGATTGAAGATGTAATGGAAGTATTGGAGGCTGATTATTCCTTTGAAGGGAGGAGGGATCGATTGATGGTGGAACTCTTTTATTCCACCGGCATCAGAAGAGCAGAGCTAATCAATATAAAAGTAAATGACATTTCGATTTCACAGCGAACCCTTAAAGTCCTGGGAAAAAGGAGCAAGGAGCGGGTTATTCCTTTGTTGCCCCGTATCCTGATTGCGCTGGAGGAATATTTGACCTATAGGAATGCTTTACCGGTTATCCAAAATATTGACCATCTCTTCTTGACCTCCAAGGGCGTTAAAGTATATGAAAACCTTGTATATAGAGTAATTAATTCCTATTTTGGTCGGGTGTCCGAAAAGATGAAAAAGAGTCCGCACATTTTGCGCCATTCTTTTGCCACCCATCTTTTGAATGAGGGCGCCGACATTAACTCGGTAAAGGAACTTTTGGGGCACTCCAGTTTGGCATCAACCCAAATCTATACACAAAATAGCATAGCCACCTTGAAGGAAGTTTACAGAAAAGCCCATCCTCGCAACTAAATAAGAAAAATGCTTATGGTCTAGAAATTACGCTCTAAAATTAACCCTTAAAAATAATTAGTATGAAGGTAAATATTCAGACCCCAAATTTTACTGCCAAGGATGAGCTATTGGTTTTCGTGGAAAAGCGATTGTCAAAATTGGAACAGTTTTACGACAGGATAATTTGTGCCGATGTATATCTTAAATTATTGCCAGCCAGCGAAAAGGAAAACAAAATCGTGGAAATTCTTTTAAGCATTCCAGGCGATGATATTATGGTGAAAAAGGATGGAAAAACCTTTGAGGAGGCCCTGGATGAAAATATCAGGACGATGGAGCGCCAACTAAAAAAAAGGAAACAGAAGGAAAAAGTATATTTATAGCATAATTTCCGCAAAAAAGTTTTGTAGAAAAAATAATTATTCTACATTTGCAGTCCGTTAGAAATAGCGGACTTTTTTATGCCTTCCAATTGAT
>CAYXDM010000008.1:13954-28692 GCA_964463595.1 uncultured Aequorivita sp. | reverse complement strand
TTTAGGATTTCCAGTATATCCAATTGATAGCCATGTGCCTGCAAAATGCGATTGGATTTTTGCCGTATCCTGAAAAGGATGTTATAGACTATATGGCTGAGCTTACTCGAGATTGCTCATCACCTATATCTCAACTTCTCAATCCATCCTGGGTCCATAACATAGGTCTCCCGCGTCGCCCAGACCTGGGACGATATATCCGCGTTCATTGAGGGAATCGTCCACCGCGGCAATCCATAAGTGTGTGTCCTCCGGAAAAATCATATCGGCAAGCTCGATTCCTGGTTTGGCACCGATTATGGAAATGATGTGGATTTGTTGGGGTTGCCCGCGATTTTGGAGGGCCCTTAATACATTTTCGAGGGTTTTTCCAGTTGCGAGCATGGGATCTGCCAGGACCAGGGTTTTCCCTTCAAGGGTGGGAGAGGCCAAATATTTGACGCGCACATCAAAGGCGGCCCCGCCGTTTGGATGATATCTGTATGCCGATACAAAGGCGTTTTCGGCCCGGTCGAAATAGTTTAAAATCCCTTGGTGCAATGGAATTCCCGCCCTTAAGATTGAACATAAAATGATTTCGGATTCGGGAACAGGAAGGGCCTTTTCGCCTAAGGGAGTTTTTACCGAAAGCAAATTGTATTCCAGTGTTTTGCTCATTTCATAACTGAGAATCTCCCCAATGCGCTCCACGTTTCGCCGAAATCGCATCCGATCGCCCTGGATGGATACGTCCCGGACTTCGCGGATGTATTGGTTGAGAAGTGAGTTCTGTTTGCTGAAGTCGTGAATGATCATGGTTCTAAGGATTGGTTGGGATTAAATTCACCTCTCGAAAGATATAAAATCGACGATAATTATTTTCGGATTGGACCGAAAATAGTTTTTAAGGATCTGATTACAATATACCGACCCGTCCCTATGGTATTGTCCGTATCCCAAATTTTGCCCACCTCCTTGTTTTGGAAATGTGTTTTTAGTCCATAATACTTTACCTTTGTATCTATGATAAAATTAGGTGTATACAATACGTTGACAATTCTTAGGGAAACCGACCCGGGGTTGTATTTGGGAGATGATGAAGATAATGTGGTATTGTTGCCACATAAATATAAACCCGAGGAATATAGGATTGGCGATAGTCTCGAGGTTTTTGTGTATCTGGACAATGAGGAGCGTCCCATAGCCACCACTCTAGAGCCCTTTCTGCAACTTGACACTTTTGGGTATTTGCATTGTAGTGCGGTTACCGAATTTGGAGCTTTTATGGATTGGGGCCTGGAAAAACAATTGTTTGTCCCCTTTAAGGAACAAGCCCGGCCTATGAAACAGGGAAGTTGGTATATAGTCAGGCTGTATTTGGACGAAAAAACCAATCGGTTGGTGGGATCCAGCAAGACAAACCGCTTTCTGCAAAACACCGAACTCACCGTAAAACCTTTTGAGCAGGTCGATATCCTCGTTACCCATATCACCGAAAAGGGTGCCAACGCCATCGTCAACGGCATCCATACCGGCTTGATCCATATTGAGGATATTTTTGAGGATATCCGCAGTGGAGACCGAATCAAGGCTTATATAAGAAAGATCCGGCCAGACAATAAACTCGATCTGGTATTGCAGGCACCGGGATATAGAAGCATAGAACCAAACGCGAATTATATCAGGGAGGAACTTGAGGCTGCGGGAGGGTTTCTGCCACTGCACGACAAGAGCGATCCTGAAACCATAAAGAATCAATTGGGGATGAGCAAAAAAAGTTTTAAAAAAGCCATAGGCACTCTATATAAGGATAAACAAATAGTTATAAATGAAGATGGGATAGCCTTGATTTAGACAGGTTTGCCAATTTTAAACTTGATCCAGATCCATTTTGCCATTAAATATCCTTACTTACCCAACAAAAAAAAACCACCCTAACAAAGAGTGGTTTTGAAATACGTCCAGTAATGGAGTTTTGAGGTGGGATTATTCTATCAAGCCACCACAAGCTATGCGGCCCCCCGCGTTGCCGGTAGGTTGTGAAACAAAATCATCGGCATTTTCGTGAACGATTACCGATTTGCCCATAATATCCTTGTTTTCGTCGCCACAACCTATGCACCATTCATCAGTGTCCATGGTAATGCGTGCATTTCCGTCACTATCCGCTTCCAAATTTCCAATGTCACCTTTATGGTATCCATCGGCATCGCCCCATTTTCCATGTTTTTCGTGGGTAGGATTCCAATGGCCGCCAGCAGATGAGCCATCTGCGGCCGTACAATCTGCTTTTTCATGCAAATGGATGGCGTGGGTTCCCGGATTTAAACCGCTGAATCTAGCTTCCATGGTCACTTTCCCATCCCGTTCAGAAAAATGGACTTCTCCTGTCGCAGTACTGTTGCTCTTGGATTCCATTGTAACTGAAATCGTTTTGGGAGCTTCGGATAAAGTGTGGTTATTGGTCCCCACTTCAACTGTGTCTCTCATATCAAAAGTGGCATCCATATCCTTGTTGGTGTTCTTACAGCCCATAAAAGCAAATAATAACATGGCTGTAAATAAAATTCCTAGTTTTTTCATTGGTCCTACTTGTTTAAGGTTTATGTTGATTATGAATTAAAGGTAGTCCATCAAACGTTTCAAAACAAAATTTTATTAAAATCTTAGCATACGGTATATTTTTACCAAAAGTTTGTAGCGGATTGTTCTGTTGATGAATCCGTGCGTTTTAGGTAAAAATCGCTTGTTCAGAACATCTTCCGCTATTTAGACTTCAACTGCATAAAAGGTAGGGATTCTGACCCCCTTGAGGATCGTGGATCGGTCGCCAGATCAGTAGGAATTTCGAAAATCTACAGGAACCAGAAGACGAAGACTTCGTTTTTCAATGGTGACTTTAAGTGCATCCACTTCGTCCATATACTCTCCATCTATTTGGAAATGCACCTTCACAGTTGTGGAAATCCTCGCTCTGTCCACGGATATCACCCGAACAAAATCCTCGGACATTTGGGGTTCTTCCCTGGCGGTTTTTAATATTTCGATAAAATCCAGATTTTTGAAAAGGAGGATCTCAAATTTCCCGTCATTTATTTTTCCAGTGGGGTTGACATTTGCACCTGTGCCAAATTTATTGGCGTTGGCTATTACGAGTAGTACGCCTTCTTCACGATGGAGACCTTCCTCGGTCTCAATTGTAAATTCATATGGAGATTCTGAATTGAAAATCGTGGGAATGGATTGGAGGAAGTAACCGAGTTTTCCCCTTATTCCTGCGTTTTCGTAATTTTTCACCAGTTCTGCGTTTATGCCCATATCGGCAATGTGAAGACAGGGGCTACCATTTATAAACACCAAATCGACTTTCATTATATTATCAGAGAGCGCAATGGCAATCTGATCTGAAAGATCTGAGGGAATTCCAAGGTTTACGGCCATCCCATTTGCGGAGCCTGCCGGAATTATTCCCATGCATATTTCCTTCTGATGGATACATTCGGCAACAAGTGAAAGCGTGCCATCTCCACCGACCACAAGAATTCTGGCGGGAGATTTTTTTTTGATGGTTTCTTCAAGGGCATCCTTGTCATTTTTGCCAGTGGTGGAAAAAATTTCCAGGGGCCCTCCTCCCGTTTTTACTTCCGCTTGTACCGCATCAATTATAGTTTGCTTATCCGTACCTCCGGCTATAGGGTTGACCACCAACAAAATTGAATTTTCGGATTTCATTAGGAAACTTTGATTTTAAAATTAGGTAATTTGGAAACTCCAAATCGTTAATGAACTGTCAATAAGTGAAAAAGCTGGATTTAAAATTATATAGAGGATATGTCAATAAAGAAGGATTAACTGTATTTGGCCATGTATTCCAGTCCTGGTCTCCAGATCAATTTAGAATGGATAGAAAGGGCATTCGGCATGCGGTTTCCATTATACACATGTTTCGCATCAAACCTCTGAGGAACGTAGAGGTAACATTGAAATTTAAGGATTTGGAAGTAACCACCAAGACCTTGGATGATGGGTATTTCCGATTTTCCATCCCTTTTGGGGAGGAATTGGAGTCCGGATGGCACCCATTTGAAGTGAGTTGTAGGATCTACGATTTCGGGATAGTGGAGTGTTCCGAATTTCTGAAACCTTTTGAAAGCAAAGTAGGGGTAATCTCCGATATAGATGATACTTTTCTGGTTTCGCACAGTGGTAATTTTTTTATGAAATTGTATGTGCTTCTCCTGAAAAATATAAATAAAAGGAAGGTTTTTGAGGATGTTGTGCCGCATTATCAGGCACTGAGTAGGGCAGGTCAGGAAAATGCTGCAGCTTCCAATTCGTTCTTCTATGTTTCCAGCAGTGAATGGAACCTATTCGAATTTATCGATACTTTTATCAGAATCCATGAACTTCCAAAGGGAGTAATTAAATTGAAAAAGATAAAGACAGGAATTTCCGACTTCCTGTTTACCGGTCGGGGAAGCCATGACCATAAATTTGAGAAAATAAAGGATATAATCGGTTTTTATCCGAGATTACAATATCTATTGCTTGGGGATGATTCACAAAAGGATCCGTATTTGTATGAACGGGTGGTAAAAAATTTTCCCTTGAATATCAAAGCCATTTACATCCGTCAGACTGAACATCGGAAAAAAGAGAAGGTGGAAAAAGTTCTTCGCAATATTGAATCCATGAATGTTGCCACCTGTTATTTTAAAAAAAGTAGCAAGGCTATTGCCCATTCCGAAAACTTGGGCCTCGTTTAATAGGGACAGGGGAAAACCGATTTCCCCTGTCCTTTTGGTTCCGCCTAAAAACCCTATCACCAGCGTGATTTAATCTCTGTTGGAATACCTGTCTCTGTCAAATTCGTCCCTCTCGTAAAATCTATCATCGTCATAAATGTTTTCAGGTGGAAGGCGATCCCGATTATATGAATTTAAAACCATTTCTTCATAATCCCTATTTATGGGATATTCCTGGTTGTACCTTTTAGTTTCACCAAAGGTTCTATGGTTAATGGCGTTTGTGCGAACAATTTTGTTGTCCACATCCAGGCTAACCATTCCCACGGGAACAATAACATGGTTTTCACCATCTTTGTTTATGAATTCCCTGATATTCATATTTTCAGGTCTTCCGTAGGGGTCGTGGTTCAATTCGATGACGGAACTGTCCACTTCCACGTCCAGATATACTACACGTCTTGCAGATTTGTTCACCAAAAGATTGTCCACCTTACCTATTATTCTATTGTCCGCATCGCGTACGGCCCACCCACGCACATCGGGATCGTCGCTCGCAATTTTGTAATCCGAAAGTTCCTCTAGTCTATATAAATGTTTTTCCTGGTTTTTCATAGTCCAAATTGTTTATCGATTTAATTCACTATCATTCATTTTTTGTAACAGCCGTGCCGCCATATCAAAAAAGGTATTCAGATTACTGGACTGTTGATCCAGGTTTTGGCTCCCATCTATATTGGCCACGGCTTTATTCAGATCATCGGCCTCGTTGGATAAATTGTCATATTCTTTTTGTTGGATTGTTTTAAGGGCCTTTGCGATTTCATCGGCCGCTTGTTTTGCATGGTTGGCCTTTGCCGTTGTGGCTTGGCCGTTGGTTAGGTTTTCTGCATGGTCCATTGCTGATTCAACATTTTGCGACACCTCAACGCTTTTCATTTCCGATTGACGTTTTGTGGCGGCAATCAATGTGAAGAAGCCGTTTCGGTAATACCCATGGTCTGCCGTTCTGTTATCCTTGTTATCCACAAAGCTGAAATATTCGGCCAAGGCCTGTTCGCCCCGCACCGTACCATAATTTCTGTTATATAAATTCAAGGTATCACTGCCCTGGTTTCCAAAGGTTTCATCGTACCGGGAAATGCTGTCTTGGATGGGGATTATATCCTGGGTGTCATTTATGTTCCCATCGTTGTAATACCAAAAGAAATAAATAGCAGCAAGGATTATTAGAACCACTAGTACCCACGGCCATACAGGTTTTTTCTTTTCAATTTTGATTTCTGCCATAATTTTAGATTTTAGGTTGATTTTCTTTCGAAACGATAAAAGTAATAAACCTAATTTCCATTTTTGCCTAAGGGCTTGTTAATGAAGTCGTTAATTTATTGCTAAACTTTTATTTTTCTTGATTGAAAAAATCCACTTTTTATTCGGGGTACAATGGTATTGGTAGTAGTTTAACGTTTATAGGTTTATTATAAAGTACGATTGTACTAATTTTAGAAAATGGACAATAGCTTAAATAAAAGTGGATTTATATTCACCAAATACATAGCCGAACAACAGTCCACGTTTGATAAGCTTTTCGAGATTTTTCAGGAGCTCATAACCCATACTTCAGGTGATTTTGAGGAAGCGATGGATTGGATGCGGCAATTGGACGAAGAATATAGTTTAACCTCCATGGATTACACCTTGGAGGATTTTGTGGAAGAATTGAAGGAAAAGGGATATTTGCGCGAAGAGATCGAAGCGGATGGCAAAAATGGTCTGGCCATAACCGAAAAAACGGAGCGCGCATTGCGGAAAAATGCCCTTGAACAAATATTTGGGAAACTTCGCAAAAGCGGGGTTGGCAACCATAGAACAAAGTTTACGGGTATTGGGGACGAACGGGCGGGCGAATTCCGGAACTACCGATTTGGGGATTCCCTGGAACAGATCTCCATGACCGAAAGTTTAAAAAATGCTCAAATAAACCAAGGGCCTGGAGACTTTGTGCTTTCTGAAAGAGACTTGGTAGTAGAGGAAAATATGTACCGGACCCAGATGAGCACCGTGCTGATGATCGATATTAGCCACAGCATGATTCTTTATGGGGAGGACAGGATTACCCCGGCAAAAAAGGTGGCCATGGCCCTGGCTGAATTTATTTCCACCCGTTACCCGAAAGACACCTTGGATATTCTGGTCTTCGGAAATGATGCCTGTCCAATTGCCGTCAAGGATCTGCCCTATTTAAAGGTAGGGCCGTTCCATACAAATACGGTAGCGGGTCTTCAACTGGCAATGGACATGCTTCGTAGAAAAAGGAATACCAACAAGCAGATTTTTATGATCACCGACGGAAAGCCCAGCTGTATCCAATTGCCAGATGGAAGGTATTATAAAAACAGTATAGGACTGGATCCCTACATTGTTGAAAGGTGCTATGCCATGGCGGCACAGGCCCGAAAACTGTATGTTCCCATCACAACTTTTATGATTGCTGAAGATCCATATTTAATGCAATTTGTTGAGCATTTTACGGCGGCTAATAAGGGCAAAGCATTCTATACGGGTTTAAAGGGTTTGGGGGAAATGATTTTTAGCGACTATGAGACCAATAGAACAAAACGCATTCGATAAAAAAGAAGATGAGATAAATATTGAAGAGGATTAAAATCGACAGCAGAACCAATCCTCCTTATACACTTAAAGAAATGAGAATAGAAAATATTAAAACTTTTGGGGCACTTAAGAAATCTGGATACGAACCAAAATCAATCAAGGAGGAATTGCGCCGTAATCTCCTTCAAAAAATAATGAAAAAGGAACCCTCCTTTGTTGGGATCCATGGATACGAACTAACGGTAGTCCCGGAACTGGAGCGCGCCATTCTTTCCAAGCACAATATCAATCTATTGGGGCTGCGGGGGCAGGCAAAAACGCGGTTGGCAAGACAAATGGTGGGTTTACTGGATGAATATATTCCCATTGTGGAGGGCAGCGAGGTAAACGACGATCCCTTTGCACCCATTTCTCGATTTGCAAAAGAATTACTGGCAGAAAAAGGGGACGATACACCCATAGACTGGTTGCCTCGCGATAAGCGTTTTTCGGAAAAATTGGCAACCCCCGATGTGACGGTGGCCGATATTATAGGCGATGTTGATCCCATCAAGGCCTCCAATTTAAAACTTAGTTATGCCGATGATAGAGTGATACATTTTGGGATGATCCCCAGAAGTAACCGCTGCATTTTTGTAATAAATGAATTGCCGGACCTACAACCTCGGATTCAGGTGGCACTTTTTAATATCCTTCAGGAAGGAGATGTACAGATAAGAGGCTTTGCAGTGCGATTGCCCTTGGATATCCAATTTGTTTTTACTGCAAATCCCGAGGATTATACCAATCGCGGAAGTATTGTTACACCATTAAAAGATAGGATTGGTTCCCAGATATTGACCCATTATCCAGAGGATATAAAAACTGCCAGGGCCATTACCGAACAGGAAACTGCCGACGCTACTGGGGTTAAATCAAATATCTATGTTCCCGATTTGGCCAAGGATATTTTGGAACAAATAAGTTTTGAGGCCCGGGAAAATCCTTTTATCGATTCCAAAAGTGGAGTGAGTGCCAGATTGAGCATCACCGCTTTTGAAAATTTATTGAGCACCGCGGAAAGGAGAGGACTGCACAACGGAGACTCTGAAACCACCGTTCGGTTGGGGGATTTTATTGGGGTTATCCCCGCTATTACCGGGAAGGTTGAACTGGTGTATGAAGGGGAGCAGGAAGGCGTGTCGCAGGTTGCCAAGCAACTGATAGCCGATGCCGTCAGTACTGTTTTCTTTGAAAAGTTCCCCAAAATTGAAAAACTCAGCAAACCAAGTGACCAAGATCCCTATGGCGGGATTGTGGCCTGGTTCTTCGAGGAAAATGATTTTGAGCTGCTCGACTCTTTTTCTGATGGGGAATATAAAAAGGAACTGGATAGAATCCGTCCTCTTCAGCAATTGATCGAAAAATATCAACCTGAAACTGATAAAAAGGATAGTTATTTTTTAAAGGAAGTGATATTATGGGCATTGTCCGAGAATAAAAAACTCAGTAAATTCAGCCTGGGAAATGGACTGCACTTTAAAGATATGTACGGGAGTTATATTCAGGGACTTCACTGATGGGGAGCTTGATCCATTTCCAACAGGTTAAGATCGGTCAAATCGCAAAATCAAACTTAAAATAATGGAAATAGTAAGTTGGAACATCAATGGCATCCGGGCCATTTCAAAAAAGGATTTTTTTTCGGATGTACAGGCTCTGGATCCGGATATCCTCTGTCTTCAAGAAACCAAGGCCCAGGAAAGTGAGGTGCAGGAGGTTTTATCGAAATTGGATGGGTATCATCATTACTATAATTCGGCCCAAAGAAAGGGATATTCGGGAACTGCAATCTTGAGCAAATCAAAACCCTTGTCCGTTTCCTTTGACATGGGCAAAGAGCTCCACGATATGGAAGGAAGGGTATTGTGTGCAGAATTTCCCGGGTTTTATCTGGTAAATGTATATGTTCCCAATTCGGGGCAGAGATTGGAGAGACTGGATTATAGAAAAGGATGGGATGAGGATTTCCGAAAATATCTGGAAAATTTGAACGGGAAAAAACCTGTCGTCCTCTGCGGGGATTTAAACGTTGCCCATAGGGCAATTGACCTTAAGAACGACAAGGCCAACTATAACAAGTCTGCGGGATACACACAGGTCGAAATAGACGGGATGGACAATTTGCTCAACTCGGGGTTTATAGATGTTTATAGACATTTTTATCCAGAGGAAGTGGCCTATACTTATTGGAGTTATCGGTTTAGGGCGCGAGAACGGAATTCCGGTTGGCGAATTGATTATTTTCTCGTGAGTCCTGCTCTATTGGAAAATGTTAAAAATGTACAAATCCTATCCCAGTACTATGGCTCGGACCACTGTCCCGTTAAATTGACCCTAGAGACTTAGTATGTTGTTAAGAATCAATGAATTGGAATTAGTTGAAATCTATTTTTATTTCATAAATATTTTACAATCTTTTCTTAAAGATAAAGATTATATACTTGGGACATTGTAGTTTAGTTTCCCTAAAGATAAGTCAGCACATGAAAAATTTTGGAATAATTTGCACAATTGGCTTTATGGCAATAATGATCTCCTGCGGGTCGTCAAGGGAATCAACTGCCGCAAGAGAAACAGCCCCTGACAGAGAGCAGGACCGGGGAAGATCGAATGTTGAGGCTGCCACTGCCAGTTCCAAGCCAATCTCCTCTCCCAGAACTGTTACATCTACCGCTGCGGCTTCCGCACGAACCAGCAAAAAAGAGGCGATGGATGAAAGCAATAATATTAAACGTATGTATGGCGACCTGAATATGACCAAGGGCCAGGTTCAAAAGTTCGAGGAAAAATGGAACAGTTCCATGGAAATGTGGAAAAGAGGCAACCCGAACAAAACAATGAACAATTTTGAACGGATCGAATATCAGGACCGTATTTTAAGGGACATCCTGGATGACAACCAATTCGAGGCTTACCAGGAATGGGTCAGAAAAGAGGTCGATAGGGGATAGGTATAAATAGCTCCCCAGATAGTAAGCCGTTCCGATTCATTTAAGGAACGGCTTTTTGATTAAAAAAGTACTGTGCATAATGGAGATTCCGATCCGCCCTTATCAATTAGGGCTAAAATAATTACCAATTTCAATCCTGGGTACTTCTCCTAGGTTTGAAAATATTGCGAATGGAGCGCCATAAGTTAACGGAGCGATTAGTTTCGGATTCTTCCTCCGAGTCGAAATCATGGGCGCGTAGAAAGTCACTATGCGATTTTCGCTCTTTATATCTCTTTCGTTCGCGATGCAGACCTTCCAGATCAAATTTATTTTTTTCAAAAATGGATTGAAAGAGAGGGGTTAGCCGATCATTCAGGGAATTGATAGGTTCCTTCAGAAAAAATCCCTCAGCCCCATTTTCTATAAGGCGTTCGCGATCGATCTCATTTTTGAGATGGCCTGTTATCACTATAACAGGGATTTTTGGATTATATTCCTTCGCAATTCGAATTACATCAAAGGCATCCATTCCCACGAGGTTGAAATCTGTGATAAGGATATCGGGAATAAAGGATTTTAAGGCATTTATCAGTCCCAGTTCACTATCCACAAAACGGATTTCGGGATTCTTACTGATTTTTTTGATTTGCCGTTGCAGCAAAAAAGAATCGGAAACTAGATCTTCGACAATTAAAAAATGGAGAGCGGGAGGGAATTTCATATCTTAGGTTTGGGTGGTTTAGTTAAATCCGATAACCGGTTATTCCAAAAATTTATTAGAGAATTTTTCCCTTCTAAAAATAGGCAATTTTATTTCAAATACGGATACTTTTTCTACTCTATTTCATTTAGGTCCTTCATATCTTGTTTGGAGGAATTTATAGGAATTGATAAAATATCCATTTTCCGTCTATTTGTTTTCCAAAAGATAAGCTATTTTTAGCTCCTAGATAGTTAAAAACTAATCCTCGGCCCATGAAACGAATCCGGAAAATTGGTCTCACCAATTTCATTTTACTTATCTCTTCACTTATTTTGGTAATTATTCTGATCTCCTTTTCCTTTACAAAAAATGCGGAATCGGTTACGGGGATTGCAGATAGCTGGCGTGTCAAAAACAATATCCGAATTATGGCTGCCTCGGTTTCCGTGATGGAAAGCCAGAAACTTGCTTATGTATTTACCAGACAGATAAAATATAAACATGCTTTTGACGCCGCCCATCGGGAGTATGACTCTTTAAATGATGTTTTGAGGCATTCGGTCTCCGATAATCCCGAGCAAACGGAAATTTTACTCGAAGTAAACAAAATCGTCGATCGATATTTTTCTAAAATTGACGACACTTTGGTGGAAGTTCCCATCTCCCAGGTTACAACCGTGGAGAGAGGCAACGAGGAAATGGTTTACGCCCAACGAATCCAGGACTATCTGGACCAGATGATAGCCGTAGAGAATAATGTATTACAAAAAAGGAACGATAGCTATGATATATGGATGTTATTGATAATACTCGGGATAATAACGGCCACTCTCATAGTGGGCCTCAGTTTATATAATCTTATTGGTCGCATCCAACCCCTGGTTGAGGAACTTTTGGAGACCAAGGATAATTTGGAAAATTCAAACAGATCATTGAACGTTGCTCTAGATAAACTGCATAAGTCCAATGACGAAAAGGAACTTGAAATCCGTGCCAAGGAGCAGGCCATTCAGGAAACAGAGCTTCTCAACGATGCCTTAAACGTCAAAAACCAACAATTGGACCATTTTGCGTATGTGGCCTCCCACGACTTGCAAGAACCGCTGCGAACCGTTTCCAATTATCTGGAAATTTTTCAGGAGGATTTTCCAGATCGTCTGGAGGGAGAAGCCATCTTGTACTTTGAATTTATAAACAGTGCGGTAGATAGGATGCGCAATCTGATCAGTGGCCTGCTTTCATTCTCCCGAATTGGTACCAGTGGAGAGATGGAACGGATAAATTTAAACGAAACCATATTCAAGATCAAAAATGATTTTTCAGCAATAATTGAAGAACGCGGGATATTGATTGAAACCGATCCCCTACCCGTAATACTGGGTTATAAGATTGAGATCAACCAACTTTTTCAGAATCTTATTTCGAATGCCATTAAATTTACCGATCCCCACACGGAACCCCATATCAAGATATCCTTTGATGAAACGAAAAACTTTTATAATTTCCACATTCAGGATAATGGAATTGGGATCTCCGACAAGGATTTTGGTAAAATATTTGATATGTTCAGTCGTCTCCACAGTACCAAGGATTTTGAAGGACAAGGTATTGGTTTGGCGTTCTGTAAAAAAATTGTAGAATTGCACCACGGAAATATTTGGGTTACCTCTGAGTTTGGTCAAGGGAGCACCATACATTTCACCATAGGAAAATAAAGATGAAGAAAAAATTGAAACAAGTGTTGTTGATAGATGATTCAGAAAGTGATAACTTTTATCATGCGCGCAAAATTAGAAAGCTTGGGATTAGCGATAACATCCATATTTGTTATACAGGACACGAAGCCCTGGATTATTTACGTAGCGAGTTAAATGGCAACTACCCCCAGCCAACTCTCATTTTTCTGGACATTAATATGCCCGGAATGAACGGGTGGGAGTTTTTGGAGCTGTATGAAAAGCTGGAGGTTGCCCAACAAGGTGAGGTGGTACTTGCCATGCTAAGCAATTCCATAGACCCTAGGGACCAGGAAAAGGCTGCTACCTATAAGTCCGTTAAGGGTTACTTCAGCAAACCTCTCAGCGAGGAATCTTTTAATTCCATTATTGTGGAATTTTTTCCCGGTCATATTTAAATCCTACCGAATCGCTTCTCGGTTTTTTAAGGCTACCCATTTTAAACTTGCATACCAACCCAAAATCCTTACTTTTGGGGGTGGCACTTAAATTTACATTAAAACATAAATAAATCCCTAATCAATTAAATCAACATCATGATTCACAAAACTCCAATTTTTTTTAAGCTATTTTGCATCTTCCTTTTATTTGCTTTCATTTCCTGTAGCAAAGATGACGATGGCCACACGGCCACAAAAAATTCATACGATATCGAATTTACAAGGGAATCAGGTTCAACTTCCCTTCGTACCACCTACAGAGGTTCCGACAACGACGCACATAACATCGGAAAATTTGATCGGAACAGTGGCCTCAACGGGGCACTGATGCTGGATTTCAATCACGACGGAACAATTCTAAAAGGAGCTTTCCTAATGGATGCGGACAATAATCCGCTGGATCTGGACTACAGTGCTTATTTGCTGGACAGCGGTTCCTTATTTGAACTGAGGGACCCCGCTACAACCCGTGTATATAAGGGAATTTCGGGTAGTGTAACCATTAGAAACATGGTTGTAGACAATAGCTCGGAATCTGTGAGGTCGGCCACGTATATCGTGGAATTCAATGGCGAGTTTGAACTGACCGAGGGAGACGAGATTACCCACTGGGAGGGAACCGCCAAGATTGAGGTCGGGCAGCCGGCAAACTAAAAATTCCTCCTGGGACGGATGCTGAAAGGTTCGTGCTTTGATGTGATTTGTCGGTAGATTATTAGAAGATTAAAATTTTATCAATAGACGTTAATAAGTTTTTTAATTCCTTTAAGGTTTATTAATTTCGCGGCGAGATTAACTTAAAATCGTTATTATGAAAAAATTTTTACTATTGGTAAGTGTAATGTTGAGTACCGTGGCTTTTGCCCAAGGGCACGAAACATTTGACAATTTAGTACTGGAAGGGAATACCTACCAGACTGGGTCCTTTGTCGGGCAGGATGGAATTACTTGGTCTTTTGGAGAGGCTCGAGGCGATATTGAGATAAACGGTACGGCTATTACCCTAGGAAGGAATCGGGAAAACCCTATGTTTCTCGAATCTGGCATTATCCCTAACGGTGTTGGAACCTTGCAGTTTTCCTATATGCAGGCATTTTCCACCAATGTAGGCATGGAAGTACTGGTCAATGGTGAATTGGTCTATACGGCCACCAGTGATGGTGAGCAAGAGGTCGTAAAATCCACAGGCGAAATCACAATCGATGTTCCGGGGGATATCACCTTGAGATTCAACAATCCTTCAGGTGTTGGACAAATAACGATCGACGATATTATCTGGACCGCCGCAGGTACTGTAGGAGTCGAGGATAACACAGTCGTAGAATTCAGCTATTTCCCAAACCCAATGCAAAATATCCTGAACCTTAAATCCAGTACTTCCATTGAAAATGTGGAAACCTACAATATGTTGGGCCAGAAGGTAATAGGAAATTCCAATTTTGCCAATGGACAAGTAGATGTATCTGGTCTTCCGGCGGGATCATATATTTTCAAGGTACAGTTTGAAAACGGATCGCAGAAGACCTTTACTGTTTCCAAACAATAAG
>CAYXDM010000008.1:0-13854 GCA_964463595.1 uncultured Aequorivita sp. | reverse complement strand
ATTCCCAATACCACTCCGTTTTATGGGAAGAAAGCTGTTACTGTTAATTTTTATCCTCACTTGCTTTCTATCTTGTACCTCAAGGCAGGATAGCACCATCTCGGGGAAGGAAGGTAATGGCATGCCCACCCTGTTTTCAGGCTTTTATCAAGATGTCAGCGGCAACATTTCTGAAAACGGAAAAGAGCTCACCCTGGTATCCTGGAATATCCAACACCTTGGAAGAACCAAAACTGCGGAAGATATCTATGCTATTGCCAACACTTTAAGGGATTTTGACATTGTGGCCATACAGGAGGTGGTGGCCAAGGATCCTGCTGGAGCCCAAGCGGTGGCAAAAATTGCGGATGAACTGAATCGTATGGGCTCAAAATGGGACTATCAGGTTAGCGATCCTACCCGAAGTCCTTCAGTGTATATCAGTGAACGCTATGCCTTTCTCTGGAAAACCCCGAAAGTAAGTTTAATGGGCAGGGCCTATCTGGATAAGGATCTGGAGGAGTTATGTTACCGTGAACCTTTTGTGGCGAAATTTAAGAATAAGGAAGATGGAGAGTCTTTTTTTGTGATCAATTATCACTCGCGCAAATTTAACGATAGGCCCGAAGAGGAAATTATTCATTTTCTCGATTACCCGGAAAGACTGGAATCGGATAGAATCCTTATTGCTGGCGATTTCAATCTCAGTGAAAACCATGCTGTCTGGAAACCATTTTACAAAAAAGGCTTCCGAAATGCATTGTTCAATCAACGCACCACATTGAGGAGAGTCTGTGACAATGGAGCTTATCTGAGCCATCCCATTGATAATATCTATTATTTCGCGGGGATTCGAAAAATCCGTTCCGCCAGTATCGATTTGGTACAAAACTGCGGCAATCTAAAAAGAGCGAGGGAAATTTCTGATCACCTGCCAATTTTTATGGAGTTTGCCATTGCAGGATCTACGGAAGAGGGGATTCCAAAACAATAAGTTTGGGGGCGGGATTTCCTCAAGGATGGAGGGTCTGTTGGAGTCGATGTTTCGGTTATAAAGATCTGCACCAACCGGATAGGCCTTGAATTCAAGTGAAGTAAACCCATTGCCGATCAGTTTCCAGTACATCCTCTTGGTTAGGTCCGGATTTAACCATTCGTTATATAGCCCTTCCTCGACAACAAATGGTTGGCGTTTTTTTACATTGTGCACTTCCGAAAATGTTCAAAGTGTTATATTTTTTTCTGAAACCCGGGATATCCTCCATTCCCCAAGTGGGAACGTAGCACCAAGTTCCAGGATAAATCTTTTGGGGCTCCTCCATTATGATGATGTGTAATCTGGGATGGGTAACCGGCTTGGGGATAATATGGCTTGTATTCCTGGGGAAGGACAAAGTCTGTATTGAAATATTCCTGGACCTGGTTTTTCCGCTTTGTAAGCGCGATTTCGTAACACATGGAAAAAAAGATGGTTGTTGTGATTTCGATTTATTTGGACAGGGGGACTACACTAATAGGGCACCTGCGGAAAAAGAATTGGGTTTTCAGCCCTTAAGATTAAACTGATCTGCACTTTTAATATTTTTTAGATCTTCCCATTTTAAGGGCATGGCAATGCCGGCAGATGAGTTGGGACGGAGGGAATAAGGACAGACGGAGGTCTGGGCATAGCTATTTCTGAGATAGTCAAGAAAAATCTTCCCCTGCCGTTTGTTCTTGCGCACTGCCGTAGTGAACATCTCCGGATTTTGTTCCTCAAGTTCCTGCACCAATTCTTTTATTTTCGGCCGTAGTTCATCATAAGTTTTTCTTCGCTGAACCGGATACCAAACGTGCAGCCCCTTTTGCCCGGTGGTCATTAAATTGGGTTCTATGCCTTGGGTCCGTAAAAAATCGGCTGTAATTTGGGCTCCTTCCTTTACCTTGTCAAAAGAATCGGTTGAAGGATCCAGATCTAAAACCACTTTGTCCGGTTTGTGGAGCTTATCCTTTTTGGAAAGCCATATATGATAACTTACCGTACCTTGATTAGTGAGATAGATCAAGCTCTTTTTTGAATTGCATATTACTTGGGTATTCTCCCCATCTTCTGTTTCCACTTTTACGGTTTTGATAAAATCGGGGAAATATTCCGCAGCGTTTTTCTGATAAAAACCACTCTCGCCAATCCCATCCGGAAATCGGTGTAGGGTCAAGGGTCTATCCTTTAAAAAGGGCAACATCTTTTTTGCGGTCTTGTGGTAATACTGCACCATCTGCAACTTTGTGATATGGGCATCCGGAAAAATTATTTTGTCGGGATTGGATATTTCGATTCCAGCTATTTTCATAATTATCCATTTTTAGTTGTCTCCTTCTTTTGCAATATCCTCCATTGTCCTGCCCGAAACCACACTCTTGTTTTCCGTGTTCACAGGGTTTCGTCTGGCATCAGCTTTATCATCCTTCATTTTCACCAACAGCCAATTTCCCTTCATATTGCCCGATTTCATTTTGATAAGCGCAAAGCCCCCAGACAGTTTTTGCCCTTTTAATTCAAACTCCAATGTTCCCATTTCATAGGCTTTTTTTAAATCTATGGGATTGTTGTCGCCATCGGTTTTAATATTTTTAAAGAAGCCTTTATCCCATATCATTACTGTTCCCCCGCCGTATTGCCCTTTTGGGATAGTTCCCTCAAAATCGGCATAGGCAATGGGATGGTCCTCAGTGGGAATGGCCATGCGCTTTACCCTTGGATCGGTACTGGGCCCCTTTGGCACGGACCAAGACTTAAGGGTGTCATCAATTTCCAGACGAAAATCGTAGTGGAGATTTGTGGCATCGTGTTTCTGGATTACGAACATCGGTTCTTTTCCGCGTGTCGCTTTTTTATCATCTCCCTCGGGCTCGGGGGTTTTTGAAAAATTCCGTTTTTGCTGATAATTCTGTTGCTCCTTCATAATATTTGGTTCCCATAAATGAATGAGGATCAATTTACAAAAGGAAGAGGTGTGCCATTTATAAAAAATTGCCAAATGTTTTGGTAAGAAATTGGAGTTGTCCGGAAGTTAGGATCCTTAGATTGAAATGCAGATTTGCTTGAGACATTAAAAGAAATTGACTTCGCGTTCTCCAGAACTTTTCATTCATGCCCCCACGGAACATCTGGCGTTTCAATTTCCTTTGTCAAATCGAACTTCACCGAAAATAATCTATCGCTTCCAATACGACGAAGGTTATAGGTGAAACTTGTTTGGTCTATGGTAAACCACCAAACATTGGTCGAAGCGGCCGCTATGAGTTTTGACGTATGTTCGTCTGCGGGAAACATCTGAAGATTGGGCAGGCCGTGGTTTGAACTGGTCCCGCCATACTGGGTAATGGTTTCTTCGGTGCCATCTGGGTGGCGGTGATCGTGCTTCAGGCTGATTATGTTATGGGCATTTTTGCGAAGAACCCAAGTTCTGGATTTGTCTTCACCCACAAAAAATGGAATCTTTATTTCATTCGGACTACAGGAACGTACGTGCATGATCAATCTTTCCCCAGCAAACCCATCGCCGGGAACGGCTCCCGCTGTAATTTCACCTTCAAAGGCTTTGCCGCAAAGACCTTCGAGTTCGGTCCAAAATTGTTCTGAATTCAATCGCTCCTGGGATACTATGGTGAGCGGAAATAATAACGTAAAATAAAGAAGTAGTTTCATATTGTATGGTTTGATTAAGGGAATGAAAGAAAACGAAACATACAAAATTTCTATCTAAGAGAATTACTCTTGCGCCCAAAAAGCTTTCAAATTTTAGAAAATTTCAACTGTGTTCGTTAAATGACTATTAAATATGTATGAACGGCTTCTTAAACGGAAGTCTCTATGCGTGGATTCCTCTTAATTTTAAAAAATTAAAAATAAAGGTCATGGCCACGCTTTCAAAAAATTTGTATCTATCTTCAATTGAAGAAGAGTATAAAAATTTTATAGTCGATAAGCAACATCCTTGCATTATGGCCAACACGGTTTTTGCAATGGATAATTATGAACTTCATACATACGACACGTTGGGATCCAAGGAAACTGCCCGGAAACTCGAAAGGGATTTGGAGGCTTATATCAGTGAATATGATTTTTCTGACAATATTTTCAAATCTTTTATTGCCATCTTTCCCGAGACAGAGATTGCTTCTGAAATTGAATTTGAGAACCTCTTGTGGCGGCAACTGCAATTTCTTCACGAAACCGATACAACCGAGTGGGACCATAGAGTGAGCAGTGACCCCCAGGACGATAATTTCAGTTTTAGCGTGGCCGGCAGAGCTTTTTATGTTATAGGAATGCATCCCAAGAGTTCGCGAATGGCAAGAAGATCTCCCTACCCCACATTGGTTTTCAATCTTCACTGGCAGTTTGAGAAACTTCGTGAAATGGGAGCTTACCTTAAGGTGCGTGATAAAATCCGAAAGCGCGATCAGGCCTTGCAGGGAAGCATAAACCCCATGTTGGCCGATTTTGGGGATAGCAGTGAGGCTATGCAGTACAGCGGAAGAAAGGTTGAGGAAAAGTGGAAATGTCCGTTTCACCCAAATACAGGAAATTAGGACGGAGAAGAATATCACGTGCGCTAATGTGTAACATCAAAATTTCCCAGAACCATTATCTTTGATTCAATATTTGTAAACCACTGATGTACCAGCCCGAAAAATACAAAAACGATTCCCCGGACTTTATATATACTTTTATCCAGCGGTATCCATTTGCGACAATCATAATGCAGGGCAAGCATTTGTTGGCCACCCATGTTCCGGTTCTGATAAAGGGTTCGGCCAATGATTTTATTTTATTTGGCCATATTGCAAACCACAATCCCCTGAAGAAATATCTATTGGACAACCAAGAAATGCTGCTGGTTTTTAAAGGGCCGGATGGCTACGTTTCTCCTCGATGGTATACGGAACCTGAAATACCCACTTGGGATTATACGGCCGTACATATAAACGCTCGAATCCAATTGCAAACGGCGGCCGAATTGCAAACTTCCTTGACGCAGTTGATCGAACATTCTGAAAGGGATAAAAACGATCCTTTCAATTATAGGGAAATTCCCACTTCGATCTGGAAAGAAAATTTCAAGGAAATTACTGGGTTCTGGCTACATCCATTCAAAGTGGCCGGCATTGAAAAATTGCATCAAGGTTTTCACAAGAAAGATTTACATAATATCGCAAATAATTTGGAAAATAGCTCTGGATGTCCGGGTCATAATATTGGTGAACTCTTAAGAAAAAAGCATGGTCTATCAAATTGAAGAACAGTCAGGAACGGCTTTTACGCTAAAAAAGAACCAAAAACTGAAAGTCATCGATCCCCTAGGTGGACAAGTAAGTGATATGGTTTTGTTCAACACTTCTGATCCCCGCGAAAAAATTTCGGGCGGAAAAACCTTGGATTTTGAGGAGACTCTGTTGATAACCAAGGGCCATCATTTATGGAGCAACCGAAGTAATAGAATGATGGAAATCCTGGAAGATACCAATGGCAGAAATGATTTCCTGCTGGCACCCTGCAGCCCCGAAACATTTGCGATTATGTATGGGCACCAAGGTTATCATCCCAGTTGTTTTGAAAACCTCTATACAAGTCTGGAATCTTTCGGAATACAGCCAGATGACATTCCAACCGCTTTCAATGTTTTTATGAATGTTCAATTTGCCTCCGACGGAAAACTTAGCGTGCTCCCTCCTTTGAGCAAGGCAGGGGATTATGTGCTTTTTAAGGCTGAAATGGATTTAATCGTGGCTCTTACGGCCTGCTCTGCGGAGGACAGCAACGGCGGGACTTTTAAACCTATTCAGTACGAAATCCTGGAATAGCAGGGTTTGAAAAATACGAAGTGGAGTTTATTTCTTATTCCGGCTCGATGTGGTCCAGGAGTTTAAAGTCCAATTTTCCCTGACTGTTCAGTGTGTATCTGAAAATAGCCCTTCCCTCAATATGCCCATCGTCATAATAGGCTATTACCCACTGACTGCCCAGGGGCTGGATCTTTCCATACCGCATCGTGCCGCCCAAAACTCCCTTCAATGGAATCAATTCTGGTTTTTCGCGGAGACTTTTCTCAATGAATTCGCCCGGACTTTCAATTCCTTGCCGCAGCAGATTACTGCCGTCATAAAGCGGATCGTACCAATAATTGGATTCCCTATCATGTGGGATTGACACCTTGCTCAGGGAATCGATTTCAATTTTGAGACTGTCAACCTTGGCCTGAAGACTGTCCATTCGATTTGTTTCCACCGCTTTTCTTTCAGTTTCCTTTTTGTCCTCACAACCGATAAAAAGCATGGAAGCCAAAAGAGAAAATAATACGATTTTATTTCCAACTTTTTTATTTCCCATTTTGAAGAAATTGTTTTTCATAAAATGCAATTTCAATTCCCCGATTTCCGGAAAACGATGGGATGAAATTACAAAAAAAGATATGGATTTAAATATTCAACGATATTTAAATCCATATCCTAATCAGATTTACAACAGGATGTGCCGACTTCCAAAAATGGATTTCCTCCGATTTAGTCTTTCCTATACACCGATTTCCCTTCTTTGATGGATTCCAAAATAGTTACTTCGTGGATAGCCATGGGATCTACTTTCAGCGGATTTTTATCAACTATAACAAAATCGGCCAACTTGCCTTCGGCGATCGTCCCTTTGCTGTTTTCTTCAAAATACTGCCGTGCTGCCCACTCCGTCAGTGTTTTTATTCCCTCATAAGCTGTCAATCTTTGTTCGGGTCCCAATATTTTACCGGTTCGCGTAACTCTGTTTACAGTTGCATCCAGAACCCTCATGGAGTTGGGGAAAGTAACAGGGGCATCATGGTGCGAGGTGAGATTTATGCCCGCTTCCAAAACATCGCGCATAGGAGAGATGTAAGAAGCTCTTGGTTCTCCCAATACAGATTCAGAATGCCAATCTCCCCAATAAAAGGTATGCATCGGAAAAAGGGAAGCGTACATATTCAATCGAACCAGTTCGGGGATTTGATCTTTTCTTAATGTTTGGCCGTGGATTAAAACCGTTCTGTGATCAGGATAACCATATTCCTTAACGGCCGCATCCACACCTTTAATATATTGATCAATTGCAGCATCGCCGTTACTGTGGCAGATGATTTGCCATTTGTTTTTGAACGCCGTGCTTATATGTCCTGTTGCAATACTGTCCTCCATCGTGGCATAGCCTTCATAACATCCATCCTTTCCTTCGGGATTTACGTGGTAGCATTTAGACAACCAGGCGGTTTTTCCCTGTGGGGAACCGTCCAATGTCAATTTTACCCCACCGACCCTGAATTTATTTTTGTATTCATGGCTAGGGCTGTACTCGCCTTCTGCTATATAATCTGTTCCCAAGGTAATATCGGGATAGGCAACAACATCAATAAAAAAATGATCCATGCCGGCACTTCCTTTTAAGGCCGTTAGTTGTTCCGGAGTTGTCCTTCCATCCTGGGCGGTGAGATATCCGTTACTTGCATATTCCTCCTGACCTTTTTTTATACATTCCAAGGCCATTTCATCATCCATTTTTCCCAATAATGACAAGAGGGCCCTAAAAAATGCCACTTCCTCCAGGATTCCGTTTGGATTTCCGTTCCCGTCTCTTCTTATTGCTCCACCGTCAGGATCTCTAGAATCTTTCGTTAGGTTCAATAATTGAAGTCCCTTGGTGTTGGTTACTCCAATATGGCCCGATTGATGGGTAATGATAACGGGATATTCCGTACTAATTTTGTCCAGATCGGTTGCTTTCGGATGGTTTTTTTCTTCCAATTGGGAATCGTCATAGCCAGAGCCAATAATCCATCCCATTTTGTTGATCAAATATTTTCCCTCCTCGGTTTCCTTGTACTCATTAAGTGTATTCACAAGTTCTTGGATATTCTTTCCAGGGCCATCAGGAGGTGGAAGTAAGTTTGCGCATAAGCTGAAAAAACCGACATTGAAAAAATGGCCATGCGAGTCCAAAAAGGCGGGGAGCATCGTTTTTCCTTCCAGATCCACTTCCGCCGCATTTCCTTTATACTGTTTAAGGGCTTCCTCTTTTGAACCGACAAATACAATTTTGCCATCCTTTTGAACCACGGCCTCAGCATAGAGGGGAGTATCACCTTCCATCGTCAATATATCCCCACCGTGATAGATGGTATTGTTTAAAGAACTGTTGCTTGATGTGACTTCGGAATTTTGGTTTTTCTCTTTGCAGGAGACCATTGTAAGAATGGATGTTAATACTAGGAGAGTTCTTTTCATACTGGTAGTGGGAATATTGGAGGTAAAGTTGCTTTATTATTAATTTTATTGAAGTTTTTCAATAAAATTTCTCCAAAAATAATTTATTTGAGAGATATATAAACCTAATTCGCCAGTTTTCTTCCTGTATTTTTTCACATTCCTAACCTGATTCCGCGGCATAAAGAACTTTAAAGCAAGGAAGGGCCTTGCCCGGGAATTGGGTGAGGTCCTCTCGACATCAATATACTTTCCTAAAGCTGCGACTAAACGGATTCTGATTGGTTTGTTCCAAAAATAAATTATTCCCCTCCGAGCAGACTGCCGATCTTGGCTTCGAGGGCCGCGCCTCTAAGATTTTTATCTATGATCGTTCCATGCTCATCGAGCAGAAAGGTGGCGGGAATGGATCGAATGTTGTATTGCCGTGCAATGGGATCGTTCCAAAATTGAAGGTTGGAGATGTGGTACCAATCCATTTCATCGTCCTGAATTGCCTGTATCCATTTGTCTTTCTGGTCTGCCTTGTCCAGGGAAACACTAATGATATTGAGACCTTTGTCGTGGTATTTTTTATAAACTCTCACCACATTCGGATTTTCCACTCTACAGGGTTTGCACCAAGAGGCCCAGAAGTCTATGATCGTATATTTTCCTAAAGTTTCGTAGAGGGAAACAATTTTTCCGTCGGGATCGGGGGCACTGAAATCAGGAGCCTTGTTGCCAATTTCCACCTTTCCCATTGTTTCCAACCTGGATTTTAGTTCTTGTGCAATTTCTGAATTTCCTATTCTCGGGTCCAAGTTCTGCAAATAGGTTTTTGCTTCGGAGGGGGGGATTTCTTCCATAGATACCATTTCGGCAAGTAGCATTACAGCAAAAAGGGATTGGTCATGACGGGCCAAAAACTCCTTTTTATATTGAGTTTCCTTATTGGAAAGGTTCAGGTTCTCACTTTGTATTCGAGCCATAGCGGCACCATCATTCAGCTGTTGTGCTTCCTGGAAAGCTTTCATTTGATCTTGCTTCTGACTATTGAATTCACCCATTCTCGACATGAATTCGCCATAAGCATCGTTTTGTGCACCCCCGCTGATCCGGGAGGCCTGAATACTATCTTTATATATCTTGGCGGTCAGATTTTCATTTTCCGGAAAAAATATTACCGTTCCATTTACTTCTTCCGCCCTTAAAAAATTCAGCCGTAGATCATCACTTTTTGGGTAAGTGCCCGAAAACCTGCCCTCCATCACCACCAAAGTATCAATGGCCTTGGCCTGTTCATTTTCAAAGGTGTAAACAAAGATTTTTGATCCATCGGCAAAACCGACCGCTTCTCCTTCCAGGGTATAGCTGTCCTTATCCTGCTGGCAGGAAATTAAGGTTAATGTGAATGTTAGGAACAATATTAAAATCTGTCTCATAGTACTGTGGTATATTATTTGGGCAAAAATACTGTTATATTCGAACAATCAAGGGGCGCCCGGATTATTTGGATAATTCTTAACAAAACTTTGGACGGAGAGGTTGTACATTTAGATTTTTAAAAGCTATGCAGACACAGAAGATAGACAAACGGGATTTCCCGATGAAGATAAAGATCGGGTTTAACAAGGTATTCGAAGCTTCCCGAAAACAGTTGGAGTTGGACGATCACAATCCATTGGCGAAGGAAATTCTCTCCCTGGCCGAACAATATCCCCAACTATCCGAAGGATTTGATACCGCGGAGGAACTCCAGAAATATTCTTCGCAGATCGATACGGTGATGCAGCCTTTGTTCCCCTCCGTATTTTTTGACAATGAAGTAAAGTTTGCCACCGTCCCCTTCCGTAATATCGCTTTTAAGTCCACTGCGAGATATGATGAACTCATTCTGGCGGCCGGCAAAAATTTCAATCCGGAATTCAATACTTTCCGTGATTATGATTTTGACGAATTCTATATTATGGCTTGCAGCCTGATCGCATCCCACTATTACGGTAGGGATCTTGACGTACAACTCGATTTTCATTGCAGTATTCCAGATGGAAATGGATTGGACCGCGACTATCGGGTCCTCTACAATACTGATTTTATAGAAATAAATAAAAATCCAAAAACGCCTGAACTTACGGACGATGATTTTATTGAATTGCTCGAAAACTACGAGGATGTTGGACTATGGAAGAAAAAATTCCCTCCTCTAGGATACACTTTTAATGGGTTTTTGATCGCCCATTTGATCGATATTACCTCGGATCTCTCCATCTCTGAATTTAAGACCGACTTGTTGCGTCTGGAAATTAACAAAGGGGTGAAAAACGATTTTACCCCTATCTTCAAGTCTATTTTTGGCCTGAACGACCTCCGGATCGGATTTTCGAATTGCAACGAGGAAGAAGAGACCTTGGAAAAGGTTCTGTTCAAGGAAATTGACAGCTTCCTGCTTTTAGATGAGAAATGCGTCAATTGCAAGGATGCCCTTTGCAGTACATCGTATTATACCCTTTTCAAGCAAAAGGAATTTTATGTAATCACCGATGTAGAAAGGTATCAGAAACAATATCCACAAAACCCGCTTTATAAAAAATTGAAGGACCAGGGAATAGGAAGCGCCATTTTCGCATCCATTGTTTCGGGTGGACGAATCCTTGGGGTACTGGAACTTGTTTCGAACCAGAAAAACAAGCTCAATACCATCAACGCCAACAGGCTCTGGGACATTATGCCGTTTTTTGTGGATTCCGTTCTTAGGGCCAAGATCAATTTTGAAAACGAACTGGAACTAATCGTTCAGGAAGAATGTACTTCCATCCATAACAGCGTACACTGGAAATTCAAAAATGAAGCCAGGCGATATCTGGAATCCATCAATGAAGGCGCACCAGCAATTTTTAGGGAGATTGTATTCCACCATGTACATCCGCTTTATGGACAGGTGGACATCAAGGGATCTTCCGATGCTCGAAATGAGGCGACCAAAAAGGATTTGAGGGAACAGCTGGAGCATGTATCGGAAATAATCCGCAAATTGAACTTATTGGAACCGCTACCTATCTATGATCAGATGAATTTTGCCATAGGGAATTTTACAGAAGAAATATGCGACAACCTGCAGGTGGATACCGAACGCAAGATCGTCGCCTTCCTTTCTTCCGAAATCATTCCGTTTTTTAGACATTTGAGCCAGACCAATGAAGAATTCAAAAAATTGGTGACGGACTATAACAAACTTATCGATACCAATACCGGCCTGGTGTATAAGCACAGAAAAGATTATGACGAATCGGTGATGCAGGTCAATAAAATTTTGGCGGGGGTAATAGACAAAAAACAACTGACTGCCCAAAGAATGTTTCCACATTATTTTGAACGGTTCAAAACCGATGGGGTGGAGCACAACCTCTACATTGGGGCATCGCTGACCAGGAAGAAGGCGTTTGATCCCATCTACCTAAAAAATCTCAAACTTTGGCAGCTCCAGGTGATCTGCGAAATGGAAAATACCTATCATCGATTTAAGGACCAACTGCCCGTACCCCTTGAAGTAGCCTCCATGATCCTTGCGTTTAACGGTTCACTTTCCCTGCGTTTCAGGCTGGATGAAAAACGTTTCGACGTAGATGGCACCTATAATGCCCGGTATGAGGTTGTAAAGAAAAGAGTGGATAAGGCCCATATTAAAGGCACTGAAGAGCGGCTTACCCAACCGGGAAAATTGACTATTGTTTATTCCCAAAAGGAAGATGGGCAGGAATATTCTGCCTATATCAAATTCTTGCAATCCCTACAGTTATTGGACAATGATAAAGAAATTGTAGAGATCGAGGATCTCCAAGGTGTCACGGGATTAAAAGCCATTCGGGTCAGTTTCCTATATTCCGAAAAGAACGAGAAGGAAAAGGCTTATTATACCTATGAGGATCTGATTTCCGAAGTTTACGAATAAGCCTCGTAATTTTTGTGGCAGTTTTGGTTTTGCCCTTTTCCGATCCCTAAATTTCCATATAAAAAAACGCGGCAAAGGCGATTAGGGAAATAATGGTCCCCGCCACGAAAATAGTATAGGTAATCCTTAAAATCCGGTATTTTCTGTCCAATACCTTTCCGAGAAAATAGAGATCCTTGGAAAGGGAATTATAGACATAATTTCTGTCCTTGAGCAGTTCTTCTATGGCCCACTCAAATTCCGATAGTTCCATTTTGTGGAAGTTGCCGAAGAATGTGAGGTTCACGGTTTTATTTTCTACATCTTTTTTTGTGAATTCCCCTTGGGTAACGTTTGGGCGGGTGGCTATTACCGCCAGGATCATTGTAATGGCGCTGAATAGAATGAATATTGCCGTAGGGATAATCAAATAATTATTACTGTCCAATTTTGAAATGAGATTGGAAAGAACCAAGGAGATTATGATGGCGTTCACCGACAGCATAATGTTTGCCTTTGTGTCGGCAATATCGCTCAGCTTAATATGGTTGCGCAGGGCCACACGGTAGAAGGTCTGGATTCCCCGTTCGGGACTGGCGTTCTTGTATTTTGCCTTTAGGCGTGCCTTTTCCTTTTCCCTATATAGTTTTTCCTTCTCTTTTTTCTTGTAGGATAAAAGCCGGGATAAATTTTCCTCTTTTACCGGTTGCCAGTGCCTTAGGGCGTAATCGGTATAATATTGATGCACTTCCACTAAAACCCGGATGTTTTCCTCGCGCCATTCCTCTGGCGAGTATTTGCGGTGTTTCTGCAACAAGAGCTCCAACCTCAGGAACTCGCTGGCCTCTTCAAAATAAGCCTTTCCAAAATGGGATGAATCCGCATCGCGAATAATTTTTTCAAGCTCTGTTTTAGGGGTTCTTTTCTTGAATTCGGTGGCGGAAATGCATCTTTCCACCCCGGCAATTATATCTTCATCCACATCTTTGGACTCCAGAAATTCCCGGGCAATTTTTATGCTCTCCTGCTCGTGGCCCTCCCTCGATTTTATGTAGCCCGTATCGTGGAGCAAAGCCGCCAAACGCAGGACGAGGGCATCTTTAACATCAATTTGTGAATGTTCAATAATTTCGTTTATACTTTTATAAACACGCTTTGAATGCGTGTAGTTGTGGTACACGAAAGTACTTGGGAGTTTTTGCGAAAAGAGTTTTAAAATAAACGCATCAGTGTCTTGAACTATGTTCTCCATAAGGTCGGGAATTGGTAAACCAAAGTAATAAAAAATAAAAACGAAGGCCTATTTATGACTCGAATTAACATCTTTATAACCTTTGTCCTCTCTGCGTTTCTTTTGGGTTGCGCGACCTATAATCCGAAGTACAGAATCCCCTCATCCAAACCTTCAGATATTGCGCCTTCTGCCGATTCTGATATTGAAAAGACTTTTTACCTAATCGGGAATGCAGGTCAAAAAGATCAGGCCTCTGAAACCATGAGTTCCCTGGCCGGCGGCAACCTGTTCGCGAAGGTCGGGTCGTGGAGCGGGATGCCCTCGAAGTCGATGAACATATGGCTGTACTGGTGTCCGAAGAGCGGCGTGAAGTTGACGTGCTCGTAGCCGTAGAAGTCCTCCCACTCGTACGTCGAGGTCCACGTCGGCCAGACCGCCTCGTCGAGGGGGTGCGTGGGGGACC
>CAYXDM010000007.1:12455-32165 GCA_964463595.1 uncultured Aequorivita sp. | reverse complement strand
TAGTCTGGAGTACGAAATTCTCATTATAGAAACTGGGTTTGATTCCTGGTTGGCTTCCCAACCCCCACGGGGCCATTATAGTCAATCTTATTTGGAATCAAAAAACCGGATGTTTGTTTCAGATTATAATATGAGGGCGAGGCAACCTACACGCTACCCCATGTATTCCGAACAAATAAATTATGACCCCACAGTGGATTATGGCTATGAGGTGAATTATTTGCTCTACAATTATTTTGTGTATTTTCAGGAAAAATACAAGCAACACTTAACAGGAGGAAGGAAATGAAGAAGTTAAAGGCTCGTTGGAATCTGAAGTCCAACGCACAATTGTTTGTCGTTTTTTTGGTCTTTGCCATCACCGGAAGTTCCGCCGCAAAACTCGCGGGCCCGGTCACCGACTTTTTTCAAGTAGGAAGGGAAATGGGGTGGTATATTTATTGGCCCTTTCGATTACTTGTTATATTTCCAGTTTATCAGGTGCTCCTAGTTCTCTTTGGATGGATGTTCGGACAATTCGAGTTTTTTTGGGCCTTCGAAAAGAAAATGTTGAAATCCATGGGGCTGGGGTTTATGTTTAGAAAGATTTAGGAGGCACCATTGAACGAATGAATTTTATACATTGAAATTTTTGTTAAATTTCGATTATGAGCAATTAATAGGCCTAGATTTGCGCCAAGATTGGATATGTGCCACATTCCATTTTTTAAAGTGAACCAAAAGCAGCGTGTTTAAGCAGAAGATAATTAAGACATTCTTTGCCGCGATTTTTTCGCTCGCCTTGATGTTTCCTGTTGCCGTTCAGGCTGCCCATGCGCTAGAGGGCCACGAACATCAAATCTGTGACGACTTCTCTTCCCATATCCACAGCAAACCAATTGACTGCTCCATATGCGATTTTCATTTTTCCATTCTGGATTTTCGGCCACTGCAATTTCAGGATTTTTTCCAGGTTATAGATCAATTTAGGGTTTCCCAAGAGTGCCGCCAACCCGAAATCAGTGCTGCAACTTCGCATTTCTTCTTACGCGGCCCTCCCCTCTGTTCTTGATTTTTAGAATCGATTCTTTCCAGTGAAGTAGAACCCAAGTTTAGAGGCAGCAACTGAATCCCTGGTACATACCATGGATCTTCGGTCTCGACTATTTCCAAGGAGCTTCTGATAAATCATTCCGTACTTACCCCTTATCCCATCGTTTAAGAACCCATTTTTAAGTCATAGAAAGCATGAAGAACATTTTCGCCCTGCTTGCGCTGCTCCATTTCGGGATTGGCGCAAGTGCCCAGAATACATTAACAGGAACCATTACCTCAAAAACCGGAACACCGGTAATGGGAACCATTTATATACCCCAATTGGAAAAAGGAACCGCCTCCTATTTTGATGGCAACTACACCCTGACCAACATCCCCGATGGAAATTATTCGGTCGTCTTTTCATCTTTGGGCTACGGCACGGTTTCCCAAAAACTTATTTTCAGTGGCGATAAAGTGCTGACACACGATATCCAAATGACCGAAAGTGTGGTGGAAATGGAAGAGGTAATTGTGTCCACCCCCTTCCACAAACTCCAGAGTGAAAACGTGATGAAAGTTGAACGGGTTTCCACTTCGGAACTCAATTCCTCGGGTGCCGTTACCTTGGCAGATGGAATACGGAATATCGCTGGAGTGGACATCATCAGCACCGGGGAAGGGATCGGAAAGCCCGTGATCCGCGGATTGAGCTCCAATCGGGTACTGACCTATTCCCAAGGCGTGAGGCTGGAAAACCAGCAGTTTGGCGATGAACACGGCCTCGGAATCAACCAGTCCGGAGTTGAAAGTGTTGAAGTTATCAAAGGACCGGCCTCCCTGCTGTATGGTAGTGATGCCCTAGGTGGCGTTCTGTATTTAAATCCGGAGAAGTTTGCCCTTTCGGGTGAAACCCAGGGGGACATCAGCAGTTCGTTTTTCTCAAATACCCTGGGCACCTCAACCAATCTGGGAATTCAGACTTCCGGTGAAAAATTGAAATTTCTCGCACGGGGCGCATATTCCTCCTTTAGCGATTACCAAACCGGGGGTGATTATTCGGTAACCAATTCGCGCTTCAACGAAAGGGATTTTAAAACGGGGATGCAATATTTGGGCATTAAATTCAAATCTACCCTTCGTTATAACTACAATCGCTCAAACATTGGGATCGCGGAAGAAATTGGGGAGCAGACCCGTTCAAAAGCCCTGGAATTGCCTTTTCAGGAAGTGGACAATCATATCCTCAGCTTGGAGAACACTCTTTTTCTTAAAAACTCCAGCTTCGATCTAAAAGCGGGTTATCTGTTCAACGATAGGCGGGAATTTGAGGACGATCCCACCACGGCAGCCTTGCGCATGCAGCTCTCCACCTTCAACTACGACCTAAAATACAATCTGCCCGATTTTGGTAAGTTCGAAACCATAGTAGGAGTCCAAGGGATGTTCCAGGACAATAAGAACAAGGGAGAGGAAATATTGATTCCCGATGCTTCCACCACAGATATTGGGGTTTTGGCAACCACACATTACCATCTGGATAAGTTGGATCTACAAGCAGGGCTGCGTTTTGACAGTCGGAAAATAAAAAGTTCCCCTGCGAGGGATTTTGGCGATCCCGATTATATTGCGGCAATAGACAGGAATTTCACAAGTTTTACCGCGGCCCTTGGGGGGAAATGGGACCTATTCAAAATGGTTTCGGCCCGATTGAATTTTGCCAGTGGTTTTCGTGCTCCCAATCTCGCGGAACTCACTTCCAACGGGATCCACGAAGGCACGAACCGATATGAGCGCGGAAATTACAACCTGACCAACGAACAGAACTTCCAGACCGACCTTTCCGTGGAATACCGAAATGAGCATGTGGAGTTTTTCGTGAACGGGTTTTACAACGCCGTGAACGATTATATCTTTATTTCCCCCACAAACGAGCTGATAGACGAAACCCCCGTGTATGATTATCTTCAGGACGATGCAAAATTATTTGGGGGCGAAATAGGCTTTCACCTACATCCCCATCGTTTGGACTGGCTGCATTTTGAAAGTAGTTTTGAAACGGTGACCGGGAAGTTGGAAAATGGCAATTACCTGCCATTGATTCCTGCCAACTCCCTTCAGAACACATTCAGGGTAGAGCTTGAGGACGGTTTAATACGCAAGGGAAGCAATGTCTTCGTCACGCTAAAAAACACCTTCGACCAGTCCCGGGTCGGCAACTTTGAAACCCGTACCGGAGGTTATTCCTTATTGAGTGCAGGAGTGGAAAGCAGTTTTAAAATTGAAAAGCTCTTGTTGAAGATTGGAATAAACGGCACCAACTTGACCGATAAAAAATACGTTGCGCATTTGTCCCGCTTTAAACCGGACGGGATTTATAATATAGGCCGGAGCGTGAATGTGAACTTGAGATTGGAGATTTAAAAGGCTAAGGAGAAAAGACTTAAGACTAAAGGACTTAGGACGTAGGACTTACTAAAGGACTTAAGACTAAAGGACTTAAAACGTAAGACTTATTTGTTTTTGAAAAACGAAATCCATTAACTTGCTTGGTGTCAAAGCATTTAAGAACCTTTTCGCATTGGTTGTTGAATATAAAAGCCCAAAATGTTTGATGTTTTGGGCTTTTCATAATTATATCTAGCGCTTGAATATACTAGGTCTGATTTATGTCGATGGAAAATTGAAGCGCCAAATATTACGATTTGGTAAATTAAAAGGTATGCCAACCTAAACCATCGAAAGTATCCTGACTAAATGAGTCATAGTCATTAGTATCATAAGTTGTGGAAGGGCCAGTGGCGGGTTTTTTACGAAGGGTTTTGTTTTCTCCAAACATTTCAGTATCTCCTATTATTCCGACTACATCTATATTCGTTCCCGTTAAAGTGCGTAAGACTATTGCATCATCCCCATTAAACCCTAAAGCGCCCGATGCTTGATTAAAAACACTAATCCCCGAAGCATCTGAGTGTTTTATAATATAGACATCGCCGTGAGCTAATAAATAATTATTATTAAAGGATATAGGTGATTGAGGACTTGTATTACCATTAGAATAAATCACAAGTCTATAACCATTAAGATTTTTTGCACTGCCTGTAAAATTTGCTATTTCAATAGCCTTATTTTGACCACTACCTTCCACGTATTCCGAAATGAACAAATCACTTGCGAAAAGTGGGACTACCACGGGTCCCTGATAGGATGATCTTACAGAAGCTCCAGGAGATAGTCCAGTGATAGCCCTAGGTGTAATTTCAACTGCCAGATATTTTCCTAGGTCGGCAGTGACGATTTGATAGGTTTCACTGGTTGCACCCGGAATTTCAATTGCTCCCGCTCCCGGCATATCGTCTGCCCTATACCATTGATATGAGTGGGCTCCTTCCGGATCGCCTTCGGCATCGAAATATGTAAAGGTGGCTTCAAGCTCTTCCCCAACAAAAAGATTCCCTGAAAAGGAAACATTTTGCGCTACGGGAGGATAATTTTGGCACATAATATTTTCCCAACCGCTCCCATCCCAAATCTGTAAACAGCCAATGTCCTGAACATACACCATCAACCCATCATCGGCTGCGGTTACGGGAATCGAGTTTCGGGCATCCACGTCTGGAACCCTTGGGGGCATGAACCCCTTATAATCTCCAGTACCGTTTGTCTGGCTGCTTACCTCCAACATTGCAGCGGGTGAAGGTTCTATAGTGCCGATTCCTACCTGGCTATGAGATTCTGTGCTTAAGGCTAGGATTGAAAAAAGTAAAAGATATTTTTTAAAATTCATCCGGGTATGAAATCTAAGGAAATCCACAATTCCGCTCTGGCAGAAAATAGAGAGATCCGAGGTTGTTTAAAAGTTCAAAAATTGATATATCTAAAAGAATCGGTTGGATTCCTTTCAATGTTCAAAAATAGTTGCATTAGGTGAAATAAAAATCTTTACAGCAAAATATTAAAAATTCAGGAACAAAAAAAACGGAACGGAGTATTTGAAGGTAAATAATTGAAAACCAATTAGTTTTTATCTTCCAACAAAGGTACGAACCGAAACTCGCCAAACTCCTCCTTCTCAAATTCACTTTCCGATTTCCGGGTAAAAACAGTCATAATTTGAACGTTCTCCCCCACCGGAATCACCAGCCTCCCTCCCACCTTCAATTGGGCGAGTAAAGGTTGTGGCACAAAGGGAGCACCTGCGGTTACAATGATGCCATCAAAAGGGGCTTCTTCTTCCAGTCCGAGATACCCGTCGCCAAAGACCATTCGTTTTGGCTTATAGCCCAGCTTGGGCAAAAACAACTGTGTTTTTTTAAAAAGTTCGTTCTGTCTCTCAATGGTGTAAAGTCTGATTCCCATTTCCAATAAAACCGCGGCTTGGTACCCACTGCCCGTTCCTATTTCCAAAACCTTATCATCCTTTTTTACCTGCAGCAGTTCAGTCTGCCGGGCTACGGTATAAGGTTGCGAGATAGTCTGTTCGGCTGCAATTGGAAAGGCTTTATCCACATAGGCGTGATCCACAAAGCCGGAATCCATAAAGAGATGGCGCGGAACCCTTCCCATTGCCTCAAGCACATTCCGATCCGCTATCCCCTTCTTTTCGAGCGTTTTGATCAATTTCTTCCGCATTCCTTGATGGGTAAACGTATCTTTCATGGTATTACGAATTTATAGTGCAAAGTAACCCATTTTTGGCGGGAAGCCGAAGGTTTTAATTCCAATAATTGTAGTTGCTTTCTTAACACAGCGTGAGAAGTGGCCACAGCGTACTTAGATGGATCACTGAGACGGAACACCGAATAACCTTTATGCTTTCCTATAAAAATCTTACATTTGTTGAAAACAAATTACATGCTAAAAGCGGGAGTTCTGGGTGCAGGCCACTTGGGAAAAATTCATTTAAAACTGCTTGCCCAATCCGATAAATATGAGTTGGTGGGGTTTTATGATGCCGATAAAAATGCTTCGGAAAAAATTGTGGCGGAATTTGGCTACATGAGCTTTCCCACTATGGAGTCCTTAATTGAAGCTGCCGAAATGGTGGTAGTCGTCACCCCGACCATACATCATTTTGAATGTGCAAGAAAAGTAATTGAGGCCGGGAGACATCTTTTTATTGAAAAACCCATTACCCAAACCGTTGCGGAAGCCGAAACAATAAGGGACTTGGCCAAACAAAAAAAGGTCCGCGGCCAAGTGGGCCAGGTAGAACGTTTCAACCCGGCCTTTAGGGCCATCAAGGACAAAATCAGCAATCCGATGTTTATCGAAACCCATCGGTTGGCGGAATTCAATCCACGGGGCACAGATGTTTCCGTGGTTCTTGATTTAATGATCCACGATATCGACATTATATTGAGCGTGGTCCAGAGCCGAGTAAAAACCGTGAGTGCAAGCGGGGTTTCGGTCTTGAGCGAGACGCCCGATATTGCCAATGCGCGCATCGAATTTGAAAACGGCTGTGTGGCAAACCTTACCGCCAGCCGAATTTCGCTGAAGAAAATGCGGAAGGCGAGATTCTTTCAGCGCGACGCCTATATCTCGGTGGATTTCCTCGATAAAAAATGTGAAGCCGTACGGATGAAGGACGCGCCGGAACTACCGGACGATTTTGCCCTCATCCTCACCAATGCCGAAGGGATCCAAAAACAAATTTATTTCGAAAATCCCGAGGTAGAAAGCAACAATGCAATCCTGGACGAGCTTGAAAGCTTTGCGGATTCGATTATGGCGGACGAGACCCCGGAGGTTTCCCTGCGCCAAGGGACCGAGGCCTTAAGAGTGGCCATGCTGGTCCTGGAAAATTTCAAGAAAATATAAATTCTTTTCCGAAAATGGAACAAGGAAACTAAAACAGATAAAATTTTACATCAATAATGAAGAAAATAGCAGTAATAGGTGCCGGTACCATGGGAAATGGGATTGCCCATACGTTTGCCCAATTTGATTATACAGTACATCTAATAGACCTTCAGCAGGAATTTCTGGACAAAGGAATGGCGACAATCTCCAAAAATCTGGAACGGATGGTAGGAAAGGAAACCATTACGGAAGCGGACCGGCAACGGACCCTATCCAATATCAGTACCCATACCAACCTTGAAAAAGGGGTGAAAGATGTGGGATTGGTCGTGGAGGCCGCCACAGAGAATGTAGATTTAAAACTCAGGATTTTCCGCGATCTGGATACATATTGCGATGCCGATACTATTTTGGCGAGCAATACCTCTTCCATATCCATTACCCAGATTGCCGCTGAAACATCTAGGCCGGATAAGGTTATCGGAATGCATTTTATGAACCCGGTCCCCATTATGAAACTTGTGGAAATCATCAAGGGATATTCCACCAGCCAGGCCACTTTTGAAACGGTGGAAGCCCTATCAAAAAAACTGGACAAAGTTCCAGTCGAAGTGAATGATTATCCCGGTTTTGTGGCCAACCGCATTTTGATGCCTATGATAAATGAAGCCATAGAAACGCTTTACAACGGTGTTGCGGGGGTAAAAGAAATTGATACCGTAATGCGATTGGGAATGGCCCACCCCATGGGGCCCCTTGCCCTTGCCGATTTTATAGGGCTGGACGTTTGTCTTTCCATTTTGAATGTAATGTACAACGGATTCAAAAATCCGAAGTATGCGCCCTGTCCGCTATTGGTGAACATGGTTATGGCCGGGAAATTGGGAAGTAAGAGCGGGGAGGGTTTTTACGATTATAGTGAAAACCGGAAGGCTGAAACCGTTGCATCCCAATTCGCACGATAATTTTAGTTAAAAGAGAAATATCCCCGCCCTTCCCTTTAAACCAAATAAAAATAAATTGGCAAAAATCCGACCTTTTAAAGCTGTTCGTCCCACGAGGGACAAAGTAAATCTGCTTGCTGCCCGCTCCTATGACAGCTATACCGCGGCCCAAGTTGAATCTCGGTTGAGAGACAATCCATTTTCATTTTTACATATCGTCAATCCAGGTTATAAATTTCAAAAGGAAATTTCTGGGGTCGAAAGGTATGGATTGGTAAGGAACCGATATGAGGAATTTAAGGAGGACGGTATTTTTATACAAGATGGCAAGCCTTCGTTTTATGTTTATAAAATCGTAAATCGCGACGGGCTGGAATTCAAGGGTATTGTAGCCGCTGCGAGCGTTAAGGATTACGAGGACGACGTCATCAAAAAGCATGAGGACACTTTGGAATATCGCGAAACAAGAATGAAGGAATACATAAAAACCGTTGGATTCAACGCCGAAGCGGTTTTGCTCACTTATCCCGATAACAATAAACTGGAGGATATTATAGGTTCCATAATGCAAGATCGGGCGGAATATGAATTTACCACCACCTACCGGGACACACATTATCTTTGGAACGTGGACGATGAAGACTTGTTGAAAAAAATCGAGGAAACCTTTGCGGAAATCCCCGCGCTCTATATTGCCGACGGACACCATCGCTCGGCCGCATCCTATTTATTGGCCAAGGATTTAAAGCAGGAAAACCCCGATCATACCGGGGAGGAACCATACAATTATTTTATGTGTTATCTTATTCCGGAGAGCGATCTAAAAATTTATGAATTCAATCGTTTGGTTAAGGATCTCAATGGGTTGGAGAAGGAGGAATTTTTAATTAAATTGGATGAATCCTTCAGAATAGAGAATCGGGGCCAGGATTATTTTCGGCCTACCAAAGCCCATCAATTCAGTATGTATCTGGACGGGGAATTTTATTCCCTCCATCTTCGAAAAAAGAAATACAATATTGAGAATGCCCTGGACGCCCTGGATTCACAGATTCTATACGTCACCATTTTGAAGCCCCTTTTGGGAATAGAGGATCTTAGAAATGACCAACGCATAGAATATTCCCATGGAAAAAAGGAATTGGCATACGTAAAGACCGTAGTTGATTCCGGCACCTTTGCCGTCGGCTTTGGCATGTTGCCTGTCACCACGGAGGAAATGAGAAAAATCGCCGATGAGGGCCTAAAAATGCCGCCCAAGAGCACGTACATAGAACCGAAATTAAGGAGCGGAGTAACCGTTTATGAATTCTGACCTAAATTGGAAATATAAAACTCAAGGATCACAATGGGAAAAATGAAAGTGAATATTTCAGAAAATCTAAAGGAACTAAAACGTGGACTACCCACAGATACAACATTGGTAGTCGTCTCCAAAACACATCCCGTGGTTGATATTATGGAAGCTTATGCCGCAGGCCAAAGGATTTTTGGGGAAAACAAAATCCAGGAAATGGAGTCCAAGTGGCAGGAGATGCCAAAGGACGTGGAATGGCATATGATTGGCCATGTACAGCGCAATAAGGTAAAATATATGGCGCCCTTTGTCAGTTTGGTCCATGCGGTGGATAGTACCAAGCTTTTAAAAGAAATAGATAAAGAGGCAAAAAAGAATTCAAGAACGATCCGATGTTTGCTTCAGATAAAAATTGCCGAAGAAGAAAGTAAATTTGGAATGGATATTGAAAAAGCCGTGGAACTGCTAAATTCGGATGAATTGAAAAAGCTTCAAAACATCAAAATCATGGGATTGATGGGCATGGCTACCTTTACCGAAAATGAAAACCAAATTTCAGATGAATTTGCCAGGTTAAAAAACTATTATGATTCGCTCCGCGAGGTCCATAATTTTACTATATTATCTATGGGAATGAGCGGCGATTATAAATTGGCCCTCGCCCATGGCAGCAATATGATAAGGGTGGGCAGTGCTATTTTCGGGGAACGCGATTATGCCTGAACAAGAAAATATTCCTGAACAAAAAACAAACAATAACCAAAAAACAACGGAGAATACAAAAGCGGATGTACGCGATTTTAGACATAGAAACAACGGGCGGAAAATACAATGAGGAAGGGATAACCGAAATTGCAATCTATAAATTTGATGGTCATCGCATTGTGGATCAATTTGCCAGTTTAATTAATCCCGAACGTCCAATCCAGCCCTATGTGGTCAATCTTACCGGCATAAACAATGAGATGTTGCGCCTGGCCCCCAAATTCTATGAAGTGGCAAAACGGATCATCGAGATTACCGATGGATGTGTGATGGTTGCCCATAACGCACTTTTTGACAACCGTATCTTGACTACGGAATTTGATCGTTTGGGCTATAATTTCGAAAAAGAAACCCTGTGCACTGTTGAACTATCCAAAAAGCTGATTCCGGATATGCCATCATACAGTTTGGGAAAATTGGTCCACGCCCTGGGCATTCCGTTGAGCGATCGGCACCGTGCGCAGGGGGATGCCAAAGCCACGGTTGCCCTTTTCAAAATGCTCCTTTCCAAGGATACCTCGAAGGAAATAATTGCCTCAACCCTAAAAAGGGACCCCAAACCGAAATTGGATACAAAACACCTGGAACTTATCGAATCGACACCTCCAGAAATAGGAGTCTATTACCTTCATAATAAGGCGGGGAAAATAATTTATATGGGAAGAGGCAATAATATCAGGAAAAAACTGGTACAGCATTTTACCAATTCCAATAAAAAATCCAAACGATTACAACTGGAGGTAAATTCCGTGTCGTATGAACGAACTGGAAATGAATTGCTGTCAATACTGAAGGAATATGAGGAAATTCGGCAAAACAGACCCAAATACAACCGGATTCCCCGCCAGGCTACATTCGCCTACCAACTTTCGTCTTTTCAGGATGGGAATGGTTTTGTCAATCTCCGGCTTGAAAAATCGAATGATGGAAACCCCGCATTGCTCACTTTTGGAAATTATCAGCAAGCTAAGGTGGAACTGTTGAGAATAAGGCAGGAATATCAACTTTGTCCTATAATTTCACGTCCAGAATCCATTTCTGAAAACGGAAATTTTGAAACTACGGACCTTTCCTGGGGAAATGATAAGGATCCTGGAAATCCAGCGGAATACAATCGTCGGGTTTCTGAATTTTTGGATCGGGAAAGTTTTGTAAACAAAAGTTTTCTGCTTATCGATCGAGGAAGGGAACCACAAGAGCGTTCCGTAATCTGGATAGAAAATGGCGTATATATGGGGTATTCGTATTTTGATCTAAATTACCAGATCCTAAAACCGAAAATTTTGAAAACGATTATCAACCCAGCCAAATATCGGCGGGAAGCTCAATATATTATCCAGAACTATCTCCGCAAAAACAAGGTTTTGAAAACCATAGACCTGGAACCCAATTTATCCAATTAAACATTTTTTTGATTAAGGTCCAAAGTGCCTCGAAACTCGAAAAGCTGCCGTTTCCGTATTTTTAAAAGACGGGAAATGCATAAGCAAAATATGGTAAACAAAGCGCGATAATGAAACAGAAACCATGGCTAATCTGTGTGGTGGGGCCTACCGCCATTGGCAAAACTACATTGGCAATAGCCATTTCCCAGGCATTTTCCACAGAAATAATTTCGGCAGACTCCAGACAATTCTATAAAGAAATGTCCATTGGCACTGCTGTGCCTTCAAAAGAAGATCAAGAATCGGTTATCCATCATTTTATCCAAACCAAAAGTATTTTTGAAAATTATTCCGTCGGCGATTTTGAACGGGAAGCTTTGGAGTTGATAAACCGGAAACTCTTCCCCTTGAACAGAGAGGACGAAGCGCTCCAGCACTTGGTTATGGTTGGAGGCTCTGGTCTGTATATAGACGCGGTAGTCGAGGGGTTGGATAATTTTCCCAAGGTGCCCACTGGAATACGACAAAAGTTGAATTCCGATCTAAAATCCTTCGGAATGGAATATCTTCAGAAAAGATTGCAGAAATCGGATCCCGTCCACTATTCAAAAATCGATATCCAAAATCCCCATCGACTTATCCGGGCACTTGAAATTTTTGATCTTACCGGCAAACCGTTTTCCTCCTTTCTAAACCAGAAAGCGGTTTCCAGGGATTTTAATACCCTGCACATCGGACTTACCGCAGAAAGGGAGGTACTCTATGCCCGCATAAATGAAAGGGTGGACAAGATGGTGGAGAAGGGATTGATAGAGGAAGCCCATTTTCTCTATGAACATCGCGATCGGAACGCTCTGCAAACAGTTGGGTATAAGGAGTTGTTTGAATATTTTGATGGGAATCTTTCCAAGGAAGATGCCATTTTGGAAATCAAGAAAAATACCCGGCGATATGCAAAGAGACAAGGCACCTGGTTTCGAAGGAACAAGGAAATCAATTGGTTCGATTATCGGAGCGATCCCGAAGGGATTATTTCCTTTATAAAAGAAAAAACGTCAAAATAAATGACGTTTTTCAAAACCAGTAAATATGTGGGTAGGAATTAATTATCCACTTCGTCCTTTACTACCAATCGAAAACCTTCGCCATGGATGTTGACGATTTCGACGCCGTCATCCTTGCTCAGGTATTTTCTCAATTTTGCGATATACACATCCATACTGCGGGAGGTAAAGTAGTTATCGTCTCTCCAAATTTTTGTAAGGGCAAGTTCACGGGCCATCAGGTCATTTTTGTGGAGGGCCAGAAGGCGCAGCAGCTCATTTTCCTTTGGGGATAATTTGATGGGATCTTCATTTTTGTAGGTCAAAAACCTCAACTTTGAATTGAGGAAGAAGTTTCCGATCTCAAATTCAAATTGCTTGCTGTCCGCAATGGAATCCGTCGCCTTTCTTTGGATGATCGCCTTGATCTTCATCAGCAATACTTCGCTGTCAAAGGGCTTGTTCAGATAATCATCGGCACCGACTTTATAGCCTTTTAAAACATCTTCTTTCATGGCTTTGGCCGTAAGGAAAATGATGGGGATATCTTCATTTTTCTCGCGGATTTCCTTGGCAAGGGTAAAGCCGTCCTTGTACGGCATCATCACGTCGAGAATACATAGGTCAAAATCATCTTTTTTGAATTTCTCAAAACCCTCCATACCATTTTTGGCGTGGGTTACGTTATAATCGTTCATGGCCAGGTAGTCTTTCAATACCGTGCCAAAATTTGGGTCGTCTTCTACAAGAAGGATTTTTTTGTTTTCAGTTTCCATAGTTTAAGATATTAGGTGTAGTTTTAAAATAAATGTTGAGCCTTTGTCTTTCTCGCTCTCCACAAAAATTTCTGCATCGTGGTCGTCAAGAATGCTCTTAACATAAGCCAGACCAAGACCATGGCCTTTTACGTTGTGTATATCCCCGGTATGTTCGCGATAGAATTTCTCAAAAATTCTCTTCACTACCGCCTTGCTCATCCCCGCTCCCTGATCGCGGATTTTCAAGATTATACTGTTTTTTACGTTTTCCGTATAGATATCAATTTTTGGTTCCTTTACGGAGTATTTTATGGCATTGTCCAAAATATTGACCACCACGTTTGTCAAATGCGATTTGTTTCCGAGAATCTTGGTGTTTATAGCACCAAAATGGGTCTTGACATATCCCTGTCTATCTTCCACAATCAAGTTAACATGCGAGATTGCCTCGCGGGTAATTTCCTGTAGATCAACCGCCTCTTTGGAAAGATTGAGCTCGTTTTTCTCCAATTTTGATATTCTCAACACATTCTCCACTTGTGCGTGCATTCGTCGATTTTCGTCCCGAATCATTCCCAGATATCGTTCTAAAAACTCCCTATTGTCCTTGACCTTTGGATTTTTTAGGGAATCCAGGGCAAGATTTATGGTAGCAATGGGCGTTTTAAATTCATGTGTCATATTATTGATGAAATCCGTCTTTATCTGCGAAATCTGCCGTTGCTTGTATATCTGGGAAATAGCACTGGCATAGGCTAAAATAATAACTGCCGTAAACACAAGCGACAGTATGGCCATGCCCAAAATACTACTCACTACTAGCTGGTTCCTTCCTGAAAAATCAACATACAGATCATAATTGTTTTTTAGGTCATTCACAAAAAGGGGAACCACGTATGTGTGGCCTTCGTCCAGCTCAAAATTATCAGAACGTACCTTGGTTTCCAGATTGTTGCTAAAAACCGCAAATTCAAAGTCGGATTCCAACCCCCGCTCATCGAGCTCTTTCCTTATTAAATCCTCAATTTCACTGACTTCTACTCTCTTGTGTATGGGAGTTAAGGCAGCCACGTCACTGATAAAATTCTCAAACTGCCTTCGTTCATAATCGGGCATTCTGGCGAAAGTTTCAATTCTGGTTTCAGTTTTAGGGGTCCCGTCCAGACCCTCCGTAATTCTTGCTTTTGTTTTCCTGCTCGTAAGCTTTTTAAATTGGATGGTATCAAGTTCATTGTCAAAAAGCCCGGAAGAAAGCTTATAATCCTGCTCCAAAATGCCATCCGTAAACAAATAAATTTCGTTTGTTGTCCTGTTCTGGATTTTATAAATCAGCTCCGTAAAGGATACGCTGTCCGGCACCTCAATCTCCTGCACCATCTTACTATAGACCTGATAGTAAGCCTCAATTTCTTTCAACTGGATTTTCTTTGCCACCGATAGCAACACCTGCCGAACACTGATATTGAATTGTTCCTGCTTGGTCTTGTAGGCATTCGAGATCCAATAACGCTGCACAAATACTATCCCCAATAACGAGAGGCTCATAAGTACTATGAGCAAGACGAATAGTTTTTTGTTCATATCTCAAAAGTAAGATTTTAACATTCAGCCATTCCCACCTTTAACCAAATGTTAACACGCCATGAGCAAACACCTTTAAATCAGTAAGGAATGGATGTAGTTTACCTGTTTTTGGGTTTTGGAAAGATCAGTGTTTTCAATCACAAAATTGGAAAGTTTGATTTTTTCCACATCACTCCACTGGTTCTTAATCCGGGCCAGAACCTCTTGTTCCGGTACCTGGTCCCGTTCCATTACACGCCGGATCCTTTCCTGCTCCGGAGCAGTAACCATGATGACTAGATCGCACTGTTTGTCCGCTCCAGATTCGAATAAAATTGCCGCCTCCTTGATAACGTAGTCCGCAGTTTGTACGGCGCTCCAATTTTGGAAATGTTCGGCTACCCTAGGATGGATTATGGCGTTTACTTTCCCCAGAAGAAATGAATCATTGAAAATTTTATCCGCCACAAAGGTTCTGTTCAATTTCCCGTCCTTATATGCTTCCCCACCCAATAATAATATTAGTTGTTCACGAATAATTGGGGAAGAATTGGTCAAGATTTTGGCCTCTTCATCGGAGTTGTAAACAGGGATGCCCAAGTTGGAAAACATTTTGGCCACGGTTGTTTTACCGCTGCCGATACCTCCAGTGAGTCCTACAATTTTCATGATTTTATCTGTTTGAAGTAATTTCCCATTTGTATGAGCCCAGAGAAATTCCTATTTGAAAATAAAAAAATCGACTTTTTTCGGCTCCATAACAACATTCACTGCGGCCTGAGGCTTTTTGGCCAAAACGGGCAACATAAAATTCTCTTCCATATTACGGGTGGAATAATCGCAAACTATCCTAAAGTTGCGAAGGGAGACTTCTGAGAAATCTTCCACAGGAATGTCGAAAGAAACGGAAATTTTCTCGGGCACCAGTTTAAGTTCAGTGCCAGGAGGGAGATTTATCACCTCTACGGGCAGCGTGAATTTTCCCTGTGAAAATTCGGCAACCGCCCATTCCATCTTGATCCTGGATGGTTTTATCCTAACAATTTCATCTGAAGGGGAAACGATAGCAAGAGTTTCAGAGATGGATCTGCCCACATTCTGCATGGAAAGAATCTCAGTATTTACGGAATCAATCTGTTCCAGAATACCTTTGGGCCCAGAGATAGTTACCGAATCTGGATTTATGATAAAACTATCGATGGCCTTGAATCCTTCCTTAAAACCAATGTCCAGCCGGGTAGCCACCTTTACCTTTTTAAGAACGATAGGATCCAAGTTCACTTGTAGGCCATCCTCTGGAAGATCCTTGACCTCCATATATTTGTTGAAATTCAACGCCAGTTGGCCCATCAATTCATTTTTGGATATCGTAAATCCTTCCGCGTTTTCTTCATAATACTTAGAAACATCCACTTCCAGTGCGGGTTTTTTGATTTTATAAAAAATTATTTCAAACCCATTTGCGGTGAGATCATAGTTTAACTCGTGAAGATTGTCCTGGGCCAGGGCGGCAGTTTCGGGCAGATTTACATAGTTGATTTTTGCGACCATGGGGGCGGTAAAATCCCTGCTGAATTTTGTCAGGATCCAAAATATACCGGCGATCGACAGAAAGAACAGGAATAATTTCAATTTCTTATTTGAATATTTTCTGGAGGTGATCTTGGCCATTTTATTGGGTTTGGTAAACTTTAAAGTTACTTAAAAAATAGAAATGGAAATTGCTTCTTCGGGTCTTTGTTCATTATGTTAACAAAGAAAAAGGATTTCATAAAGGCTAGACCATACCCAAAAAACTGGATAAACACCGCATAAACAGACAACAATCCTATATACGGACTTTTATTTTGAAAACTGGAATCCACAAAGACTGCCGTAATATATATCGAAAGTGGCGCCAAAAATATCCATTTATAGAACACCCCGAGAATGATTGAAAGTAACACGAATATGATAAACATACTGGGAAGCCAAAAGGTGATTTTGGAAGATGTGGGATGCCAGCGATTCAAAATGGGTCTGGCGAGACCAAATTTCTGGACCTGCAGATAAAACCTATCCCAGGATATCCGTCGTTTGTGATAGACTACGGCCTCCGGAATAAAAATGGTTTGATATCCTGCTTTCAATATGCGTTGGGACAGATCAGGATCCTCTCCGGGGTGGATTTTTCCAAAGCCGCCGGTAGCCTCAAATGCATCCTTTGAAATCCCCATATTAAAACTGCGGGGCTCAAATTTCTGAATTTGTCTTTTATTTCCCCTTAGTCCTCCCGTTGTCAGGAAGGAAGTCATTACGTAATTGATAGCTTTCTGAAGGGGGGAAAAACTATAATGGGCAGCATCGGGGCCTCCGAAACAGTGATAAAAACGGCTGGAAAGGAATTTATCAACACTGGAAAGATAATTCGGGGGCAGAAGACAATCGGAATCGAGAATGATAAAGTACCCACTTTTGGCACGGGCCATTCCATAATTCCGGGAATCTCCGGGACCTGAATTTTCCTTGAAATAATAAGAAATATTTAATTTATCGGAATAATCTTCCACCACGGCCCTTGCGGTTTCCGAAGATCCGTCTTCAACAATTACAATCTCAAGACTTTCTTCGAAGTCCAGCGTTAACATGCTTTCCAACAATTCCCTAATTTCTTGGGGACGATTGAAAACAGGAACAATAAAAGAATATTTATTCATTCGGCTAAGTTAATCAAATAAGGTTTTTCTGTTCCCTTATTTTGGCATGCAAACCTAGATACAATTGGAGAAGAATGAAATAGAAATCCCCTATAAAAAAAGTAACCGTCCCAAAATTCAGGACGGTTACAGATTTAATTGAATTATTTGGAGCTTATTGTTTCAATACCTTATAAGTTCCAATCTGACCATTGACGGTTACCTTGAGCACATAAGTTCCTGTACTTAAGCTTGAAATATCAAGTATGGCAGATGTTGAGTTTATGGTGTTATCCATAACCTTTTGACCCAATAGGTTGTATATAGTTGCCATTTCTATATTTTCCTTACTGTTCAAGTTCAGCAATCCAGTTGACGGGTTCGGGTAGAAGGTAAAACCACCTAGAACATTGTCATCTATGCCTATTGTTTCAGCATCGATCTGGATATCGGTAACCGCACCGGTGTTCATCACGAATACATAGTAAGTCTGATTGCCTTCCAGGGTAACCATTGAGGACGTGCCCGGATTACAAGGATTACTTGATTGTTGCACACGGGTTAGATCCGTCTCGACAGCCCCTTCACTTGGAGCGGTATAGAAGGTTACATTGCTTGCGCCTGCAGGTGTAACTATATTGGCAGAAGCAGTTCCTGGCGCTGTGGTGGTAAAATGGTACCAAACTCCATTTGCACCGGTAAGATCACAATCAACAGGGTTTCCATCTTCCAATGTAGCTGCCGGCATTCTAACTGCTGGATCCGTATAAGGGAAACCTATTTCGCCCACATTGATGGAATTGGCAATCTTGTCGTTCGGTGGAGGGAACATCGCACAGGTTACGTCCGCTTCCCAACCAGGGTAGGTGACAGAACCATCACTTCTAAAGACAAAAGTAAGTGCCCCACTAGGGTCTGTTGCGCTGAATGGACCAGGGATGGTAGCGCCATAATATCCTCCCGCGGGGAATCCACTATTTGTGGCAGGGTTTCCACTGGAAATCATAGGATAGGTGGCATTGGGACCGTCATACACATAAAGCGCATCCCAGTTTGACTCCACGTCGAACATAGTAAACGTTACGGTCACAAAATCGCCAGGATTATCTGGTGAAATAACGGTTGTAACGTTTTCACTGTTGCCGTAATTTCCACTGGGTCCTCCCGTATCATAGAAATTTCCACCACAAGCAGGCGGGGTAATAAGCGTTTCAAAGGTAACGGGACCAGCATAAGCGCTCAGTCCATCCGAAGCACAATCCGCAACTACGTAAAAATCATAACTATGGGCGTTTTCGAGTCCGGTAGCAGTAGCGTTGGTTGTACCCGCCGGAGTTGTTCCGGTAGACACAGGGGTATCTGTCGTAGGGTTAGCTCCCTGATCAAACACATACCAGATATATCCATTGCTTGCATTTGGCTCGGCGACCCAGTTAAGTTCTGCCGTAGTTTCGGTAATTTCCGTAACTGTAAGGAAAGTAGGTTTCGGACAGGCCGGAGGATCTAATGTAGCTCCTACGGAAGACCAGGCAACCTGAGGTGCAGAGTTATTGACGGTGGTAATGGGACCAATCAAAGTGGTCATTCCGGTAGTGGTATTAACCGATCGCCATTCAGCCAAAAATGTTGCGTTGTTAAATGCAGACATATAAACCGCATCCGTTGTAGGATCATAGCACATACCTTGGCCAAAATTGGCATCGAAACCTGTAGCACCTATAACCGTTGCAGCTCCCGTAGCCAAATTGATGGAATAGAGCAAATCGTCGACAATCTCATGAGCATAACCCACACCCGAACCATCAATGGCCAAGGAAATAGTTAACGATCCGACCGGCATCCCAAAAGAGCCGACCAATGAAGATGTTACCGCCACGGGATCAATAATATGGAGGGCCTCATCTTTTACGGCGTACAATATTCCCGTATTCTGATCAAATTCCATTCCTCTCCAGTCGCCTGGGATACTTCCCAAAGCAGTATAAAACCCGGTTGTAACATCAAATGAATAGAATTGTCCGACATTATCGAGCGCATATCCAGTATTAGGATCGGCTGGGTCAATAGCACCGGCATTTTCAAAGTTCACAGTTACAGGAGAAGTTCCAAAGATTTCTGCGTTTTGGGGATCTGAGGTTCCAAATCCTATAAGATCCTGGGTGGCATTATCGATCCCATAAACCGTGGTCAAAGGACCAGGTCCACCTCCGCCTATTGGCTCACAATCTCCTTCAAGTAGATATACTGAATCCCATCCCGGGTTGGTACTCCAGGTTGCTCCTGCATCAAGGGAAAAGGCATGCTGCAGCCCTACGATGTTTGAAGTTCCACCTAGGTAGCCACTTCCACCGGACATATTAACATAGAGACTCACCCAATAGACCATTCCCGATCCACTGGCTCCTTCCAACAAGACCGGATCGATGTCAAAGACCACTTCGGAGATGTCAAAACCAAAATT
>CAYXDM010000007.1:7232-12355 GCA_964463595.1 uncultured Aequorivita sp. | reverse complement strand
CCAAAACCAGAGCCAGGGGTGCAGGAATCTGTGGCATAGCTGGAAGTAAATTTCTTGATCACCCTCATTCTGGTGGGTCCATCCACGACTCCCGCAGGAACAACAATAGTTCCAGTTGCTTGCTGGCCGTCCTCGCCCGTTGAATTGACAATAGTTCCTATTTCATATCGTTCGGAGGCATTGTCCAAAATTCCGTCTTGGTTCCAATCAATAAAGACCGTGAAACTGCAAGTCCAGCTACCATTTGTATTTCCTTCCAGAGCAATTGGGTATGATTCTCCCTCTTCCATATCTCCACTAATAGAAGTGAAATCCTCATGTGCCGGAGTTCCACCTATCTCGCCACTGGTTCTATTATTAATCCCAGCAACCTCCACGAGAGTGATGGGTTCCACTTCAGAAGAGAAAGTTATCGGGCCACAATAGGGATCAGGGAATGGTCCTCCGCCGCCGCCGGCAGTAACGTTTATGGTATAATCCTCTGCCTGCCCATAACCAGAGCCAGGGGTACAGGAATCTGTGGCATAGCTAGCGGTAAATCTCTTGATCACTCTCATTCTGGTGGGTCCTTCTACAACTCCTTCCGGTACTACAATCGTTCCAGTTGCTTGCTGGCCGTCATTTCCGTTGGAGCTATTAATGGTTCCTATTTGATAGCGTTCGGAATCATTGTCCAAAATTCCGTCTTGGTTCCAATCGATAAAAACCGTAAAACTACAGGTGAAGCCTCCATTGGTATTTCCCTCAAGAGCAATGGGGTATGATTCTCCTTCTTCCATATTTCCAATAATGGAAGTAAAATCCTCATGTGCGGGACTTCCATTTATCTCGCCACTGGTTCTATTATTAATCCCAGCAACGTCCACAAGAGTGATTGGCTCAATATCCAGATTGTAAGTTATGGGCCCACAATAGGGTTCAGGAAAAGTCCCTCCACCGGTTAGAGTGCCGTAAATTTGAAAAGGCATTCCCTGGGGGCCAACATCTACAAGAGGGGTCCAGATCCCCGCATTGCTTTGGATGGCATTTCCAGTGGTAGCATTGCCCCATATTGCAATAGCAGGTGCCCAAGGACCTGAGGCCCCAGTGCCGCCAAACATAAACTCCACCCAATAGGTTCCTGCGGTAAGTGACAGTCCTGTGGTATTGGCTGTCACCATTTGTATGATCCTCGAAGTGTCCCCAGGGGCGCTTTCAACCTGGCGATAAGTTTCGCTTGAAATGGCTGCGGTAAAACGGTTGGTTGTCATATCGCCCCAAACCACTGTTCCTCCGCCACTCGGATCACCATTCCAAATTCGCACATATACGGCGTTGAGGGTGGGTGGGGTAGATCCTGTCTGGTAACTATAGAAATCCATGGAGGAAATATCCGCATCGGCCGAAAGCACGAAATCATCGGCTATGGTGAAGGGCCCACTCGAATTGCATGAAAAACCATAACTATTCATTCCCAAACTGGTATCCTGTAACATACTTACTTTTGGAGGACCTTCCACGTTATAATGGGGTCCATTATCGTAAATCAATTCCGGGACAAGATTACTGCGCGGAGCTATCGAAATTCCCGTAAACGGAATTGGAGCTTGAATGTCAAACTGGTTGCTGGCTGTTCTTCCCGCAACAGTTTCCGCTACAGCTGTCTGGTTTGAATTGTGGTACGCCGCAGGCAGTTGCGCACTACGTTGCGAATCCATATTGGCCGAACCTAAAATACCTGCAGGTCGGACAATATTTTTTGAAGCCAAATAGGATTGTAAAACCTTTTGCTCTTCTTTCGTGAAAAACTGGGAGATGGCTCCAGACTGTTTTCCCAGCTCCAGGTATCTCGCATATATCTCCTGGGCGGAGGCATTTGCTTGATCCCGATTCTGGACATCCGTCGTCTTGATTTGGGGTTGCGAGCCCGACGACTTAATAAACTGGGCGTTCATCGACAACGATAGAAGCCCGACAAAAATGCCTAAAATGGTAATTCTCATCATAATTTAGATTATTTAGTTAATATCTCATAAAAATACTTAAATAGATGTTAATCTGCAACTAATTTTTTTTCGAAGATAAATATGAAGTAAATAAAGACTCGAAATCAGGGTTTGTTTGACGTCCTTAACCCAGAAGAAATAATAGATCTCGGGATTTGGGGAGGAAGAAAGGCCTAGGGGATTTTCGAAAAGACTGTTCCTTCCTGGCATTGATTTGAAGTGAAATCTTTACCTCAAATTCGCAACTCTATATTTAAAAAGGGCAAAACCTATATAGGGCCGCTAAGTTGGAAAGAGATTTTGAATAGCCCAGGCAAACAAAAGTTATAGAGTGGAGATAAAAGGGATATTCCTTATGAATTTATATCCTTAATACTCCTCAAGGTGTCCTTTCTGCGAATCTTTCCGGTTTCTGTATAAATAAATTGAGGGGAAGTAAGTAGTTTTTTTGGTTTTTCATAAGGTTGAAGAACCTGGAGGATGTCCTTATAATCCTCCAGCATCTTTTTTTCCTTGCTTTCAAGGATCAAAACTACCCGTTCTCCCAGAAACTCATCCGTTTCCGAGGAGATAAAGAAAGACTCCTTTATATATTCAGCCAATCTTTCCTCAATCCCTTCAGGGTGGATTTTCACTCCCCCGGAATTGATTACATTGTCGATTCTACCACGAATGGTGAAACTGATTGGAGAAATCAAATCCACCACATCGTTGGTGGCAATAGGTGTTTCCAAAACCCTGGGGGCATTTATTTGAAGGCAAGAATTTTTATCCTGGGAAAATTCTATTCCCGGTAGCGCTTGAAATACTGATGATCTATTTGCTCCATTTAAACAACGGATGGCCACATGGCTAATCGTTTCGGTCATGCCATAAGTTGCAAAGGCCCGGGTTTTTTCCTTTTGCAATTTAACTTCGAGTGCTCTGGAAACCGCACCACCCCCCACGATCAATTTTTTCACCTTATGTAGATCCGGCAGGGAATGATGAACCTGGTAGGGAACCATGGCAGTGAAATCAAAATTCGAGTGGATTGCTGCCAAAGGATTTTTTCCGGGTGGGGCCAAATAAATATCCCAGCCGGCAATCATAGCGCGCACCAGCATCATTTTGCCCGCAATATATTCCGCTGAAAGGCAAAGCAGTGCTTTGGTTCCGGCGTTTAATCCGAAAAATTCTACGGTCGCGGTGGCACTGTTGCAAACACGGATCTTCTTAAGTGTTATATTTTTTGGGATTCCGGTTGAACCCGAGGTTTTCACCGAGATATAATCCTTGGCATCCAACCATTCCAAAATGAATTTGCCAATTGCAATCCTATCATCCTTCCCGCTTTCCAGGAAATCGATCATCCGGACCCTCAAGGTCTCCTCGGAAGAAAAAAATTCGCCGTTTAATCTAAACTCAGGATGTAAAAAAGACTCTACCATTTCTGGTCATCTTCAATTTCTTCCCTTGATGGATCGGAAACTATAACGGGCACCTCAACTTTGCCGAAGAGCTTTTCTTTCCAATCTGTCCATTTATATCGCCTGGCCATTATCAGAAGAAAAAGAGGATAGATTATTAATACTGGAGCAAGCACCTGGAAGCCTGTAGATGGTTCCGAAATATCCTTTAAAACAGCATTTGTTTGGAAAGCAGCCCAATCTGAAGTTACCAACATGGCTGCTATTAAGTTATTGCCAAAATGAAAGCCCAGCGCCAATTCCATTCCCTCGTCCATCAAAGTCATTATACCTAGAAAAAAACCTGTGCCGATATAAAAAACCATAATCGTGTTTCCAAGCTTGCCAACCTCCGGATTCATAAAGTGCATACCGCCAAAAATCACCGAGGTAATCAACAACGGGACCCATCGATTTTTGGCCAAAACCCCTATCCCTTGCATTAAATAACCTCGAAAAAGATATTCTTCAAAACTAGTTTGAAGTGGCAATAGGGTTAAGGCAATAACCGCCAATATGAGAAATGGGACTAAATTGAATTGGAGAACATACTTTTCAGGGTTCTGATAGTAATCGATGCCAGTGATGATTAACATTGCAATTACAATAAGCCCGAAACCAAAAAATACACGCCCCCAGTCAACCTTTTTTCTCGATGTTGTCACAGTTTTTATAGGTTGACGGTGGACAAATTTTATCCATAAAAATAGAAAACCCAGCAAAACCGCAAACGGAATTAAATTCTCAAATAAAAACCGATTTGAACCCTTCCGCTCAATTTCTGTTTTCATCAATTCGGAGACATCAATATTTAAGACATAAACTACGGCGCCGTTGAGAAACATTATTCCCAGGACAGAAATTATTGGAATAAGATATCTCCACCAGTCGTGTTGATAATTAAAGGCTTGTTTTATAAACATATTTTGTGTTTTGAGCATTGTTAAAAATCGAAACCCCATTTTTGATTGGGATCATAATATAATTTTCCCTGCGCAACTTTCAGAGGGCTTTCAATATTATTGGTATAAAGGCTCCCAGTACCCAAACCTTGGGGCAAAATACTCTTTTTTGTAAACGTATATTGCGATATGGCATTCAATCCAATGTTGCTCTCCAAGGCCGAGGTCATCCACCAGCCCGCACCGTGTTTCCCCGCAAGATCGATCCATGCGTCGCTTCCGCGGAAACCACCGACTAAAGAAGGTTTTAAGATTATATATTGAGGTTTAATGGTATCGAGCAGCTCATTTTTTTCTGCTTCTGAAAAAATCCCGATCAGTTCCTCATCCAAGGCAATGGGCAAAGGGGTATCTTCACAAAGCCGGGCCATTTCCTGCCACTGCCCCTGTTTTATGGGCTGTTCGATGGAATGTAGCTCCAGATCTGAAAGAATCTTTAATTTCTCCAGTGCTTCCTTCGGCAGAAAAGCTCCATTTGCATCCACGCGCAATTCCACTTCGGAAGGTGAAAATTCCTTTCTAATGGATGTTAGGAGATTCAGTTCTGTTTTAAAGTCGATTGCGCCGATTTTCATCTTGATGCACGTGAAGCCTTGTTTCAACTTTTCTGAAATCTGCGCTTTCATAAACTTCTTTTCGCCCATCCAGACCAATCCATTGATAGGGATCGAGGATGCCCCACCGGTAAATTCTGACGGGAACAAAATAAAAGGATCATTGGAACGCAA
>CAYXDM010000007.1:0-7132 GCA_964463595.1 uncultured Aequorivita sp. | reverse complement strand
GGAAGTTCCGCTGGGGCGTTTGAAGTTGAGGATGTGTTTTTGGAAATAAGCTTTCAAGGGGATTTTTTGATTGTTGGATTGTTGGAGGTGGTATTATGACGGTTGGTATTTTGATTTTGTTCAAAAATCCCCATTATATTTCGATGGATTCCCCTATCTCCAAAAGCATCAAATCCTTTCCGGCGGAGTAGAACTTACGTTTGGCCTCTTCGTGGTCAATTTCTATATACCCGAAGGTATCGTAATGCACGCCCAAGACCTTATCGCATTCCACGTAATCACATGCAATAATAGCATCGTCTATACCCATGGTAAAATTATCGCCAATTGGAAGTATGGCCAGATCCAGCTTGGTATATAATGGAATCAATTTCATATCCATGGTAAGGGCGGTGTCCCCGGCAATGTAGATGTTCTTGTGTTCGCCCCGGATCACAAAGCCGCCAGGATTGCCACCATAGGTACCGTCGGGAAAACTACTGGTATGGTGTGCGACCACGTATTTCACCATTCCAAACTCGAAATTCCATTTTCCTCCGGTATTCATAGGGTGGACCTCAATTCCTTTGGATTCATAGTGGGAGGCGATTTCAAAATTGCTGACAATAATAGCGCCGGTCCGTTTTGCTATGGTTTCTGCATCCAAAGTATGGTCGCTATGGGCATGGGTCAACAATATATAATCTGCCTTCAAGGTTTCAATATCAATTTTGTCCTTGGCCAAATCATTTCCCGTAATAAAAGGATCCACCAAAATATGTTTCCCGCGTATTTCGATGCCCAGGCAATTTTGTCCGTAGAAAGTAATTTTCATAATTTAATTTTTGCTCCTAAATATATTAAAACCATGCCGAAACAAAAAACAATATTGAAAACAGGAAGGTGCTGATGGCGACTTTTTTCAGTTCCGGATCCAAAAGCGGTGCCGAGGTGTTTTGTTTTACCTTAGAAAGATGTAAAAATAAGGGAATAAAGGCCACAAGAGGAAGAAACTCCCTGACCGATGCTTCCTTCAATATAAAATAAGCGACAGCACAAACGAAGGCAATGGAAATTAAGGAATAGTGGTAAAATTTCATTTTTGATTCCCCGAGCATAACTGCAAGGGTGATTTTTTGTGCCTTTTCATCCGGGATTCGATCCCTCATATTGTTGAGATTTAGGACCGCTGTACTTAAAAGGCCGATAACTATAGCCGGCAGCAAAATAAAACCCTCCAGATTTTTTGAAAACAAGAAAAAACCTCCCAGCACGCTGAGGAGCCCGAAGAATATAAAGACAAATACATCGCCCAAGGCCCGATATCCATAGGCCGTTTTACCTACGGTATAGGTAATTGCGGCAACAATGGCGGCAATTCCCAGAACAAAAAACAGAGAGGAATGAAAAATATTCCCATTTTGAAAAGCAATATAAATAAGGAGCCCCGCCAAAGTCAGGGTGATAATTGACGTTATTATTATGCCCTTTTTCAAATCTGAAGCCGAGAGGATACCACTTTGCATGGCTCGAACGGGTCCCACGCGGTCGAGATTGTCTGTGCCTTTTACCCCGTCGCCATAATCATTGGCAAAATTGGAAAGGATCTGGAGGCCAAGGGTCGTTGCAAGGGCCAGGCCAAAAATGGAAGTTGAAAATACCCCTGCCTCCTTTGCGGCTGCTCCAGCGGTAACAATTCCGGAAATGGATAAAGGTAATGTCCGCAGGCGAGCAGCGGAAATCCAGGCCTCAATCTTGGACATGCTTTTTTCTTTAAAAATCGCAAAAATACATTTAATAAGTTATACGGATTCTAATATATTTCCTAATTTCACAGCTTCGAAATGTATAAAAACTGCCGTATGAACAAATCCAACCTCCATAATTTTGGTCTTCTGTTCCTTCGGGTTGCCTTCAGTGGCATGTTGCTCACCCATGGAATCCCGAAACTACAAAATCTGCTCTCCAATAATCTGGAGTTTGCCGATCCCATTGGAATAGGAGCTCCAGCTTCCTTGATTCTGGCCATTATTGCAGAAGTGGTTTTTCCCCTCCTGATCATTATTGGATTCAAAACACGATGGAGCGTTATACCTGTACTATTGACGATGGCAATAGCGGCCTTTGTTTTTCATGCCAACGACCCCTTTATGACAAAGGAACCTTCCATTCTGTATATGATTGGGTTTATCACCATCGGAATTTTAGGCCCAGGTAGATTTTCTGTGGACAGAAGGTAGTGTGCGCCGTGGTAAGTGTACAGATAGCCTTCTTTTCTTAATTAAGGATCTTGATCAACAGCTCTTTTAATAAATCTGCCTGCGATAAATTGGCTGCCCCCACCCCTTTGCTCTTCATATCTACTTCCCTTATGGCATCAATGGCCGCGCTGACCTTTTTCATCGGAAAATTTTTAGCGGCTGTTTGGTAATCCTTCAGAAAAAATGGATTGACTCCAAGCGCCTTGGCGGCTTCCGCCTTATTGGCAAGGGCATGGTATTTTAAAAGTTTTGCGAAGAAACCATATAATATCCCAATGGTGACCACCAGCGGATTGTTTTTAGGGTTCTGGGAAAAATACTGGATGATGGCGAATGTCTTTTTAACATCCCGCTGGCCTATGGCATTTTGGAGTTCAAAATTGTTGAAATCCTTGCTTATGCCAATGTTTTCCTCAATCAACTGTGGCGTTATTTGTTCTCCGGGTTTTAAAATGAGTTGGAGTTTTTCAAGTTCATTATTGATCTTGCCCAAATCATTGCCCAGAAATTCCACGAGCATGATGGCGGCTTTTGGGACAATGGTGTATCCCCTTCCGGCCAACACCCTTTTTATCCAATCCGGAATTTGGTTGTCATAGACTTTTTTGCTGTCATAGACCACGCCGGTTTTGGCTATTGCCTTGGCCAATTTTTTACGGCTGTCAAGTTTTTTGTATTTATAGCATAAGACCAAAACCGTAGAATTTTGCGGATTTTCGGCATAATCCAAAAAACTCTCTATCGTCCGCGAAAGATCCTGTGCCTCCTTTACTATAACCACCTGTTTTTCAGCCATCATTGGGTACCGTTTGGCGTGGCTTATGATTTCCTCCACCGATACATCGCGACCGTATAGCACCACTTGATTAAACCCTTTTTCCTCATCGGTCAAAATATTATTCTCAATAAAATTCGAAATCGCATCAATGTAATAGGGCTCCTCCCCCATCAAAAAATAAATGGGTTTTATTTTTCCGTTCTTTAGGTCGGTGATTATGGACTTTACTTTATCTAATGGCATGGGGGTAATGGTTTGAAGAATGCGTGGGTGCTGGTTTGGTCGCTGAACCTCATATTTCCAGCTTTCCTTTTCTTGTTTTTCGTTTCCTGTTTTTTACTTGCGGACATTCAGGATTTTGGTGCTTCCCCAGGGAATTCACTACTTTTGCCCGGTGCAAAAACTCAATTTTCCCAAATATACGTTCCGCTTCAAAAATAGCGAAAATAGAACCATGATATTTGATGAAATCCGAAAAAAATTCATCCTGTTATCTCCCGAGGAATGGGTGAGAATGCACGTGGTCCAGTTTCTTATCCGGGAGCACAATTATGCGAAAGGCCTTATCAACGTTGAAAGACAATTGAAAGTAAACAACATTTCCAAACGCTATGATGTGGTGGTATTCAACAAGGACGGAAGTGTATTTATGATCGTGGAGTGCAAGGCGCCCAGTGTACCGATTAACCAGGTTGTTTTTGATCAAATTGCACGTTATAACCTAGCCCTGGACGCCCAGTATTTAATGGTAACCAACGGATTGCAGCATTATGTCTGCCAAATGGATTTTACAAACAGATGTTATAACTTTCTGGAAGAAGTTCCCATCCACAACCTTTAATCGAATTGGTACCCACTCGACAAACTATTTCCTTAAATTAGTCCCGTGAAAATAGCTGTAATCATTCTAAACTGGAACGGGAGACAATTGCTGGAAAAGTTTCTTCCGTCAGTTTTGGAATATTCGGGGGACTCGACAATATATGTTGCGGACAATGCTTCCACAGATGATTCCGTTGAGTTAATATCCAAGAATTTTCCCGCCGTAAAAATCATCAAAAACCAGAAGAATAGCGGTTACGCGCGTGGGTATAACCAAGCACTAAAAAATCTTCCGGAGGATATTTTCGTGCTATTGAACAGCGACGTTGAAGTCTCAAAAAACTGGTTGGATCCTGTGGTAGCCGAGTTTGTGAAAGACGGGAACGTGGTTGCGGCACAACCCAAAATATTGGATTTCAAGAAGAGGGAATATTTTGAATATGCCGGGGCGGCCGGTGGATTTTTGGACAAGTACGGATTTCCATTTTGCCGGGGAAGGATTTTTGATACCTTGGAAAAAGACCATGGGCAGTATGATGATATTTCGGAAATATTCTGGGCGTCGGGTGCCTGCCTGTTTGTTCGGGTATCAGCGTTTAGACAAATAGAAGGTTTTGATGAAGACTACTTTGCGCATCAAGAGGAAATCGATTTGTGCTGGCGTCTTCAGAAAATGGGCGGTAAAATTCTCTATATCGGAAATGCCGAAGTATTTCACGTTGGGGGTGCAACTCTGGATTCGGCCAATCCGCGGAAAACATATTTCAATTTCAGGAATTCGCTCTTAAATCTTCTTAAGAATGTAGATGGTCCAAGGGTGTTCCCCATACTTTTTACCCGGCTGTCCTTGGACGGTTTGGCCGGTCTCCAATTTTTGCTGAAAGGGAAACCTAGACATCTTGTTGCGGTAATAAAGGCCCATTTCGGATTTTATAGATTAGCTCCTAAATTTATAAGGAAACGAAAAAAAAATCCCACGGATAAAAAATATTACCATGTAAGGTCAATTGTGGTTAATTATTTTTTATTGCAAAAAAAGCACTTTGGACAGCTCTAGGAATATACCTAAAGTAATGTTAATCGCTTTTGGAGACTTTGCGAATTTAATAATTTTGGGATTCCATGAATTGGAACCAACAATCTAACGTAACAAATAACAAACTATGAAAAAACTCTTGATTTTAGCAGTGTGCTCAAGTTTAGCATTCACTTCCTGTGTATCCAAAAAGAAATATGCGGAGCTTGAGGCACAACACAAGACCACACAGGATCTATTAAATTCCTGCACGGTGAAATTGAACGATTGCCTCACTGAAAAAACGGCCGCAACCGTACGGGCCAAACAGTTGGAGGAACGACTGGCAGATTTGAGAAAGACCAATGAGGATCTTATCCAAAGCTCCAAGGATTTGACCATGCTCACCTCCAAGGGAGCCACCAATCTTGAAAAATCCTTGGAAAGTCTAAAAGAAAAGGATTTAAAAATTAGCCGGTTGCAGGATGCGCTCAATAAAAAGGACAGTGTGACCCTCGCCTTGGTTACCAGTCTGAAGAAAGAGGTAGGAATAAACGATCCGGATATTGAGGTAAATGTTGAAAAAGGTGTTGTTTATATTTCTCTTTCCGACAAAGTGCTTTTCCAGACCGGAAGCTATCAAATTACAACCAGGGCTAGGGAGATTTTAGGAAAGGTGGCCACAGTTATCAATGGAAAACCAAATTTCGAGGCCATGGTTGAAGGACATACGGACAATGTTCCCTATAATCGCGGAGGAGTGTTGCAGGATAACTGGGACTTGAGTGTTAAGAGGGCTACTTCTATCGTAAGAGCTTTGAACGACCTTGGCGTTAGCCCGGACAGACTGGTAGCTGCTGGTCGTGGGGAGTTTGATCCTCTGGTTCCCAATACCACAGCGGAAAACAGGGCCAAAAACAGACGTACCCGAATCCTGGTGCTTCCAAAAATCGATCAGTTCTATGATATGATAGAAAAGGAAATGAAAAATCTTGAGGCCCAAGGATAGATTCCAAATGCCTAATACCTTAAAATCCGGTCCCCTAAAGACCGGATTTTTTGTTTTTGATAAACGAGGACGCTACTGTGCGATTTCGTATCTTGTTGACGGCATTATTATAAAACAATACCTATGGAAGATTTCACCACCAACTGGACCCATCGCGAATTAAAGGCATATATGTTGTTGTATTGTGCCCATGCGGATTTTACTATATCGCCGGAAGAGAAGGATTATATTTTGTCCAGGGTTGGCAAAGAGGAATATAAAAGAATTCGCAAAGAGTTTGAAAAGGATAACGACTACCAGCAGATCCAGAAAATAAATGCCACTATGGAACGCTTTGCGTACTCAAAGGAAGAGATAGACGAGGTCTTCCGGAGTGTAAAGGAGTTATTTCTATCTGATGGGGAAATGGATATCTTGGAGCAGAATATTTACAGGAGCCTAAAACATCTGCTCACGAAATAACTTGTCGGAAATCGTCTCCGGACTTTGTGTTTAGGATAAAACCTTTGGCAACTTAGTCCTCCCATCCCTTGTTACTATCGTATAGAATATTAGCGCAAAGGCGCAAAAACGCAGAGTATCCTAAATCAGAGGTCCAAGCTTCCTTTCCCTTCCCTGACTACCACTGGCTCTCCAGCGGTGAGATCTATTACGGTTGATGCGATGTTTCCCCCATACCCACCGTCAATAACCACATCCACCAGATTATCCCATTTTTCCAGGATCAGTTCCGGGTCGGTGGTATATTCAATGAGTTCATCGTCGTCCCTTATGGAAGTGGATATTATAGGGTTTCCTAGTTCTTGTACAATCGCACGCACTATGGCATTGTCCGGCACCCTTATGCCCACTTCCTTTTTCTTTTTGAACACCGTAGGCAGATTATTATTCCCCGGAAGGATAAAAGTGTAGGGACCTGGCAGGTTCCGTTTCAGCAGTTTGAAGGTAGGTGTGTCTATCTGTTTCACATAATCGCTCAAATTGCTCAGGTCCTCACAGATAAATGAAAAATTGGCCTTTTCAAGTTTTACTCCCCTCAGTTGGGCCACACGTTCCATCGCCCTGTGGTTCATAATATCACACCCCAAAGCATAGACCGTATCACTGGGAAAAATTATCACCCCACCCTCGCGCAGGGTTTTCACTACCCGCTTAATTTCCCTGGGGTTGGGATTTTCTTCATAAATCTTTATAAACTCTGCCATCGGTTGGAATTTTGATCTAAATATAGGTTTTATCTGTCTATTTATCAACTGTTGTTTTAATTT
>CAYXDM010000006.1:29729-32217 GCA_964463595.1 uncultured Aequorivita sp. | reverse complement strand
AATGGCGGACAAGGAATCCTTTTCTGCACAATATGGATGGAAGACCTTATTCTGTGAAAAGGTTCCCACTTGTCGGCAATAGGTGCAGTGAACATCAAAATATGGAAGAAGCTCTTTATATAAGGCATTTCCAATAAAGCCGCTCCCGCCCAAAATTAAAATTCGTTGTTTACTATACTTTTGGATCATTAAAACTCTCCATCATTTTAGAAAATTGATAAATTTGTTTTGGCGGTGAAAAGTTCCAGAGCTTTCATTCCCAGATAGGGATTTCCCTGTGGATTTAAGGCTGGTGCCCAGGTAGCGATGGTATAACAATTGGGAAGCAGCGCCACAATTCCTCCGCCGACGCCACTTTTTCCTGGAAGTCCCACCTCAAACGCAAATTCTCCCGCTTCGTCATAAAATCCGCAGGTTAGCATAATTGCATTGATCCGCTTTACTTTGGCGGCAGATAAATGGCGGATATTCCGCGAGCACTTTCCACGGTTGGCAAAGACGAAAAACGTATTGGTAAGCTGTTTACAGTTCATCATGATCGAACATTGATGGAAGTAAAAATCCAGTACATCTTCCACATCATTATGCAGATTTCCGAAGGATTTTAGGAGATTTGCCGCCGCGTAATTATTGAAGCCCGTCTTCCTTTCAGACTCGGCTATCGTCTCGTTGAACTCAATAGTGTCATCGTGCGCCAGGCCGCGAACGAACTCCAGAAATTCCTGTTTTGGGTTTTTCAGAAGCGTAAGCAAAACATCTGCCACCACAATGGCCCCTGCATTGATGAGCGGATTGCGCGGAATCCCGTTCTCGAGTTCCAACAATGAAAGGTGATTGAATGGGTTGCCGGAAGGTTCCACATCGACCCGTTTCCAAAGATTTCCGCCTATTAACTGACTTGCCTTCGCCAGTGATAAAACTTTCGAAATACTTTGGATGGAGAATTTTTCGTCTGCATCACCAACTGAAAAATTTTCGCCGGTTATCAATTGCAGATGGATTCCAAGGCGATTTTTGTCCACTTTTGCCAACTCAGGAATATATTTGGCTACTTCACCCGTATTCTCGACTTGACGTAAAATGTGGTGGATTTCATTTAAAATCCCTTGGTAATCTAGCATTATCCTTTATAAAATGGAGTTTTCACAATCATAGCGGCCACGGGTTTGTTGCGAATCTGTATAGAGATTTCCGTCCCAGGTGCACTGTTTTCAATAGTTACATATCCCATCCCGATTCCTTTGTTTAGGGAGGGCGCCATAGTGCCGCTGGTAACTCGGCCAATAATTTTTCCATCCTTATCCGCAATCTGATAACCGTGCCGTGGAATGCCGCGGTCCTTCAGTTCAAACCCGATCAATTTGTTTTTTATGCCTTCTTCTTTTTGCCTTTTAAGATCTTCCGAATTGATAAAATCCTTGGTGAATTTGGTGATCCATCCCAAACCTGCTTCCAGGGGCGAAGTATCTTCGTCTATATCGTTTCCGTACAGACAGAAACCCATTTCCAGCCGAAGGGTATCGCGGGCCGCAAGACCGATAGGCTTTATGCCGAATTCTTTTCCTGCTTCAAAAACCTTGTTCCAAATCTGTTCCACCTCGTTGTTCTTGCAGTAAATTTCAAAGCCACCACTCCCAGTGTAACCGGTAGCGCTGATGATTACGTGCTCAATTCCACCAAAATCCGCCACCTTGAAATGGTAGAATTTTATGGCCGACAGATCTTCTGAAGTGAGTGATTGCATGGCTTCAATCGCTTTTGGCCCCTGAATGGCAAGCAATGAATATTCATCGGAGAGGTTGCGCATTTCCGCACCGTAGGTATTATACTTTGAGATCCACTCCCAATCCTTGTCAATATTGGAAGCGTTTACCACCAATAAATATTTTTCATCTTCCAGTTTATAGACAATCAAATCGTCTACAATGCCGCCGGTCTCGTTGGGGAGATAGGTGTATTGTGCCTGTCCGTTCACCAGTTTTGAAGCGTCGTTGCTCGTTACTTTTTGGATCAGCTCCAGCGCTTTGGGACCTGTCAACAAAAATTCGCCCATGTGCGACACATCAAAAACCCCCACGCTCTTGCGCACGGTTTCGTGTTCAATATTAACTCCTTCGTAAGAAACAGGCATATTGTACCCTGCAAAAGGCACCATTTTGGCGCCCAATTGTTCGTGGATGTTTGTAAGAGCTGTGTTTTTCATGGTCATTTTCCCAGTGGGTTTTTTGTTGTTAAAGATTCGTGCAATTACGCAAAAATATCACAATCATATAAGTTAACGAGGGTTTTCCCGGAATATTTTCTGGCCCTAAGCGGCTCTTCTTGTTTCGATTTTTTTTGGATTTTTATTCGCCATAGTAAATTCCCATAACTGAAGGTGAAACCATAATTATTCTTAAAGGTGGGGCATCTTTTAAATCGTGAATACGCGGTAATTTTAATATCATTGGGACCCATAAAAAATATGTATTTTTACAATAGACTTGTC
>CAYXDM010000006.1:0-29629 GCA_964463595.1 uncultured Aequorivita sp. | reverse complement strand
TTTTGTTTAAAACTTGAAATAAAAACCATGGCCACGACCACAACAAAAGACCCTTACTCGGGAAAGGACCTTGAAACCTACAAAAACCACACGGAAAAAGAAGTATCGGAATTGATCCAAAAAGCCGACAAACGCTTTTACAGTTGGCGCGATACTACCTTTTCGCAACGCAAGAAATTAATGCTGGCCGTGGCTTCGGAACTGAAAAAAAATAAAGAGGAATATGCCAAAACGATGGTTTTGGAAATGGGAAAACCCATTGCACAAGCATGGGCAGAGATCGAGAAATGTGCTTGGCTGTGTGAATATTATGCGGAAAATGCCGAATCCCATCTCCAAAAAGAGCTTGTCAAAACCGACGCGTTCAAAAGTTATGTGAGCTATGTGCCATTGGGAGTCGTTCTGGCCGTAATGCCGTGGAATTATCCTTATTGGCAGGTATTCCGTTTTGCCGTTCCCGCTTTGATGGCTGGAAATATCTGCGTTCTGAAACACGCCTCGAATGTTTTTGGATGTGCCTTGAACATAGAAAAGATATTTAGGAAGGCAGGTTTTCCGGAACATTGCTTTACCACATTATTGATCTCGAGTAATGTCGTGGAGGAAATAATTGAAAATGAAAAAATAAAAGCCGTAACCTTAACGGGAAGTGGCCCCGCCGGAGCTGCGGTGGCCTCCATTGCCGGAAGAAATATCAAAAAAACAGTTTTGGAGCTTGGCGGAAGCAATGCTTTAGTGGTCTTTAAGGACTGTGATATTGAAAAAACGGTGGATACCTGCGTACAATCGAGATTTCAAAATACAGGACAGAGTTGCATTGCCGGGAAAAGACTGCTCGTGGACGAATCCATTGCAGCCGGGTTTATCCAAAAATTGGTGCGGAAAGTCCGCGAGCTCAAGAGCGGAAACCCCATGGATAAGACCACGTTTATCGGCACCTTGGCGCGAGAGGATCTTGCCCAGGATTTGGAAAAACAGGTAAATGATTCCATTGAGGCAGGAGCTACATTGGCATTGGGTGGCAAACGCCAGAACGCCTATTTTGAACCGACCGTTTTGACCCACGTTACCCAAACCATGCCTGTTTTCAATCAGGAGACCTTTGGCCCGGTACTTTCGATCACAACGTTTAAATCTGTAGAAGAAGCGATTGACCTTTCAAACAATTCCAGGTTTGGATTGGGGGTTTCCCTTTTCACACAGAACATTGGGGAGGCTGAAAAATTGGCGTTCCAGTTTGAGGAAGGCGCCGTTTTTATAAATGAATTAGTGAAAAGCGATCCGCGCTTGCCCTTTGGCGGGGTGAAGGAGAGTGGGTATGGCCGGGAATTGGGTATCCACGGGATCCGGGAATTTGTGAATAAGAAAACGATCTATATCAATAAGTAGAAAATCTTTATGCCATCTTTTCGGGGCAAGAAATGGTAAGCATAATCCTCCGCATCCGTTTGGCCTTACCTCCCATTTTTTCTTAAATCAGTTCAATCGAAATTATAAAAAGCCCCAAAACTGAATATCCCGCGATATCCAAATCCGAGTTCTGCAAATGCGCCCCATTGTTTTCCGTATCGGGCACCCACGGGTGTAACCTGAAAATTGAAAAGCGTATCTTGATCTTTTACATCATTGTCCTCCGATGAATAGCGTGTTTGTTTTAAACTCCGGAAGGTAGCTCCAGCACCCAATAAAGCATACATGTTAAACTTGTCATTTTTCAGATAGGTATAACCCGCTTCCGCTGCCACAGTGTAGTAATTTGTTTTCTGTTCCCCTATTTTTTCGTGTTGGAATTTCACATCATACATATTTTGTGAAAAGGAAACCATTGCCCCGTAATGCCATCTTTCTTGTGGGGTATAGGCGTATGCGAAACGAAACTCTCCAAGCTCCTTGGTTTCGCTAAGGGATGTAGGTCCAAATATATAGGTAAGTCCGGTTTCGAAGACATCCAAAATCTGATTGGAGCTCGCAAATCCCATCCCGGCGGAGATTTGGTGCTTTTGGGAATGGACATGGGAACATAAAAAGAAAAATGTTCCAGCAAGCAGGAATCTTTTCATCATAATCTCTGATTTTTTTAGGGCGTAAACTTAAACTCTTTTTCTCTTTGAATTATCAAATTTCCTAAATGAATGCAGTTTTTTTTTGATTCGTTGCATAAGAATATTCCCTGATCAACAGAATTTCAGTTTTCCGCAACCTATCAGCGTTGGGAAATGATTCTTATTATGACATCGGTCATATTATTCAGGACAAGGATTTTTCACCTTTACCCTTTTTTGAATCCAAATTTTATGCAATGCAAAGCCTGAGCCCCCACACTTTTCATATTCCCGTAATGGGAATAGCCTTTACCATCGATTCGCCCATAAAAGTTGCCCCCTTCGGAATAAATTCCGTGCTTTCCATCATTGAGGATAATCTGGTGGAGGTAATGCGAAAATATTATTACCAACAGACCAATGAAACCTATATTCCCATAACAGCGAAGGAAAAAGATTCGCGCGCACGCCGGATTACCGATTATCTCAATCTGATGCAGCGAATTGTCAATTCCAAAATGGAAAAACTGAGGAGTTCCGCATTCGAAACCGGTTCGGATATAGTGAAATATTTTGAAATGCTGCCCGATTCCAGTCCCTTGAAGCAGAGATATAATGAATGGTTCTCTCTCCCGGATAATTCGGAAAAGGAGAATGTTGAAAAATTTCTACGTGAAAAAATTGTTCCCGGATCCATTGAAGTCAATATTATGACCAAAGTAGACAAGGATCGATTGGATAAAAACAACCACCCCATTGAAAATGGCTCCGATGCGATTACGGCCCTGAAAGGATATGCCGACTGCAATTTGAGCAATTCTGCCATTGTTCTATCTGCGGGGATGAATCCACGTCTATATAACAATATGGAAACCTATTCGGCTTTCGATGCCTATGAATGGGGAAAATTCCATAAAAAAGTAATCATTAAGGTAAGCGATTTTCGCTCCGCCTTGGTTCAGGGAAAATATTTGGCGAAGAAGGGCATTTGGGTAAGCGAATTCCGGATAGAATCCGGCCTTAATTGTGGCGGGCACGTATTTGCCACCCAAGGATTGCTGATGGGCCCGATTCTCCAAGAATTTAAGGAGAAAAAACAAGAACTTTTGGAGGGTCAATTTGAACTTTACAATGCCGCGATTATCGCCAAGGGCAAGGAAGGTTTCGATAGGCCCCATCCCATTAGAATTACCGTTCAGGGTGGAATCGGGACCAGCGAAGAAGACACCTTATTGCGCACGTATTATGGAGTTGATGGTACGGGATGGGGCACGCCATTCCTACTTTGTCCAGAAGCGACCACGGTCGATGAAAATACACTGGCATTGTTGGCAAACGCCAAGGAGAAGGACGTGGTACGGAGCAAAGCTTCCCCCTTGGGAGTGGAATTCAATTATTTAAAGGGCACAACGGCCGAAAAGGAACGTTTGGATAGAATTGAAAAGGGTAAACCAGGCAGTCCGTGTACAGAAAAACTTTTGGAATCAAACACCGAATTTACGGACACTCCTATCTGTACGGCTTCGGTTAAGTATCAAAAGCTAAAATTGGAACAATTAAAAACATTGGATCTCCCTGAAGCAGCATATAACAGACAAGTGGCGGACGTTCTTGCCAAGGAGTGTTTGTGTATCGGATTGAGCAATGCGGCACCCATCAATTACGAGGAACCTTTCCTGAAAAAACTCACCGCGGTAACCATTTGTCCCGGCCCGAACATTGTGAATTTCTCAAAAGTTGCTACGCTTCAGGAAATGACAGACCATATTTATGGCCGGAGAGACATTATGGAAAGACCCTACAGATCTTCAATGTTCATTACAGAGCTCAACCTGTATATCGATTACCTGAAAAAGGAAATGGAAAATACTCCCTCGCCCACCACACGGGATTATAAATCCTGGGAAAAATTCTGCCATAATTTATTGGATGGTATTGAACATTATTGTCTTTTGTTGTCAACCTATGTAATGGGGAATAGATTCCAATTTGGAATCGAACTGGAGGAAGCGAAGATGAAGGTCCTACAAATTCAGGAAAGGCGGTTGCAACTGGGGTAGATGCGATGGATTGACATGTGATTGGGCTTCAAATTTGATTTCGGCGACGATTTGAAACACAATCTCTGGTTTTAAGCTTCCAGTTGCGGTTTTGATTTTTTATTTTGATCTCCCATGAATCCGCAGTCGAGGAGTTTAACAAAACTTCAGTTTAACGAGCCCTGAACCATACGATTTTGTACATCAGCTTCATTTCCATTTCATTTTCAATTTCGATCTTCCAAAGATTGTCCTTATTTTTAAACTCCCTTTAACCGGCAACCTATGACAAATATCCCGGACGTCCATCGTCAATTTTCCGATTTCTTTGAAGACAAGACCCTCGGTCCCTTTCTCTATCTCTTATCCAAGCGTTTTATGGAAGGGCATATTTGTCTGGATCTAGACGATATCGACGCTGATGAACTGATGGAGGGCGGGTTTGGGAACTTTGATCCCTCCAGGTTGGCAACGGTGGAATCCATTGAATCGGCAGATGATTATCAACCATTTATTCTATGGAAAAACAAACTGTATATGCAGCGGTATTTCCATTATGAGACCATCGTTTATCAAAGAATTGTTGAACTGATTAGAAGCGAAAATGCCTTTCAGAAAGATCTCGAGAACCAACTGCGGTCACTAAAATCTGACATTGCCACAATTTTTCCTCCAGACGATCTGAGCAAACCCGATTGGCAAATGATTGCCGCCATTTCGGCCTGTTTAAACCAGTTCAACATCATCACCGGCGGACCTGGAACGGGAAAGACCACAACGGTGGCCAAAATCCTGTCGTTATTGTTCCGCTTAAATCCGAAGCTCAAAGTTGCTCTTGCAGCTCCTACAGGAAAAGCCGCCGCCAGGATGGCGGAATCATTGAAAGAAACGGCACAAAAAGACACCATGGCTTTTGATGAAGCTACCAAGGATTTCTTTGGAAACCTAGAGCCATCCACCCTTCACCGATTGCTGGGCGCTAAGACTAACGACATTTATTTTAAGCATAACAGAAAAAACCCACTTCCGCACGACTTGATAATTGTAGATGAATCCTCGATGATTGACGTGGCCATGTTCGCGAAAGTGTTGGACGCTATTAAGCCCTCCACGAAAGTGATTTTTCTTGGCGACAAAGATCAACTGACTTCTGTGGAGGCAGGAAGTTTGTTTGGGGATTTATGTACTGCCCAGGGAGAATTGAACTTATTCCGCCCACATCGTGCCACTCTTATCAACGAATTGATGCCTTCTGGAAAAACGCCTATCCCGCACGAAAACATTCAGAAAAGTAACCATTTGCTTTCGGAACACATTCTTGAGTTGCAGCACAGCTATCGTTTTGCCTCTGGGGGAAACATCGGGACCTTTAGCCGCGGGATCATTGAAAACGACATATTGACCATTGAAGGTTTTTTTGACGGCCATGCGCCGGATATTTCCTTGGATTTTGACTATAATAACGATACCCTGACCTCATTTGCCGAAGGGTACCGCGAGTACATTCTGGAGCCGGACATTGGGCTCGCACTGCAAAAACTTAACAGGCTCAGGGTGCTCTGCGCCATGCGGGTAGGCGAGCAGGGGGTGTATAGCAGCAACCAAAAAATCGAAAGGTATCTGCAGGAAAAAAATCTGATCTCCATCACGGGCACTTTTTATGAGCATCGCCCCGTCATCGTCACCGGAAACAATTATGAACTGGGTCTTTTCAATGGTGATATCGGAATTGTAAGAAAGGATGACAAGGGAATATTGCGTGTATATTTTGAGGATGCGGCCGGTAAATTTAGGGGAATCCAACCCGCATTTATAACGGCCTCAGAGACCGTTTTTGCTATGACCATCCATAAAAGTCAGGGTTCGGAGTTTGAGAACGTCCTTGTACAACTGCCCACTTTTGCTGACAATACCCTGCTTACCAGAGAATTGCTCTATACGGCCATTACCCGTGCCAAAAAAAACGTCTTGGTCCAGGCCAGCAGGGAAGTTATTTTGGAAACCTGTCAACGTCGCGTTAAAAGAGGTTCGGGCATTGCCCAGCGTTTTGAATCCTAATTATAAAATTCAGAAGAAAAATGTCCATCCAACTTGGAATTTCCAATGCCCTAAAAAGTCTGGTCGATCAGTTGTCCGATCAGTTGAGTCAGCACCGTTCCGTTTTTCAACCTGTTTATATCGTTACCCAAACCGCCGGAATGAACATTTGGCTAAAACAGCAATTGGCACAAAAACTCGGCATTGCGGCGAATATACGGTTTCTGAAACCCAACGAGGCCATTCATTTGCTGTTTAGAAAATTATCGGGAAGATATCTTTCCGAGTCCATATCTGCCCACGACTTGAACTGGCTGATCTTCGATATTCTCAATGAAGCCAGTTTTAAAAATCGGTTTCCAAAGATCGCGGAATACTATAGTCAGGAAGGCCTGGAAGGCGATATTAAGCGTATGGCTCTGGCCGAAAAGATAGCCGACCTTTTTGACCAATATCAGATCTACCGCGCACCGGAACTAGATCGGTGGAATGTTGGGGAAAATTGGGCTAGTTTAACTTCGATCCGAGATGAAACCGATGAGGCCTGGCAGAAATATATTTGGATGAGGGCCAGAGAAATCGCCCGTGATAAATTTTCTGATAAAACCTATATAGGCCAACACATTCTTAAGGAACTGGACAATCCTGAATCGGTCCTTATGCTTCAGAAAGAAGTGCCGGCCCTGTATTTCTTTGGCCTGAGTTTGGTAACGGAATATCACCTTCAAATCATCCATAAGGTTTCGGAATATATAAAGGTCACATTTCTTTTTCAGAATCCGGCGCCTTGGAAGTATTGGTACGAAGACCGAACCGAAAAAATCGTGGACTTTTTAAAGTATATCGGCAAGTATGAAGCTTACGAGCAGGCGGAGGGAAATCCGCTCTTGGCAAGTTGGGGCCGACTGACGCAAAATACCTTTAAAATGTTCTTTAAGGATGATGATGTGCTCAATGCCCTGGAAGATTTTGCCGTAAAGGAACCGCCCATGGATTCGCTTTTGCACCACGTCCAAAATAACATTTTTAACAACGAAAAAGACAATATCCGTTTTTCGAACGATCAAGTTGCAGACGGTACCATCACTGTCAATTCCTGCTATAGTCCCACCCGCGAGGTGGAAGTGCTCTATAATTACCTGGTCCATTTAATCGACCAAAGAAGGGAAAATCTCTCCGCGCGCGACATTGTCGTGATGGTTTCCGACATAGATCTCTATGGATCGTATATCAAAGCTGTTTTTGACAATGCGCCCTATAAATTGAACTATACCATCGCCGATGAAAGCTACGTAGTTTCCGACACCATTTCAAATGCCCTGTATTCTATCCTGTCTATGGGCGAAGGCCAGTTTACTTCCGAAAAAGTTATCAGTCTTTTGGATTTCCGCGCCATCAGAAAAAGATTCCAGATAGAGGATTTGGAGACTGTACGCCGTGCCGTGGGCGCTGCCAATATCCGCTTCGGCTTTCACGGAAATAGGGAGAACGACACCAATTATGTGAGCTGGGAATATGGTCTCAATCGCATCATGTACGGCCTTTGTATGTACGGAGGAGAGGAGTATGGCGAAGGAGAAACCAGTTTCTACCCCATAGATATAGTGGAAGGCTATGATATCTACAACATGGTTAGATTTGTCCATTTTGTCCGGGTGCTCAAACAAAATATCAAGAGCCGTTCCCAAGCCCGTAATATCACCGAATGGGTACGATATGTGGAGGAAAGTATTATTACTTTCATCGGGGAAAATGCCGACGATCCTGAGGAAGATTATGTACTGCTTCAAAATCAATTGGAACAGTACAACCGATTGGATTATTTTTATGAGAAGGATGTTGCCTACGAAGTGTTTAAATACAACTTCTTGCCTACCCTGACCAATGCCCGCCGAAGCAGCAATTTCGCATCTTACGGCATCACCTTTTGCTCGCTGATCCCAATGCGGAGCATTCCTTTTAAGGTGGTCGCCCTTTTGGGCATGGACCTGGATAAGTTCCCGAGACAAAACCGACCTGTGAGTTTTGACCTTATCGAGAAAAAGAAACAGACTGGCGATCGGAATATCAAGGAAAATGACAAGCAACTGTTTTTGGACACGCTTTTGTCTGCCGAAAAATATTTCTATCTCAGTTTTGTGGGCCAAAGTGTTAAGGATAACCAACCTATTCCCCCCTCGGCCCTAGTGGATGAATTGCTGGATTTTATCGCATCCCACTCGGAGGATCCCGAAAAACTCAGGGAGAAATTCATACCGAAACATCCTCTTCACGGATTTAGCAAGAAGTATAATACTCTTGAAAACAAGGAATTGTATTCTTATCTGCTGAATTGGAAAACAGGAGCAGCAAAACCGTTTGACGGTGGGAAAGCTCCTGAATTTGATTTTGATAAGATCGAACTTTCCCTTCTTATTTCCTTTCTTCGGAATCCCGTTAAAGGTTTTTACCAAAGAGTGCTAAACTGTTATTATCAGGATGACATGGCAGGTCTTGAAGAGGTGGAAAAATTCGACTTGAACAAGCTTGAACAGTGGGTTTTTAAGGATCAGTATGTAAGTGGCGAAGAAGAAGTATCCGGGAAGTTTATAGACAGACATAAGAAATTGGGGAAGTTGCCGCTTAAAAATATGGCCCAAATTCAACTGGATAACCTAACCAAAGAAATGGAGGTGGTCCGGGATGCCTATTCCCAATGTTGCGGAGATGGGAAGGAAGAGAGTTATGAGCTTGATCTTCAGATTAATGGTGCTACTTTAACAGGAAACATTTCCGGAACCTTTGGGAAAAATCTGGTCCGCTATTCCGTATCTTCCAAATCTGAGGATCGGAAACTGGCAGCTTATGTGGAATATCTTGCCTTAATAGCCCAAGGCCTTGAGACGTCATTGTATTTTGTGGACAAGACTGGAAGTGTTTTTCGGGCCAAACCCATAAATCCTGACGATGCAAATAAGATGCTTTCTTATTTGGTTTCCTTGTATATCGCCGGCCATAATGAACTGATGCCCTTCCATTTCGATTTAGTTCCCAAGAATAGGAACAAACTTCAGGAATACTTTAACAGCAAATTGGAATCCTATCCCGTCGCAGATCAAAATAATCCCCATCCTGATACGTATTTGCAAAAAGCGATTCGGGCCGGAGAATTTTCCAAGGAAGGTAAATTCGAGCGCTACGTGGATCTGTTGACCTTTTATACAGATATCATTAACGACAAATTTGAAAAGATTTAGGATTATGGACAAGGATTATTTTGACCCGATTAAGGTCCGCTTGGAAGGGAAAAATCTCATAGAGGCAAGTGCCGGAACAGGGAAAACCTATTCGGTGGCAATTATGGCGTTGCGACTGATTTTGGAGAAGGACCTACGCATCAATCAAATTTTGATGGTAACCTTTACCAAAGCTGCCGTGGCCGAGTTGGAGGAGCGGATACGGAGATTTGTCCGGCTGGCCCAACGTTATGCCAAAGGTGAAAATATTGAGGATATGTCCATCAAGACCTTGGTAGATAGTGTTGCCGAGGATAAAAGTCTTGAAGTTGTACAGGAAATATTGAATTCGGCAATAATCAACCTCGACGAAACCGCCGTATTGACCATCCACAGTTTTTGCCAGCAAACCCTTACGGAATTTGCCTTTGAAACCAATCAACTGTTTAATTCTGAGATGCTCAGCGACCTCAATCCCATTATGGAAGAGGCTACCCAAAAGTTCTGGCGCGAGAATATTACGTCCATGGATACACAGTTACTCTCCCTAATGTTAACCCACGGCCTCTCCATTGGGTCTATAATGGAAGTGGTCAAAAACCATTTGGATGGAAAGTTGTTTAGTTCTTTTGACAAAACCATTTCCTACCAACTTAATCCGAATACCCAGTCGGATTTATTAAGCGCTATTGAAGCCGCAGGGTCAGAAGGCACAGTCCACCGTGAAAAATTGATGGCGCAGATTCTTGGACAACGGGAGGAATTGATCGAAAAGGCAACCAACAACCCACATGCCAGAAAATCATTTCTGCCCCTAATAGACAATCCTGAGGTTTTTATTAACACCTTGATCCAGAAAAGAAATTCGGACTATGTAAAAAAACTTTTTGGGGATTTTGTTGATTTGGCAGAAATCATTGTGGCTTCAGATGAAGAGAGCGCTGCCCAATGTAGTTCGTGCTTAAATTACATCTACGGCTTTGCCATTCAGGAAATCGGCAGGGCCATAGACCGAAAATTAGTTCAGCTAAACCAGATGACTTTTGACGATGTGATCACCAAATTGCACTTCGCCCTAAATCACGACAATCCCAATCCTGCCAAACAGAAATTGCAGCAAGATTTGATTCGGCAATTGCAGTGGAAATACAAAGCGGTTTTTATTGATGAATTTCAGGATACGGATAGATTGCAATATCAAATTTTCAAAAAGGCGTTTGGGCGAAATACCATACTGTTCTTTATCGGCGATCCCAAGCAGTCCATTTATGCGTGGCGAAAAGCCGATATAGAAACCTATTTTGAGGCAAGGCGCAATGTGGACCACCAATATTCGATGAAGACGAATTTTAGATCCTCTAAAAATTTGATCACTGCATTGAACCACTTTTTTTATCCTTATAAAGGTTTTGACACTTTTTATTACAGTTCTTCCGCTGAAAATAACGGGGAATTGGCAATTTCCTATAACCATGTGAACCCTCCTGAAAACTCCAAAAGAAGCGAGCTCTTAAATTCTGGAAATGACGCCGTGCCCATCAGTATTTACAAAGGGAACAAAAAGGAAGAAATCCGCACGCAGGTGGTCAAACAGATTTCTGATTTGTTGAACACTCCACGGTATACCCTTAAGGGGCGTGGAATAAAACCGTCGGATATCGGAATTCTGGTGCGTACCAATTCCCAAGCTCAGGAAATAAAATTCGCCTTGTCCCGATCCAACATTCCGGCCGTCACCGTCACCGATACCAAAATATTACAATCGTTCGAAGCGCAGGAATTGGTCTATGTACTGGATGCGATCATCAACCATACCCGTGGAAAAGTGAATCGAGCTTTGACCACTTCCTTTATTAATTGGTCGCCGGATGAAATTTTAAGTTTGGATGAGGACACCCTCATGGAGCGGTTTCGGAATTACTTTCTGAAATGGCAACAAAGTGGAATCTATGCGGCATTGAACGATTTTATCCACGGATTTCAGCTCCAACAATATCTGCTGTCGCCACATATTGAAAATGGAGAGCGCACCATAACCAACCTCTACCATTTAATGGAAGTTCTCTACCGCACCGAAAACCGCCAACATTTTGGTCCGGCCGAACTTCTGGACTGGCTAAAAACCAATAAAAACAAGCCTGAAAGCAGCGATGATGAGATGATCCAGCGCATTGAATCTGATGAGGATGCCGTTCACATTGTTACCATCCACAGAAGCAAAGGTTTGGAATACAATATTGTGATTGCCCCCAATTTGGATTTTGTCGTCCGTTCGAAGAGTCAGGACAAAAACAAGATTATAGGAATTAAGGATGCCAATGGAAATTATATCAGTTTAAAACGTTCAGAAGCTGATGGAGAAATGGAAGAATTGTACCAACGACAAAGCGAACAGGAAAATAGGAGACTGCTATATGTAGCCCTGACGCGCGCAGTGTACAAATGTTTTGTTTATAGAAATGAATATTTTAAAAATTCCACTCTGAAAACCTTTCTCGACCCCATCAATTTTGAAGAAACCAAAGGTCTTATTGAGGAAACGGAATCCCTGGAAGAAAAGCCACGGGCATACCGTCCGCAAGAGGAAAAGGAACAGTATATTCTACAAGCCGAAAACTTCCGGTTGGTCCATAAAAACTGGACCCAGACCAGCTTCAGCCGACTTGCCGCCCACACTGAATACATCAAGCGGGAAAACTATACTCTCAAGGAGGATGATTATGACGATTTTGTTTTCCGGGAACTGACAAGGGGTGCCAAGACCGGAACCTTTATCCACCATATATTTGAAAACATAGATTTTGCCGATTCGGAAAAATGGAAATACGCTATTGATCGCGCTATCGGCAGGTTTGCACCCAATAAAGGGAAAACCTATCCTGAAAAGATCCATACTTTTCTAAAGCAGGTATTACTTACCGAAATCGATACAGGTACGGCACGGTTGAGGTTGGCCGATGTATCCTACGGTGAACTCCTGCACGAAATGGAATTTGATTATCCCTTGGAGCCTTTCCAAATCAAGACCTTGGAGAAGTTGACCGAAACGGGGGTCACCGTAAAAAGTCCCGAATTTTATCCCCCGGAAATCGAAGGGATAATGACGGGTTTTATCGATCTTTTTTTTAAGCACGATCAGAAGTATTATGTGTTGGATTGGAAAACCAATTATTTAGGCCCAAAATTGGAGGATTATAACCGCGAAGCGGTAAAACAAGCGATGACGGATAATAATTATCACCTTCAATATTTAATTTATTCCTATGCCGTTAAACTATATCTTGAACATCGCCTTGGCGAATCGTTTGACTATAACCGGGATTTCGGTGGAGCACTCTACTTATTTGTTCGCGGTATGCGGAACGGAAAGGACACCGGAATCTTTTTTACCAAACCGACGATAGAACAAATGGAGATGATGGAGGAGGCTTTCCGAGGAAAAAAGTATTCTTCTGAAGCTTAGTGCGGAACCGAGATGATAAACCTATAAAGTCTTGGAGACCTGTTGGGACTTTGAAATCTTTATCCGCGCATCCACGGCGGTAATCGCAAGTGGGGTTCCGATCAAGGGGTTGATGTCCATTTCCACAATCTCAGGGGCGACTTCTACCAAGGCCGACAAGCGTTGAATGATATCTACAAAAATAGCTTCGTTTGCACCCCTTTTTCCGCGGGTGCCTTGGATTAACTTATACCCTCTCAACGACTGCACCATTTCTACTGCTTCATTTCTTGAAATGGGGCTCAACCCTGCGGAGACATCGTTAAGGACTTCAATAAAAATTCCGCCCAAGCCACAAAGTATGGTGTGGTTAAACCCCGGTTCCCTCATCACCCCGACAAACAGTTCCAAGCCAGTGAGTTGGGGCTGCACCATAACTGCGGTCGCGGACTCGATTTTCATCAAAAGATCAAAAGTTTCGGTTGCCTCTTCCTTATTGGCAATGTTTAATATCACGCCCATGGAATCCGATTTGTGGAGGGGGCCCACTACCTTCATTACCACAGGGAAATCCATATTCCCCATCGCCTCGGCCAACTTTTCCTTTGAGGTTTCCACAATCTCCTGTACCCTCGGAATTCCTGCGGCATCCAAAATCCCCACAGTCTCTTTGGGAGAAAGATATCCGTTGTATGCTGAGTCGATAATGCTTCGTATATCGTCCACATTAATTTGGGGTAGGGAAATTTTATCCGAAACAGGGGCGGGAGTATTGAAGACCCGTGCCAGGGCTTTTCCCAAAACTACTTCATCCGGAAAATGGATATGGCCCTTTCTCAAAAACGATTGGATTTCGAGCTGTGCATTGATAACCGATGGCAGCACGGGAAAAATGGGTTTGTCGCAAATTTCCAGCTTTACGCTCAGTACATTATAAACATTTTCTACATTGAACAATCCGGCACTTCCAAAAACCACGACCATGGCGTCGATATTGTCAAACTTGTGCTCGCAGTAATCGATAATGATTCCCAATTGTTCCGCAGTGCCCGTTGCCAAAAAATCAATGGGATTGGCAATGGAGGAGCCAGGGTATAAAAAGGATTTCAGTTTTTCCGCATCAGGGCCAGAAATTTCGGGGACTTTGAGGCCTCCTTTTGAAAGTTCATCCGCCAACATTACTGCCGATCCCCCGGCGTGGGTAATGATGGCAATATTCTTTCCCTTTAACTTTCTGTACTTAAATATGGCCGCTACGCTCAATAATTGTTCCCTGCTGCTACAATAAACAATTCCCGCTTTATTGAACAATGCACGCACGGTCATATCGTTACTTGCAATTGCACCTGTATGCGAAGTGGCGGCACGGCTTCCCTCTTCGGTACTTCCCGCTTTTATGGCGGCGATTTTCGCCCCTTTTTTAATTAAGGATGAAGCGTGTTTCAATAGTTTTTTCGGATCGGAAATGGTTTCCAAATAAAGTAATTTAATCTTTGGATCTTTTTCCGGATCGAAATGAAGGTCCATATATTCCAGGATATCCTCAACAGTTGTCTGCGCTGCATTACCTGTGGAAAATACATTGGCAAAAGTTACTCCCAGTGCCATTCCGGCTTCCATAATAAAAACCGCGGTTGCCCCGGAACCTGAAATAAGATCACAGCCTTGTGGATCAAAGGGCGGTACGGGAGCGGTAAAAACACCTTTGTAATGCTCGGTAATGACGCCGATGCAGTTGGGCCCGATCAAACAGCCATTTATGCTGTGGACGGTTTTTCTAATTTCGTCCTCCCATTGTTTCCCTTGTTCATCCCCTTCGCCAAAACCCGCGGAAATTATAATAAAGGCCTGGGTGTTTTTTTTCCCTGCCAACGTTTTGATCGTCGCTGGACAATATCTGGCAGCAATGGCCAGGATGGCCAGATCTGTTTTGGGGATTTCTTCTACAGTGGAATAACTTCTAATTCCCTGAATTTTTTCCTCCTTTGGATTTACAACCCTTAGGTTTCCCTTGAAGCCTCCTGACAGGATATTTTTCAGCATATTGCCGCCGGGTTTTCTGGTGTCGTTGGAAGCACCGATCACTACGATGCTTTTGGGCTGGAGGAGTTGTGTGTTGACCATAAATCCATCAATGATAAAAGATATAAAGGTACGGATAAATAGAGGAAGTGAAATGATATCGGTCATAAGGAGACTTTCCCAACCAACTCGAGTCTAAACCCAAAACCCCTTGCAGAATCCTAGGGACTTATTAAGCATATCCTTTGGACTGCATTGCATATCGGGGATCCTGAATGATTGCCAACCGTTCCATTTTTGAAACTTCAATGGTAATGCAATCAAATTCCTCCACTACTTTTCCGGTAATGGAATAGATTCCCTTTCCCCTAAACCGATAGTTATGGGCCACGGAAGGAAAGTGGACGGTATCGACAAAATGGCCATCACGGTCCACAAAATTCCCGAAAAACATAGTATCTCCTCGAATGGTGCGGGTGGCCCTTGAGGTTACCAGATACGCTTCCACAGTAACCTGTTTTCCGATGTGTTGGGGCAGAGTTGCTGCCCGCAGCGGATTGGTGGATGGTTCCAAAAGCAGCTCGAAAGGATTGCACAGGGGAAATCCCAATAATTCCATTTCATCAAAGGCGTCTTCCAGATCGGTGTTGGGTAGGGAAGGGGTCTTATAATTTACGGTGGGTGCTTTAAACAAGGTGAACACATTTTCCTCAAAACTCACTTTGTTGATTTTCATATAGGCTTCCCATAAAAGCTCGCGTTTGTTCCTTTTTGTAAATCGGAAGGCATTTATTTTAATGAGAATGGTGATTTGTTCCATTCCGATGGAAACGCGTTCTATAAAATCCATCATACTTTCAAAAGCACCATTTTTGTTGCGTTCCTCAACAATTTTATCAATCAGTTTGGTTTCCAACGATTGCAGAAAAGCAAATCCGATAAAAATATCCTTGCCGTTGATAACGGTTTGTGCCAAACTGTGGTTAATACAGGGTGCCAAAATATTTCCGCCTCGCATCCGTGCTTCGTGCACATAAAATTCAGTGCTGTAAAATCCACCGCCGTTGTTTAGCGTGGCCACCATATATTCCAACGGAAAGTATGCCTTCAGAAAAAGACTCTGATAGCTTTCCACGGCATAGGAAGCCGAATGGCCTTTGGCAAAGGCGTAGCCGGCAAAACTTTCTATTTGCCGCCACACATCGGCGGTGAAATCTTCTGGTCTACCGGCATTCTTGCAGTTTTCAAAGAAATGGTCCTTCACTTTGTCGAATTCCTCGCGGGACCGGAATTTCCCGCTCATTCCCCTTCGCAGCATGTCTGCTTCGCTGAGGGTGAGCCCGCCAAAATGGTGCGCCACTTTTATTACGTCTTCTTGGTACACCATTACGCCGAAGGTTTCCGGCATAATATCCAACAAAACGGGGTGGGCCTCCTTTCTCTTTTCAGGAAAACGATAGCGGAGAATGTATTCGCGCATCATTCCGCTTCGCGCCACCCCAGGACGGATCACTGAACTGGCGGCCACCAAACCCAAGTAATCATCTACTTGCAGTTTTCGCATCAACATTCGCATTGCTGGAGATTCCACATAAAAACAGCCGATGGCTTCCGCACTTCGCAACAGCGTTTTTATACGTTCGTCCTTTTTAAAACGCTTGATATCGTGAATGTCTATAGGAGGCAGATCCGGATGGTTTTGGCGCACTATCTCTACCCCGTCCTTTATTTTGCCAAGACCGCGCTGGCTGAGAATGTCGAATTTATATAAACCAATATCCTCCGCAATTACCATATCAAACTGGGCGGTGGCAAAACCTTTGGGCGGCATAAAGGTAGCCGAATAATAGTGGATGGGTTTTTCGGAAATCAAAATCCCCCCGGCGTGGATGCCGAGGTAGTTGGGAAAACCTTCAATGTATTTCCCATAAATAACTACCAATTGCGACAGTTTGTCCAGCGTCCCAAAATTATAATCCCCGGCAGAAAGTCTGTCGATCTCTTCTTTTGGCAAACCGAAGACCTTTCCCAGTTCCCGGACCGAGGCTTTGTATTTAAAGGTATTGTAAACTGCGATGAGCGAAGTGTTTTTAAACCGTCTAAAGATAAACTCCGTAACATCATCTCGGTCCTGCCAAGAAAAATCAATGTCGAAATCGGGCGGATTTTTACGATAAAGATTGATAAAACGTTCAAAATACAGATCGAGTTCTACCGGATCCACATCGGTTATACGGAGCAGATAGGCGATAATACTATTGGCGCCACTGCCGCGGCCCACGTAAAAATACCCCTTGCTTCGGGCGTATTTCAGAATTTTCCAATTGATAAGGAAATAGGAAACAAACCTCTTTTCACGGATTATTTCAAGTTCCTTTTCCATCCGTTTCATCACCCGTTCGCCGGGACGTTTGTAGCGATAGGGAATTCCGGCATAAGCCAATTTTTTCAGCAAGCGGAAATCCAAGGCTTCATTTGCGGTATAGGAGTGCTGGTTGTGGGGCGTTTCCTTTGAAAAATCAAAGGTCACCGTGCAGGAATCCAATATTTTCTGGGTGTTTTTAATGAGCGTGGGAAATTCCCTGTACGCTCCCAAAAGCTTTTCCTCGGAAATAAACGCATCTTTTTCACTGCCCTGTTCCGAGATCGGCAATTTGCTGAGCAACGTATTGTTGTCTATGGCGCGGAGCAATCGGTGGGTGTTGAATCCTTTTTTATTCTGAAAAGATGCGGTGTGAAGGATTATCAATTTATGCTGGCGGCTTTTCCACGGAGAAAATTTCAAGCGGTTGAGATCCCCGATTTTCACTCCCAGAAATTCGTTTTCCGAAAGTGTTTCCCCTTCAAAGGAAGCAAAGGGATAAATAATGAAAGTATCTGAAAGGGGTCTTGCCTTGGCGGGAATTTCCATTTTCCCTTCTGGCCGTTGATGGAGGAATTCCGATATATATTCATTTATATTCTGAAATCCATTGTTGTTTTTTGCCAGCAGTACGAATTGCTGCTGCGCGCCGTTTCTGAAATCTACGCCCAAAATTGGCTTTATTCCATATTCACGAGCTTTTCGCATAAACTCCAGAGAAGCGGAAGTTGAATTGATATCGGTCAGTGCCAGACTTTTATACCCCAACTGTTGAGACAAACTGAGCAGTTTTTCAGTAGATAGGGTGCCGTAGCGGAGACTATAATAGGTATGGGAATTTAAAATCATTATTCGGAAATAGTCCAAAATTATGGAATATTTCCAAAAGACGCCGGTAATAAAATTATAAAATCTTCGGATTTTTCTTTACTCTTAATCCCAGAGCAGTATATCCACCCCCTTTCTGCCATCCTGTCAGAATCAGGCTGCTGGCACAATCATTGACTTAAGGAGAACGTGCTTAACAAATATCCAGAAGATAATGGATAAGCCTAAAATCAAAATATAATCAAAATAATAATAAACAACTAGTTATGAGTAAAATAATCGGAATCGACTTAGGAACGACCAACTCTTGCGTTGCCGTGATGGAAGGTAGCGAGCCAATTGTAATTCCTAATGCCGAAGGAAAAAGAACTACACCTTCAGTAATCGCATTTGTGGAAGGTGGTGAAATTAAGGTGGGTGACCCTGCAAAACGTCAGGCAGTTACTAACCCAACCAAGACTATTAGCTCCATCAAAAGATTTATGGGAAACAAGTTTTCCGAAATAAAGGACGAAGTTGAACATTCTACTTATAAAGTGGTGAAGGGAGACAACGACACGGCCCGTGTGGACATAGACGGCCGTTTGTACACTCCCCAGGAACTCAGCGCGATGATTCTTCAAAAAATGAAAAAAACCGCTGAGGACTATTTAGGCCAAGACGTAAGCCGGGCGGTAATTACCGTACCTGCCTATTTTAACGACAGCCAGCGCCACGCCACAAAAGAGGCCGGGGAGATTGCCGGGCTAAAAGTGGAAAGGATCATCAACGAACCCACGGCTGCAGCGTTGGCCTATGGTTTGGATAAAAAGGGCACGGATCAAAAAATCGTTGTCTTTGACTTTGGTGGAGGTACCCACGACGTAAGTATTCTTGAGCTTGGCGACGGTGTTTTTGAAGTGCTTGCCACTGATGGTGATACACATTTGGGCGGAGACGATGTGGATCAGAAAATCATAAACTGGTTAGCAGACGAATTTCAGAAAGAAGAGGATTTCAATCTTAAAAATGATCCAATGGCGCTTCAACGTTTGAAGGAAGCCGCTGAAAAGGCCAAGATTGAACTTTCGTCTTCCACACAAACCGAAATCAACCTTCCTTATATCACCGCAACTGCTACCGGACCAAAGCACTTGGTAAAAACCTTGACCCGTGCAAAATTTGAACAGCTGATCGATGATCTGGTAAAAAGGACCATGAAACCTTGTGAGACCGCAATGAAGGCTGCTGGTCTCAGCAAGAGTGATATAGATGAAGTTATTCTGGTGGGAGGTTCTACCCGTATTCCTGCAGTTCAGGAAGCGGTCGAGAAATTCTTTGGAATGAAACCACACAAGGGAGTAAATCCAGATGAGGTAGTGGCAATTGGTGCCGCAATCCAGGGTGGTGTGTTGACAGGTGATGTTAAGGATGTATTGCTCCTGGATGTAACTCCACTTTCCCTGGGTATTGAAACCATGGGGGGCGTAATGACCAAACTGATTGAGGCCAACACAACTATCCCGACCAAGAAAAGCCAGATATTCTCAACAGCATCCGATAATCAACCCAGTGTTGAGATCCACGTGCTGCAAGGAGAACGTCCTATGGCAAACGACAATAAAACCATTGGTCGCTTCCATTTGGACGGAATTCCACCGGCACCGCGCGGCACACCGCAAATTGAGGTAACTTTTGATATTGATGCCAATGGTATCATCAAGGTGAGTGCCACCGACAAGGCCACAAATAAAACCCAGGATATCCGAATTGAAGCCTCTTCCGGTCTAACTGAAGAAGAGATCAAAAAGATGAAAGCCGATGCCGAAGCCAATGCGGAAAGTGATAAGGCCGCCAAGGAAAAAGTGGACAAGTTGAACGAGGCCGATGCCATGATATTCCAGACTGAAAAACAATTGAAGGAATTTGGCGATAAATTATCAGATGATAAAAAGAAACCCATCGAGGATGCTTTGGAAGAATTGAAAAAAGCCCATCAATCGCAAGATGTGGCCACCATTCAGCCTGCATTGGATAAGATCAATGAAGCATGGAAAACCGCTTCCGAGGAAATGTACAAAGCCCAGGCAGAGGGGCAAGGTGCTCCAACTGGCGACGCTGGTGGAGAAGACCCTAGCAGCTCTGGCGGAGGTTCCGAAAACAGCGATGTTGAGGATGTTGACTTTGAAGAGGTGAAGTAATCTAGCAGGGATTCCGGGTATTTCCGGAACGCTAGACAACACTAAAGCAAGCTTAAATGAAATAAACCGCAATCCGGATAGGGTTGCGGTTTATTTTTTGAATCGTCGTATCCGTAATTTTTTGAAACCTACATTTTTATGAAGCGTTGTGTTTTTTTAATGTTGCCATCATAGATATTAAGAATGTAATTTCCGTTTGCCAATCTTGAAACGTCGATAGAATTTGATTCCAATTTAGAGTCCATCACCTTTTTTCCCTGCATGTCATATATTGTATATGCTGGATCCATAAAATCGGACAGGTCGCGAAGGTTTAAAAAATCCTGGGTGGGATTTGGATAAACAATAAGATTGTTCGACACATAATCACTCAAGCCGAGAACCGTAGATCCTTCCACGATTGTTATTACCTGATTTGCATCCACGTTTTCCAAAGTGTCCACAATCCCAGAGGGCCAGGTAATGGTGAGTAGGGTAATTGTAGAATCCTCGCCCAGGCCAAAATGGGTATTCAGGGTACTCATGTATTTGAAACCTTCCCCGCTTCTTACCTCACGGATTTGGGTTCCCAAATCTGAGGTAACGGCCACTCGCGCCCCAATGCCATTGATATTACTTTCCACCCCTATCGTATTGATGGTTATGTAATGGTTTGAATTGGCATCATTGTAATAAATATGTCCTTCGCTAAATGAATCGATAAATCCATCATTGTTCAGATCGCCCAAGGAGCCATTGTTGTTTGGCAGAGCATTGGGAATTACGGTAAAGGTTAGGTCCCCGTTATTTAAAAGGATATTTCCATTGGATAAAATGTCTGCATACCCATCATTATTGAAATCGTAAGTGCAATTTTCTATTCCCGTCATAGTTAATGCGTGGATACCCGTGCTTGCCGAAATGTCGGAAAAAGTACCATCGCCGTTATTTCTCATTAGTTTATGGGTAAAGGCACCGGAGCTACTTCCTATAAAAACATCCAAATGGCCATCGTTGTCAAAGTCTGCCCACGCAGAGGACCACGTCTGCATATTGTCTTTTAGTCCGGCCGCTTCACCTACTTCCACAAAATTTCCCATGCCATCGTTCTGATAGAGTTGGTTTTCGCTCCGTTCATTCACTTCGCCATTCACGTTGCATTTTGCGATAAACAGATCCATATCGCCATCATTGTCATAATCTATCCACACGGAACCGTAATTTCCTCCCGTTGGATAATCTCCAATATTACCCTGGTGAAAGGTGAAGGTGCCATCTCCGTTATTGATATAGTAAACACTGGGAGCCACATCATGACATACAAAAGCGTCCAAATGGCCATCGTTGTTTATATCCACGAAATTTGAGCGCTGCGAAAATACATATTCGGGGAAAGTCATCTCATCATACTCTTCCCCTGTATCATCTGCCTTCATAAAGGTTACGCCACTGCCCCCCGCATAAAGTAAATCGGTAAAGCCATTTCTATCAAAATCCGCCGCGGCAAGACTCCATGAGGGAAGATTGTCTGCATAAGAGGTGGTGATATTTTCCGTTATAAAACTACCGTCGATTTGTTGATAGTGGATTTGGATATTGGTTGCCGATACGGAAACAAGATCGTCTAAAAAATCTCCGTTCATATCTACTACCGCTCTCTCCGATCCGGTTGTGGGGATAGGGACCGAGGTAAATGAAACCTGGGCACTTCCCACCTCAATGATTGAGGCTACTAACAATAAGGTAAAAATCTTTTTCATATTTCTGGTTTTAGTGGGTTAAGGACAAGGATTGGAAAGGGAATTGATCCATTCTTCCAATACGGGAACAAAGGCATCATCTACAAGACTCCGGCCGATCATCGGCATTCTATATTCCTCCAGGGTGGTGGCTACCCTAAAATATAGGATGGAATTTTCGGCATCCCCTGGAATTATAAGTTTTGACCCGTCAAATCCGGGGATCTGTTGATCGGGCTCCACACAAATGCCCAGGTTATGATCTTCCTCACTTTGCATAAAAGACAATCGCAACGAACGTGCACCACAATGGCCTCCATAAGTGTGGCAATGCGCACAATTTATATCAAAATATGAGCGGACCCTTGTTTCCAAACTTTGGGATAGGTCTTTCCAATTCGGTACGGTCCTGATATTTGACGGAATCCCCTCTGAAAGATATCCCATTTCCTCCCATTTTTGAAGTTGGTTTTCTATCCCATCTGCGTAGGCATAAATAGAGTTTAAATTTTGTGGTTTCGGGGCAATCGGAATAATGGCGTCAAAGGACTTATGGCAGATAAAGCATTCCATCTCGGAAGGGATCCGGTAATTGACAGATTTCATTTCCCCTTCTTCCAACCATTCAATGGGGACATTAAAGCCATTGCCCGTGGTATTCAGAAATGCTTCTTCCTGGGCTTCATCCCAAATATAATTTGCGAAAATCCAACCTTCAGGTTTTTTTATCAATAATCGGGTCTCAATGAGTTTTTGGGAATTGTGGGGCAGAACATTTTCGTAATAGAAAGTTTTGATCAAGACACTTCCCGTAGGAAAATTTAAATTGTTCCCGTCTGAAACATAGGTGGCCGATACGTCATTGGGCATCCAGACAAAACGTTTTTTGCGGGAGTAGTCCGCAAACAAGGAGTTAATGGGTTCATAAGGCAATACTCCATAAACAGGGGATAAGTCTGATAAATTGCCTTCATAAAAATTATAGTCCGATAGCTTGTCATAGGGAACCTCGCTTATCTCGAAATTTACCGGAGAAAATGGCAGGACATTTATTGAGACGGTGGCGGTCGCACAGCTTTGCTCGGTCGGGTCGCATACGGTGTATTCAAAACTAACCTCCCCTATGAACGAGCCATTGGGAGTATATTTTACAGTGTCGTCCAAGAGATTGTCCGGCGTGCCGTTGTCATTTATAACCGCCGTGCCGCTCTGTGGGGCCGTGAGAACGACGGTCCCCATTTCGGGCACATTGATATCGTTATCAAAAATGGGGATTTCCAAGGTCGAATTTTGAAAAACCTCTCCCATATCAGGATTGGCTTTTATATTTAATGGAATATAGTCCGAACCGTCATCACTTTTACACGAGTAGAGTACTAGAAATGAAATGAATAAAAGACAAACTGGTAAAATATTGGATTTCATAAAAGGCAAAAGATGGTATTAAAAATTTTTTTCGGGACGTTAAACTTATGAAAAACTTTTGGCTTTGAAGATTAACCGACCGGAATTTTAAAGAAAAGACAACCGGATTAAGATTTTTATAATCTGTGTGACGACTCGTTTTAGATGATAAGGTCAGTTCTATTTGTTTCCACTTAGTCCTTTAGATCACACGGTAAGGGCGTGTTCAGGATTTCGGAACCGCTATTCTTTCTATAGCTGAAATGCCACCATTCAGTGCGGATGGTGGCAAATCCGAATTTCCGCATTCCGTCTATCAGCAATTTTCTATTTGCCAAGATATCTTCAGGGAAATCAGAATTATCAATATGGGCAGCCCTTCCGAAATGATCATATTCACTGCCCATTTCCACATAACAGCCCTCCACCGTTTCCAGGGTAATATCTACCGCTGCGCCCCGGTTGTGGACGGAGCCCCTGCCGTAAGGATTGCCGACATAAGTGGCCCTGGGAACCTTGGCCCACATTTTTTTCTGGATATCCAATGGCCGGTAGCAATCGTAAATACGGATCCGATATCCTTTTTGAAGGAAATACTCATTCGCCTTCCCAAGGGCCTCCGCTACTTCGGGTCGCAATAGACACTTTGCACAGTCGTAGAGGATTTCACCCATAAAATTGTTTGGCGTGGCATAGCGGATTTCATACGAAAATGAGTACGAAAGGGTTTCAACATCCACCAACGGCGGTTGTCGTTTTTTTCCCGGGAGAGTAATGGACAACAGGGCAATGATCAGAAGGGATAGATATTTCATCCGCTAAATTTAGGCCGAATTTAATAATATTGAAACCCACAATGGCTAACTTTGGTCAAAACGAAAAATTATGAAAGTATTGGAAACAAAAGTCGCACTGATAACCGGCGGTACCAAGGGAATTGGTTATGGAATTGCGGAAGCCTTAATGCAGCACGGAATACATGTGGGCATTACGGGAAGGACTCTCGCCACTGCCGAAATGGCCGCCGCCGACTTAAATTCAGGAAGTGGGAACGGTGCCAGGGCGATAGGCCTGCAAGCTGATGTGAGGTCATTTGAAAATCAGCAGGAGGCGGTGGAAAGAATTATTTCCGAATTTGGAAAACTCGATATCGCTATCGCAAATGCCGGACTCGGGTATTTTGGTGCCGTAGATGAAATACCGATTGAACAGTGGAAAGATACTTTGGACACCAACCTATCCGGACCGTTTTATACCCTTAGGGCCTGTGTGGATCAATTGAAAAAAAATAAGGGTTATTTTATTACTATCTCCAGTTTGGCCGGCACCAATTTCTTTAAGGGGGGAAGTGCCTACAATGCGAGCAAATTCGGACTTACAGGATTTACCCAGGCTGCGATGCTCGACTTGCGAAACTACGGAGTTAAGGTTAGTACAATTATGCCAGGTTCGGTGTCGACCCATTTTAACGGAAATGAGCCTGATGAAGGGGATTCGTGGAAGATCCAAAAGGAGGATATCGGAAGGTTGGTGGTGGATCTATTGAGGATGCATCCGAGAACACTGCCCAGTAAAATAGAAGTTCGCCCAACCACGCCTCCAACCAAGTAGCAGGAATCTAAAAAAAATGTCTTGCCCAAGAAATGGCGTCTTCCAGACTATTGAAGAATGCAAAACTGTGGGGAAAGAGTTTTTGTTCCACCAGAGCTCTTTCCCTTTCCTCCTCCATAGTGGAAACGATGGCGAGGCCTTTTTTGTTTTTCATTTTTCCATCCTTGTAAATTTTTAGATCGATGGTATGGTGGAACCTTCTATCGGCAACCACTACAAATTCCTTGTTTCCAAAATGTTCCTTGTACTTGGAGCGGATCCAATCGTTTTTTTCCAGATCCAAGTGTTCGTTTTCAAAAACACGTAGCACGGCATATGTATCATATAGATAGAGCTCGCAAAAATCCGATACCATTTTATTTTCCATTTATGGGATTATTTATGAAAGATACGCAAATTTGGGAATTTGTAATATCTTAAAATAAATCAAGGCGAAATTTTTTTTGATCTTGAGAAAAAAATCAGCACAAAAAAAGCGACCCATAATGGATCGCTTTCAATTGTTGAAAATTCTACTGTTAGTTGGCAGAAAGCATTGCCAAAAACTTATCCAGATTGGGAAGGATCACGATACGGGTCCTTCTGTTGGTCGCTCTTCCTTCGGCAGTGTCATTTTCGGTGAGGGGATGGAAACTGCTTCTTCCCGCCGCGATAAGCTTGGCCGGATCTACACCAAAATCGTCCTGTAACTTTCTGATCACCGCAGTGGACCGTTGTACACTGAGTTCCCAGTTGTCCTTTATGTAGGATCCTGGTTTTACGGTCTGGCTGTCCGTATGTCCTTCAACCATAACTTCAAGGGCAGGTTCCGTATTGATTACGTTGGCCAACCTCTTCAGAAGGTTATTTGCTTTCGGATTTACCCTTGCACTTCCGGAGCTAAACAACAACTTGTCCGAGATTGTGATCATGACAACGGTTTCATCGATTTTGATATCGATATCATCTTCCTCACCTGGCGCGATAAGACTGCTGTCCAGGTTCTTTTTAAGGTTATGGGATATGATCAGGTTCATGGAGTCCTGAAGTGTTTTGGCCTGTGCCAGTTCCTCCGGATCTACGTTGGCCAAGGCCTTTCTCATCTTTTCCTTATCGTTTTCGGAAATAACAACCCCGTCAATGTGCTGTAGTCGGCTGTTGTTGGAATCTGAAAGTGATTGGATCTTTGCATTATAGCCGGCTACCCGGTCCTCGATCTTTGCGTATTTCGCTTCGATCTCTTCTTTTTCAAGCTGGGTTTTTACCAGGGTTGAGCGTGTATCATTGTATTGACTTTCAAGTTCAACATACTTCTTTTTTGAAACGCAGGAAGTGGCAATCAATGATGCGGCCACAAAACCCAGAACAAATACTTTTTTCATAACAATAGTTTTTAAAAGGTTTGCCCACAAATTTAGAGTCAAGCCCTACCAATAATTAGTTAATGGATACTATTGTTTTGTTAAATGAGGATGGAGCCCTTTAGGTATAAGTAATTCGAGCGGCTATAGGCCCGGGATTCCTGAAAGAAATTTTTGGAAAATTCGACCCCGAGCATCAATTGAGGACACAAAATTCAATACTGTCATAAGGTTTAGGCCCATCAAACCTTTGTGGGAAGCCCCAGCTTGTTAGTCATAGACACTTGGCCAAAGGAAATCCCATTAGGCCACATATCTTCAAAACCCCATGATATCCCCGCTTAGAAAACGTCAAAAACAAATCCTAACAGCCAATAGAGGATTAGAAACACAACAATAGTGCCTATGCACCCACAGGAGCCACCACCGATTTTTTTGGCTCCCCATCCGGCGAGCAGGATTCTCATTAATTTTTTCATAAGGTTTCCATTTAAGGTTGGCTTTGGTTTTTTAGAGAAAAATCCCGATCCAGACCCGCAGAACCAATATTTGAGTAATTCTATAGGGTTGGGAATCAAAAAACGGGTATTATTTCAAAAGTCATTTAGCAAGGTTAACCTGGCTAAAGATAACTATGGAAATAATGCCCGTTCCTTAAGAATTTCCCAAAGTTAACGGATGTCCCCATACCCTTGGTGTGGAATATCTAGCCCAAATACTTTTTAAGGATATGGCTTTTTGAGGTCTGTCGCAGCCTGCGGATCGCTTTTTCCCGAATCTGGCGAACGCGTTCGCGGCTTAGATCAAAGGTATCCCCAATTTCCTGGAGGGTCATAGGAGGCTGGCCGCAAAGACCGAAATTCAGTTTTACCACATCGGCTTCACGCGGGGCCAAGGTATCCAGGGCCCGGTCGATTTCGATCCGGAGCGATTCATGCATCAGGTTTCTATCTGGATTTGGGCTTTCTCCTGAACTTAAAACATCATAGAGGTTGTTATCGTTTTCACCTTCTTGGAAGGGCGCATCCATCGAAAGGCTACGGGTGGCATTTTTCAGGGAACTCTTCACCTTGGCCTCGCTGAAATCCAGTTCTTTTGCTATTTCGGCCGCGGTAGGAATTCTTTCAAATTTTTGCTCCAAATGGATCGATGCCTTCTTTATTTTGTTGATATCTCCAATTTTGTTCAACGGCAAGCGCACCACACGGGACTGCTCTGCAATAGCCTGAAGAATGGCCTGTCGAATCCACCATACAGCGTAGGAAATAAATTTAAAACCTCGGGTTTCATCAAAACGCTTGGCGGCCTTTACCAATCCTACATTGCCTTCGTTGATCAGGTCTGGAAGGCTCAGCCCCTGATTTTGGTACTGTTTTGCCACCGAAATCACGAATCTCAGGTTTGCACGGCTCAGCTTATCCAAGGCAGCTTGATCGCCTTCTCTAATTCGCTGGGCCAATTCCACCTCCTCCTCAGCAGTAATCAGATCAATTTTACTGACATCCTGCAAATAGCTGTTTAAGGATTTGGTCTCACGGTTGGTAACCTGCTTAGTGATTTTAAGTTGTCTCATAGTTTAAAAAGGGTTTTAATTTGAAAAACAGGGCATAATAATACATTATCCCATCATTTCCAAATTGTTAACACAATCTGTTAAAATTTGAATTCCACTTCTTTTTAATTATATTCGTAAAAAAAATAAATGAAGATTCTAAAAAATATTTTTGTCTCTCTTTTCAGTCTTTTTGGATTGAATTTATACTCCCAGATCCCCACAGATGTCCCGAACCCTCAAAATAATCCGCCGGTAGATTTTTCACAGCCGGCCAATATTGTAATTTTTATAGTACTTCCGGTGGTAATTCTGATTTTTGCCATTATTTGGTACAACAAAAAGAGGAAAGATAAACAGGTGCAAAAGTAGTGAATTTTTAGGAGATAGGCAGTGTCCTTAACTTCGTTTTTGGTTCAATTATTGCATTCATTTTGGAAAGTTTATTATGCTGAAATCCTTTTTATTTTTATTTCTTTTTTTCACCGGCATGGTGCATTCCCAAATCGAATTGCCGAACAATTCCGTCCGTTTCGATGCTTCTGATCGCAATTCTTCCACCTCCACCGGATTTGATATTCCGGTTACGGCACCGTCGCTCTCCAATACCAGAAATCCCAATACCCCAATCGATTCTGATCTGGGAATGGAAGAGGAAAGGCGTTTCGATATGCAAAAAGGTGATGGCCTGATGGAATATTCGGGCACAAACAAGGCGCCAAAATATTTTACCGAGGACAAGGAGGCCAGACCTGAGTTTGGCAAGGACATGTATCTGGGCGATGTCAAAACCAATTCCAAGTTTGTGACCGTTCAATATCGCGATCACCAATATGTTGATGGCGATAGGGTCCGGATATTCGTTAATAACGAAATCCACATCGCCAATGTAATGCTGGACGGTAGTTATCGCGGATTTAATCTTACCCTGCAGGACGGTTTCAACAAAATAGACTTTCAGGCCCTGAATCAAGGTTCCTCGGGACCCAATACTGCCCAATTGATGATTATGGACGACACGGGGAATATTCTGGCCACTTATGAATGGAACCTTCTAACCGGCAATAAGGCTACGGCAATCGTCGTAAAACCTTAAGCTTCGATTTTTTTTGTCGGATTATGGGATAAGGGATTCTAGACATCGGAAACTTCTATGTGAAATGGAATTTCTATCTTTAAGCTGAAAATACAACCTATCTTATCCGAATGCTTATGAAAAAAGTACTGATTGCCCTGGACTATAATCCCAATTCCGAAAAGGTAGTGGAAAAGGGTTTTGAGATGGCCCAATTGATGAGAGCCGAAGTTTGCTTGCTACACGTGCTGGCCGAAGTGCGCTACTACGGGATGCAATACGAACCTTTTATGGGCTATGAAGGATATCCCTTCCCCGTGGATTATGATATCCAAAATGAATTTGTAAAGGTGGCCCAGGATTATCTTGAAAAAACCAAGGCCCACTTAGGTGATGATAATATTTCCATCCACCTTACCGAAGGCGATACCTCAAAAAAAGTGCTTGAGTATGCGGAGGAGTGGAATGCCGATTTAATAGTGATGGGAACACACAGCCATGGAACGTTGGAAAAATTGTTTCTCGGAACGGTAGCTTCAAGCGTCCTGGAGAGGACCAAAATCCCCGTGTACATGGTCCCAATAGGAGAAGGGTAGGGGAAATTATAATTGTGTCCAATTCCCTCCCAACCGTTTTCGACACCATTCCTAAAACTTTATGGATTGGGTCCTCTGTGCATCAGCCCTAGGGCGGAGACTAAGAATATTTAATAAAAACTATTTCCCCTTCTAAAGGGAGCGCAACGCGGGCAGATTCCATGAG
>CAYXDM010000005.1:24527-32928 GCA_964463595.1 uncultured Aequorivita sp. | reverse complement strand
AACTTCTTTCCATCAAAAGATCCACGACCTTCGGAATTCCGGTGGAGGCATTCTCCGCAAAAATTGTAACCTTTCCTGTTTTAGAAATCGAAGGTCGTGGATCCACAAAATAGATGGGCGTCCCCTCTTTTGCAAATTGGACCAGGCCGGCTGCCGGATAGACCTGCATGGAAGTGCCAACAATCAGTACGGCATCTGCATTTTCAACGATTTCCGCGGCTACTTCCAACATGGGCACCATTTCGCCAAACCACACGATGTGTGGACGAAGTTGCCTATTGTTTTTGGAAAGATCCCCCAGATTTAAATCCCCAGTCCATTCCACGATCAGATTTTCATCCCCGGTGCATCTTGCTTTCAATAACTCCCCGTGCAGATGGATTACGTTTGTACTCCCGGCCTGTTCGTGGAGATTGTCCACATTTTGGGTAATAATGGTTACCTCATGGTTTTTTTCCAGCTCCGCCAGGGAAATATGGGCCGCATTGGGTTTTACCGATAAAAGCTGCCTTCTTCTTTGGTTATAGAACTCCAAAACCGCCGCTGGATTCCGTGCGAATCCTTCCGGGGAAGCCACTTCCATAACATCATATCCTTCCCACAGCCCGTCGCTGTCCCTAAAAGTCTTGATCCCACTTTCGGCACTTATCCCGGCACCCGTTAATACCGCTATTTTCATGGTCATTCAAATTGCAGATGCCTTTTTTAAAAAAGGCAATTCCATTATCTTAGCAAAATATCATAAAAAATCGAAATACCCAATTCCGTATCAATTTCTTAAACTTGGATTTAGATTTATTGACATATCTGGAAAGCTACCTGACCCAGGAAAGAAAGGACCGTTTTAAACAGGTGTTGGCAGAACGTACGCGGCATTTTACCGTCGTTACAGAAGATGTTTACCAGTTGCACAACACCAGTGCCGTTATCCGTACCTGCGATGTGTTTGGTATCCAGGATCTACATGTTGTGGAAGAAAAGGTAGGCAAGAGAATTGACAAGGAAATTGCCATGGGCGCTCAGAAGTGGGTGTCCTTGCACAGATACAACTCAATTTCGAATTGTATAAATACTCTTAAAAATTCCGGATATCAAATTATTGCCACTACCCCCCACGACAATTCTACCCTGCTCCACGAATTTGATGTTTCACAAAAAAGTGCCTTCTTTTTCGGGAAGGAAAGTGAGGGCCTAAGTGAAAAGGTGATGACTGCGGCAGATGGCTTTCTTAAAATACCTATGTACGGGTTTACCGAAAGTTTGAATATATCGGTCTCTGCGGCCATAATCCTTCAGGATGTAGTCTCTCGGTTAAAACAAAGTAATGTGGGATGGCAACTAAATGAAGAGGAGATTCCACAGATTGAACTGGAGTGGGCTAAAAGAACCATCAAGGCCTCTGATGAAATAATTGCTAGATATTACCGGAAAAGATGATTGTCGATATCTCAAGTACGGGACGGCGTACTTATAATCAATATGAAAAATAGCTCATTGCCAGATACAGAGGGTATTGTATGCTCTTGGGTAAAGTGAATATTCAATATTTATATCTAAAAAAATCCACCGTAAATTAATTATCTGGTGGAGGTAAATGCATTTGAAATCCATTGATCAATATTGCTCGATATTGATTAAGGTCCTGATTAAGCCGGTTACTTATTCTTCTCACAAACCACGCCCCATATTGAAAGAGTATTTTTGGAAGTATTTATCTTTACGTTTTCATCGTCAAGAACCTTAAAATCCGTACCTGCGGCATAATCCGTGTCAAATATTGCTGCCAGGGAGAATTTTGGATCCTTGAAGTTCAGGGTTTTCCAACTTCCATCTGAAATATAGGTACCTTTTTCCGAGATTTTCACTTCCTTTTCGTCAGTTCCAGGTTGGGGGATACTTTTAAAGTCAAACTTAAAGGTGTTGTTGTCATAGAATTTCAAGGAAATGGAAGCCACCCCATTTCCAAGACTATTATAGGCATAAGATTCATTGCCCAAAACTATTCTCTTGGATTCCCTGGAAGCATCAACTCCCTTTCTACTAGAGCCGCAGGAGGCAAGCGCGAAAATCGCTGTTAGGATGACGACATTTCTCAACATAAGTTTATCGAATTAGTTTTTTGTACTTTATTCTTTTTGGCATAAGATCCCCGCCCAATCGTTTTTTCTTGTTTTCTTCATATTCGCTGAAGCCTCCTTCAAAGAAATATACTTCACTATTCCCTTCAAAGGCGAGAATATGGGTACAAATACGGTCCAAGAACCAGCGGTCGTGGCTAATAACCACCGCACAGCCTGCAAAATTCTCAAGACCTTCCTCCAGGGCGCGCAGGGTGTTCACGTCCAAATCGTTCGTCGGTTCATCAAGGAGCAGGACGTTTCCTTCTTCCTTTAAGGTCATCGCCAGATGCAATCGGTTTCTCTCACCGCCAGAGAGCATGGACACTTTTTTGTTCTGTTCACTGCCACTGAAATTAAAACGGCTCAAATAGGCCCTGGAATTTACCTGTCGCCCGCCCATCATAATCAATTCCTGGCTATCGCTGAAGTTTTCCCAAATGGTTTTATTGACATCAATATTGCTATGGGCCTGGTCCACATAGGCTATTTTGGCCGTATCGCCTACTTCAAAACTTCCTCTATCGGGGGTCTCCTCCCCCATAATCATTTTAAAGATAGTTGTTTTACCTGCACCATTGGGACCGATTATCCCAACAATTCCAGCCTGTGGCAGTTTAAAGTTTAGGTCGTCGTACAGAATTTTGTCACCATAGGCCTTGGCGACACCCTTTGCCTCGATAACGTTGGTTCCCAACCGCGGGCCATTTGGAATATAAATTTCGAGCCTTTCGTCCAATTGCTTCTGATCCTGGCTCAGTAGCTTATCGTAATTCTGGAGTCGCGCTTTTTGCTTCGTCTGTCGGCCTTTTGCGCCCTGTCTTACCCAATCCAGTTCCCGCTCCAAGGATTTCTGACGCTTTCCAGCCTGTTTTTGTTCAAGAGCCAACCGTTTGGATTTTTGGTCCAGCCAGGAAGAGTAATTTCCTTTCCAAGGTATTCCCTCCCCCCTATCCAATTCCAGGATCCATCCGGCCACGTTGTCCAGAAAATAACGGTCGTGGGTAACGGCTATAACGGTTCCTTTATATTGGGAGAGATAATGTTCCAGCCAGTGTACACTTTCGGCATCCAAATGGTTGGTAGGCTCATCCAAAAGGAGGATATCCGGTTCTTTCAACAACAACCTACACAGAGCCACCCGCCGTCTCTCTCCTCCTGAAAGTACCCCGATCAATTTATCCGGATCGGGCGTTCGCAGGGCATCCATGGCTATTTCCAATTTGGTGTCCAGTTCCCAGGCATTTGTGGCGTCTATCTTATCCTGCAGTTTTGCCTGTTTCTCCATCAACTCGTCCATCTTGGCAGGGTTTTCATAAACTTCCGGCAATCCGAACATATCGTTGATCTTGTTGTATTCATCAAGGATATCTACCATTTCCTGCAGACCTTCCTTAACAATCTCCAAAACTGTTTTGGATTCGTCCAATTTTGGTTCCTGTTCCAGATAACCCACAGTATACCCAGGGGCAAATACCACATCTCCCTGGTAGTTTTTGTCTTCTCCGGCGATTATTCTCAACAAAGTGGACTTACCGCTTCCGTTAAGTCCCAAAATACCGATCTTGGCTCCGTAGAAAAAGCTTAGGTATATATTCTTTAGTACTGGTGTCTGGGCACTTTGATAGGTTTTTGTTACCCCGGACATTGAAAAGATCACCTTTTTGTCGTCGCTCATTATTGTGTTTGTTTGATATTAATGTTTTACTGTTTATCGATGTCTATCATGTGAAAGCGTTTGAAACTAAAAATCAACATAAATCATATTAATCTTTCCCCTGATTGATAGCCTCAGTGTAAATTCAACAGCCTTAAAATGATCATCAATTGCCCCGTATGGTAGGCTGAATGCTCAATGACCAGCAATACTTCTCTTAAAAGGGTCTGGTGGTCCTTTCCATTTTTGACGGCTCCGCTCAATTTATTATTTTCTTCCAAAAGAAAATTGACAAGTCGGTCCCGATCTGTTATATATTCAGCCTTTAAACTTTCCCAATCTTCCTTGGACCTGCACATTTTTTCTCTTGGCCAATAATATTCCGGCCATTTGGGAGCTGTATAATCATTGGAGCAGGTAAATTTCACAATATCCTTTTGGGCAAAGGCTATATGAAAGAAAAGTTCATAAAAGGAATAAGGTAAATTTGAGGGACGGGTGTTGATATCTTCAAAAGAGATTAATTCCAACATTTCCGTTAGGGGCATAAAGGCTTCGCCCCCTTTCAGGTGTATTGCAAGGCGTTCGTGTATTATCCTTTCTTCACACATATAATTCAATTGAAATTAAACTATCGGTACCATGGAGTGCATTTCACACTCTTCCCTTCAGTGCATTAAAAACCCAAGCAATAGCAAAAAAGCCAATTCCCACAGAAGCAAAACCCCATCCAGCCACATCGTCATATCGGAACGCACCCAATAAAATAAGGGCACAGCCAACCACGATCATTATAAAAGTTGCCCAAGCGAGTACGGTATTCTTGTTCATTCCCATAGTATTTTTTTCTTTGAATTTTTTTTTGCCGCAAATTTAGGGACAAAAGCAAATATCGGCAATAAATGGTAGATTCTTGTTACTAAAATGTCATAGTTCACAAGAAATAAGAATTGAATTTAAAATTAGGAACCTCGTGTAATTTTCCATAGATTGAAATGTAAACCGCCCTGGATTATCCATTTTTAATTAAAGGGCTTTTTGACGAAGTTTATGGATTTGGATTCTTTGCATTTTGTATTTTAGCCAAAATAAAGCATATCAATGGACTTAAAATTCAATAAAAACGAGGATCACAATAAATTGTTGGTTTCCAAACTAAAAAATAACCTGGCAAAAGTAAAACTAGGTGGCGGAAAGGATCGGATAGAAAAACAGCACAAGCAAGGAAAAATGACGGCGAGGGAGCGTATTGCTTTTTTATTGGATGCCGATAAGCCCAAAATTGAAATTGGCGCCTTTGCGGGATATGAAATGTATGAGGAGCACGGCGGAGCTCCGAGCGGGGGTGTAGTAGTAAAAATTGGATATGTAAAAGGAAGGCAGTGCATTGTGGTTGCCAATGATGCCACGGTAAAGGCTGGCGCATGGTTTCCGATTACGGCTAAAAAGAACTTACGGGCCCAGGAAATTTCCATTGAAAATCGGTTGCCTATTATATATTTAGTGGACAGTGCGGGTGTTTATCTTCCGATGCAGGATGAGATTTTTCCCGATAAGGAACATTTCGGAAGAATATTCAGAAACAATGCTGTGATGAGCAGCAGCGGCATTACCCAAATTGCTGCAGTTATGGGCAGTTGTGTTGCCGGTGGCGCATATCTTCCCATTATGAGTGATGAAGCTCTTATAGTGGACAAGACCGGCAGTATTTTTCTTGCTGGGAGTTATTTGGTCAAGGCAGCAATAGGTGAAAGTATAGACAACGAGACACTAGGAGGGGCAACCACACATTGTGAGATCAGTGGGGTTACAGATTACAAATCCAAGAACGACGAAAGTGCCCTGAACACCATAAAAAATATTGTTTCGAAAATAGGGGAATTTGAGAAGGCTGGATTTAACAGGGAAAAAGCAATAAAGCCACAAAAAGATCCCAATGACATTTACGGAATAATTCCCCAATCGCGAACGGAGCAATACGATATGCGCGAGATCATAGAGCGCTTGGTGGACGATAGCGATTTTGAGGAATACAAGGAAGGATATGGGCAGACAATTCTTACAGGATATGCGCGGATAGAGGGCTGGGCAGTTGGGATCGTTGCCAATCAGCGGACCTTGGTCAAGACAAAAAAAGGCGAAATGCAATTTGGGGGGGTTATCTACAGCGACAGCGCCGATAAAGCTACGCGGTTTATCGCTAATTGTAACCAAAAGAAAATCCCCTTAGTGTTCCTGCAGGACGTTACGGGATTTATGGTGGGCAGCAAAAGTGAACATGGCGGAATAATTAAAGATGGTGCCAAAATGGTAAATGCGGTGAGCAATAGCGTAGTTCCAAAATTTACGGTAGTAATCGGCAACAGCTACGGGGCAGGAAATTATGCGATGTGCGGAAAGGCGTACGACCCCAGGCTGATCGTGGCCTGGCCAAGTGCGGAATTGGCCGTAATGGGCGGCAATAGTGCGGCCAAGGTCCTGCTTCAGATTGAAACGGCATCTTTAAAAAAACAGGGGAAGCAAATTTCCGATGAGGAAGAAAAGGAACTGTATGATAAAATCAAGGCCAGATACGACAAACAAATCTCACCCTATTACGCAGCGGCCCGGATCTGGACCGATGCAATAATCGATCCGGTAGATACCAGAAAGTGGATTTCCATGGGTATTGAAGCGGCCAACCACGCCCCCATCGAAAAAAAATTCAATATGGGAGTGCTACAGGTCTAATTTGTTTAGCATGCTATAATGAAAAGACCGTTCCAGTAGATTAAAGGAACGGTCTTTTTTATGGTATAAGTTGCGGCGAATTCACGAATAAAAAAATATATATGTAAGAATTATTCGTGAATTCGTGGCAATAGAAACTTTCAGGATTCTGTAAACCTTAGGAATTTCAGTACACCGATATTTTGTTATATATCCAGATCAACTTTGTTCCATTCCTTTAACAAAAGCCTCCATAACATCCATGCTCACTCCCATATTTGAAAACCCGCCGTCATTATAAAGGTTTTGCAGGGTAACCATTTTTGTAAGATCGCTGAACATGGCAACCGTATAATTTGCGCAATCCAAGGCAGTGGCATTTCCAAGGGGCGACATTTTATCGGCATAGGCGATAAAATCCTCAAAGCCTTTTACGCCCTGGCCTGCGGTGGTGGGGGTTGGGGATTGGGAAATTGTGTTTACACGCACCTTTTTGTCCCGTCCGAAAAAATACCCAAAACTTCTTGCAATACTCTCCAAATACGCCTTGTTGTCTGCCATATCATTATAATCCGGAAAAACCCTTTGGGCGGCCATATAGGTTAGGGCTATAATACTTCCCCATTCATTCATGGCATCTTTTCTATAGAGTACCTGCATCGTTTTATGGAAAGACCCCGCGGATATATCCCATCCCTTATGGGTGAAATCGTAGTTTTGATCGGTATAATGATTTCCCTTTCGAACATTGACGGACATTCCTATGGAATGGAGCACGAAATCCAATTTGCCCCCCAATTTGCTGACGGCTTGTTCTACAAGATTATCAAGATCTCCCAAATTGGTGGCATCGGCAGGAATTATTTCAGAACCCGTCTTGTCGGCCAGTTCTTGTATCTGCCCCATTCGCATGGCTACGGGCGCATTTGTCAGAACAAACTTTCCACCTTCCTCGTGGACTCTTTCAGCGGTTTTCCAAGCGATGGAATTTTCGTCCAAGGCACCAAAAATGATTCCTCGCTTTCCATTTAATAGGTTATTTGACATACTTATATTGTTAGGATTAAATGTTATTCGACGTTCGAAATAAATTCAAAAAATAAGAAAAGTAAAGATACATTTAATTCAATAATTCTTTTGCATTTGCGATAGCTGCCTCCGAAATATTCTTTCCCCCCAACATTTGGGCAATTTCCAATACCCGTTCCTCCCCCTCCAATGTCTTCAAATGCGTTACGGTACTTTGATCCTTGTCCTGTTTATATACATTTAAATGATGTTTCCCACGGGCGGCGATCTGTGGTAAATGTGTAATAGCCAGGACCTGCATATTTTTTCCCATTTCCAACATTATGGCGGCCATCTTATTTGCTATTTCTCCCGAAACACCGGAATCTATTTCGTCAAAAATAATGGTGGGCAACTTTTTATATTGGGCCAATATAGATTTTATGGCGAGCATTATTCTACTCATCTCTCCTCCAGACGCAACCTTTTTCAACGGACCCGCAGCCATTCCTTTATTGGCGGTAAAAAGCAACTCCAAAATATCCGTGCCATTTTTCCTGAAATCGGCAGATCGTTTTAAAATAAATTGGAACTGTGCATTGGGCAATCCCAACTGTGTCAAAACACCTTCCAAATGCTCCTTCAACCTTGGAACTGCATTTGTCCTTTCCTTACTTATAGCGTTAGCCGAATTTTGGAGTGCATCGGAAAACAGTTTTGCTGATTTTTCCAGGTTTGCTATTTCCCCATCCAATCCCAATGTTTTGTTGACTTTTTCCTCCAGAGAAGCTTGAAGGTCCAAAAGCGCATCTACAGATCCCAGCCCATGTTTTTGCTGCAATCCATATAACTGCTGAAGCCTTTCGTCAATTTCCAAAAGTCTTTGCGGATCGGAGGCCACCCTCTCGGC
>CAYXDM010000005.1:0-24427 GCA_964463595.1 uncultured Aequorivita sp. | reverse complement strand
TCCAGGCCTTGAAGATTGGCTTGTTTCAATTCGTTATAAAGAAAAGTATGGTACTCCAACTCTTTTATGTCAGAATCCTTTTGGGATTTTAGGGCTATTAAAGCTGCTTCATTTCGTTTAAAATCGGCCAACTGGTCCTGATAAGTTTTCAAAATTTTTGCATTGCCCGCTAGAGCATCTATAACTTCCAGTTGAAAATCTTCGGAAACGATTTCAAGGGTTTCGTGCTGACTGTGCACATCGACCAACAATGGGGCCACGGATTGAAGTTGGGAAAGAGAGACAGGGGTATCGTTTACGAATGCACGGGATTTACCATTGGGAAGAATTTCGCGGCGAATAATTGTGTCGTTATCATAGTCGAGATCATTTTCCTCAAAAACCGATCGCAGACCATAATTTATTATTGAAAAATGGCCTTCTACCACACATTTTTTTGATGGGTCCTTTACACTGCTACTATCGGCACGTTTACCCAACAACAGCGCAAGAGCGCCCAATATAATTGATTTTCCCGCACCTGTCTCGCCAGTAATGACCGTTAATCCTTCATTTAATTCCACGCGGATATCCTCTATGAGCGCATAGTTCTTTATGGCGAGAGTCGTTATCACTACTAGAGGTTTGGGGTTAAACTTTGAATTTCAAGCGGAATGTTTATTCGAAAATACGGTGCAAACCATTGATCCGGATAAAACGGGTTTGGAGTGTAAATTTAAAACTTTATTTCCTCCCAATTACTTCTTTTTGTGGGCGCCATCCGGTTTAGATTTTCAACCAATTGAACAATTTCCACCTGAGGACCCCCGCTAAAAATGGCCTGGATCTCATCACTTTTTGCATCAAAAAAAGTACGCAACAAAAAGGAATTGGGCCTCCTATCGTTAATTCCCTTTAAATGTGCAATAGCCCCGCTTATATTTTCCTTGGCATCCCTTTGTTTTGAGGACATTAGATCCAGACCATTTCGATGGTATTGGTACAGTGCCTCATGAAATTCCCTATATACCGAAGATAACAGAGCATCGTTATATTGGTAGCGCGACTGATTTCCGTCTTTTGCCTGCCAGCCTGTATAATTGCCACCGGCAGCAGTATTCGTAATTTGCTTGGCAATCTGGAAATAAGGTTCGCCCCCATTGGGGATGTAGGTATCAGCATCCAGGCCAATCATGGTATAGACGTGGAAAGCAATAACCGAAACCAAATTGGATTCAAAGGAATTTATGTTGAAGTTAAAAGGCTCAAATTCCTTATACCGAAAATCCACCTGTCTGTCGAAATAATTATAGACCGGACTGTCGTAAGTGGAATCAAAAATGGGTCGGGAAGATTGAATCTGAAGGGTTGCGCTAAAATTTTCCCCATCCAAATTGGTGATCACAAAGGTCATATTGCAATCTATCCGTTCCTGATTCTTATACGTTTTATCGGTCCACTTTGTGTTGTTCACAAATTCCCTTATTTGGGTTTCCAAGGTTCGGAACAGCTGTAGGTTCGGTTGGCCAGTCTGCATGGCGTCAATGGCGACCGTACAATTTAATTCCTGCGACTGGGTGAGGTTTGTTGCCGCGATAAATATCAAGATAAGAAAAATTCTACGCATGTGTTTCGTCTATAATAAATTGGAAAATATCCCTTGCCACATCAGTCTTGTCCTTAACAGAAAAAGGAAGGACTTTATTGTCCTTGGTGATCAAGGTAACCTTATTGGTGTCCGATTTGAACCCGGCACCTTTGTCCCGAAGCGAATTTAAAACAATTAAATCTAAATTCTTTTTTTTGAGTTTCAATTTTGCATTTTCTTCCTCATTCTCTGTTTCCAGGGCAAATCCGACCAAATATTGTTTCTCCTTTATCTCGCCAAGGGATTTTAGGATATCCTTCGTTTTGGTCAAGCGAAGCAATAAATCCGCATCTTTCTTTTTTATTTTTTCCGAAGATACATCAGCCGGACGATAATCGGCCACGGCAGCACTTAAGATTGCGATTTCACAATTGTGGAAATATAGATGGCATGCTTCATACATTTCCTGTGCAGAAGTGACTCGAATTACTTTTATGCCCTTATTTTCGATTTTAATATTTACCGGTCCGGATACAAGGATTACCTCTGCTCCAAGTTTGGCCGCCACCTCTGCAAGGGCATATCCCATTTTGCCACTGGAATGGTTTCCGATAAATCGCACCGGATCGATAGCCTCAAAAGTGGGGCCGGCAGTTATCAGGACTCTTTTTCCTTGAAGGGGAAGGTTTTTTAAAAGGTCATCTTCCAAAAATGAAACAATGTCCTCGGGCTCTGCCATTCGTCCCTGGCCGACCAAACCGCTGGCCAATTCACCATAAGCGGCAGGGATCTGAAGGTTGCCGAAACTATCCAATTTTCTAAAAATCTCTTCCACTGTGGGGTGTTGGTACATGTCCAGATCCATGGCGGGGGCATAATATACAGGACATTTTGCGGAAAAATAAACGGCCAGCAACAAATTATCAGCAGTACCGTTTGCCATCTTGGACATCGTATTGGCGGTAGCGGGGGCAATAAGCATCAAATCCGCCCAAAGTGCCAGCTCCACATGGTTGTTCCATTGTGGGTTTCCCGTTGTCTCATCCCCGGATTCGGTTTTTGTGAAGGAGGAAAAAACTTCGTTTTTGGACAAGGTTGAGAGGGTAAGAGGCGTGACAAATTCCTTGGCGGAAGGGGTCATCACCACTTTAACGTCAGCACCTTTTTTAACAAGGAGTCTTACCAAAAAAGCCGCTTTGTAAGCGGCAATCCCGCCAGTAACACCAAGCAAGATATTTTTACCGCTCAAAACAGCCATAATTATTTAATTTCGGAAATGGAATTACGGGAATTCCGGGGTTATACCCGAGGTCTATTCCTCAGGTGTTTGCTCTTCCTTGGTATTTCTATAGTAGATTTTGTCTTCCAGCCATTCTTGAACCGCCAAAGCATGCGGTTTGGGCAGTCTTTCGTAGAATTTGGACACCTCTATCTGTTCCTTGTTCTCAAAAATTTCCTCTAGACTATCGTTGTAGGTCGCAAACTCATCCAATTTTTCAAGGAGTTCCCTTTTTATATCGCCGTTGATTTGATTGGCTCTTTTTGAAATAATTGAAATGGCCTCATAAATATTGCCCGTTGGGCTATCGATTAATTCCCTGTCATGGGTGACCGTTGTAATGGGCGCGTCTGAATTTTTAATATCCATGGTTTTAAAGTTATTATAATGTCGGTTTTGTTTCTTTGGACACCAATCGTTCATCGATCTTCCGGTTTATTTCATTGGCATCTGCCGCCAAATCCGTGTCCTTGTAGTACTTCATAAAATTATTATAGTAGTCCTTTGCAGCGGCCAAACGCTCCTGTACCAAATAGGGCACACTTTTGACCGCTAGATCGTAGGCGGCCCTTAATCGATAAAGAAAAGCTTCTTCCCTAAAAACTGTGCCAGGGTTATCTGCAATAAAATTATCAAAAGACTCTATTGCAGCTTTATAATCTTCAATATGGTAGTATTGTCTGGCTACCTCAAATTGTTTTTTCTCGAGTTTGGTTCTTAACTCAGTAACCATTTCATTGGCTTCCATGCGTTTTTCGGAATTGGGATAGGAATTTATAAATTCCTGTAATTTCTCCATTCCCCTGATCGTTTGGGTCTGGTCCAGTGAATAACGTTCTGATAGATGAAAAAAGCTCTTGGCAGATTTAAATGATGCAATTTCCGTACTATCGCTCTGGGGATAGGCTTGGGCAAATCGTTCAAATTGATATCCCGAGGAAAAATGATCTCCCAACATATAATGGGTGTTGGCATACATAAAAGTCAGTTTCTCGGCCTGGGGTTTTCCGCGATATGCCGGAACCAATTGTTCCATTAGCTTCAAGGCTTTTTTATATTTCCCCTGTTTGTAAAGGGAATCCGCAAAAATATATTTTTTGCCCATATCGTCCTTGCGGAGTACCTCCTGGTACTGGCTACAGGAAACAAAAAACAAGGATATGCAAAGCAAAAGTAAAACTGAAATTCGCATGGGCTTCAAAAACATCGGGCAAAAGTAAGGATTTATACGAGAATGGGCAAACTTATTTAAAGTGAGACCTCAAAGGTGACACGTGGGATTTGAGGCCTCAGAAAAATTTTTATATCAACATCATCGTCTGGAGTAATGTCTTGGTTTAAAACGGTCAGGATTTTCAAAAATTATCTATATAAGAATCAATCTTATTTCTAAGGTCATCACTGACCGATACCAATGGCAAACGGACTGTGTCTCCACATATTCCCATTTTTTTGAATACGGCTTTAATCCCTGCTGGATTACCTTCCGCAAAAATGTAATCTATGGCGGGTGCGAGCTTGTAATGGATCTTGTAGGCCTCTTCCGCTTTTTTCTCCAATCCTAATCGAACCATGGAGGAAAATTCCCTTGGAAAACCCTCACCGATCACCGAAATAACCCCCGCCCCACCCGCAAGCAACATAGGAAGTGTGATCATGTCGTCACCAGAAATGACCAAAAAATGCGGTGGACATCCAGAAATTAATCTCATGGCCTGCACCATATCCCCGGCCGCCTCCTTGATGCCAACAATCTTCCCAAAATCGTTTGCCAGACGGATTACCGTTTCCGGGAGCATGTTGGACGCCGTTCTTCCAGGTACATTATATAAAATTATTGGCAGGGGCGATTCTTGCGAGATCGCAGCGAAATGTCGATAAATTCCTTCCTGGGTAGGTTTATTGTAATAGGGGGAAACGGATAGGATAGCCGTAAAGGCAGAAAGATCTCTATCTTTCATTTCCTCAATTACCTCCCGTGTATTATTGCCCCCAATTCCAAGGACCAAAGGCACGCGTTCCTTATTGGCAGCGAGCACGGTATCGATAACCAATTGCTTTTCATTTTCGGACAGGGTGGCACTTTCGGCCGTGGTTCCCAATACCACCACATAATCAATCCCGTTTTCAATGTTGAAATTGACAACCTTGTCCAATCCTTCCACATCTACCGAAAAGTCGTTTTTGAAAGGGGTGATCAGGGCAACTCCCGTTCCTCTTAATTCTTTCATATCCTATTTATATCGATTTAAAATTTCATTTTATCACTTTTGCCAATCCTCACGCTGAATCCTATTTATATCTTTTTCATAATTCGCAAATATTTAGCCACCTCGGGGTTGAAGCTATCCGTTTGTTGAAGATCGGCATATAAAAGCAGATCAAAAAGCCGTTCATCTGCGGCATTGAATCCAATTTTAAATTTTGCTTTGCTCTGGGCAGCCAGGGAGTCCAAAAATTTATGCCGACCGTTGTAATAACCAATGAGGACATCGAACGGTGCATTGAGAAATTCCTTGGCATTTTCATTGTGGATAGTTCCCGTCCAGCCAAATTCCTTATCCGTAATCTGGTTCTGCCGTAGTGATGGGATTTTCCTCCGGGTTTCAATAAATGAGAAAATCCTTATATCCTTCCGCTGTAACCCTAGGTCCTCTGCAAAATCGTACAGTTTTTCGATATCGTCACACAAGGTTTCATCCACAAGAAATCCCAAATATTTCAGTCGGGAATTTCTCTGGGAAATATCCCTTTCGGACAGAATCCTTTCAGTGTGTTTTTGTAATGAATGCAGCTTGTATTTTTTTAACATAGGGTTCTACCGGGTTCCAAAATTAGCCTTTTTTTGAGGATGTGGGAAAATTTAGGTTCAGATCATTTTTAGAAAATCATCTTCGGAAATAATTGGAATTTCCAGACTTTCTGCTTTGGTTTTTTTGCTGGGCCCCATATTTTCCCCTGCCACGACAAAATCCGTTTTGGATGAAATGGAACTTGAAACTTTCCCACCGTTTTCCTCGATCATTTTTTTCAGTTCCTCGCGTGAAACTTTTGTGAACACCCCGGAGACCACAAAAATATTACCCTTAAGCACATCGGTTTGTCTTGCCAGTTTTTCAGCAGAAATCTCCAACTGTACCCCATACATTTTGAGCCGCTCAATGATGGCAATATTTTCTTCTGAAGCAAAAAAGGCAACCACGCTCTGCGCTATGCGTTCTCCAATCTCATCGACATCCATTAATTCCTCCTCCGTGGCACGCTGCAGGGCATCGATATTTTTATAATGTTTGGCAAGTTTTTTTGCCACTGTTTCTCCCACATAACGTATGCCCAAACCAAAGAGCACTCGCTCAAAGGGAATCTGTTTAGAAGCTTCTATTCCATTAATTATATTTTCAGCACTCTTGTCGGCCATTCTTTCCAGAGGAACTATTTGTTCTTTCTTTAATAGATACAGATCGGCATAATTGTTTATCAGGCCGTTATTAACCAGGAGAGTAACCGTTTCGCCGCCCAGCCCTTCAATATCCATGGCCTTACGTGAAATGAAATGCTGGATTCTTCCCATTATCTGTGGTGGACAGCTAGCAGAGTTCGGACAGTAATGTTGGGCCTCGCCTACTGCGCGGACCAACGGCGTTTTACATTTCGGACAAAGGGCAATATATTCTGTGGGCGAAGACAAGGGGTCGCGATGGGTAAAATCCACACCGATTATCTTCGGGATGATTTCCCCTCCCTTTTCCACGAATACGGTGTCGCCCTCGCGGATGTCCAATTTTTGTATTTGGTCGGCATTGTGTAAGGAAGCGCGCTTTACGATTGTTCCAGCCAATTCCACCGGTTCCAGATTTGCAACTGGCGTAATGGCACCGGTGCGTCCAACTTGGTAGGTAATTTGTTTTAAAAGAGTGGAGACCTGCTCAGCCTTAAATTTATAGGCCATTGCCCAGCGAGGGGATTTGGCGGTGTAGCCGAGTTCCTCCTGTTGTTGCAAATTATTCACTTTTATCACCACCCCATCGGTTTCATAAGGTAGTTCATGGCGGTGTGCATCCCAATAATTCACAAATTCCAGGACTTCGTTCAGGCTTGTGGCAAGTTTTGTCGCTTCCGGTACCTTAAACCCCCATTGTCGTGCTTTTTCAAGACCTTCCAGTTGGGTTTTTACGGGTAACTTTTCACCTTGCAGATTATAAAGAAGACAGTCCAAAGGCCGTTTGGCTACCTCGGCGCTGTCCTGTAACTTCAAACTACCGGAGGCTGTGTTCCTCGGATTTCTATAAGGCTCCTCCCCTAACTCTACCCTTTCCGCATTCATCTGTGCAAATCCCTCAAAGGGCAGAACAATTTCGCCACGGATTTCGAAAAGTGGCGGATAATCTCCCTTCAACTTTAAGGGAACGGAACGAATGGTCCTTACATTTGCCGTGATATCATCACCCTGAAAACCATCGCCCCGGGTGACGGCTTTTTGCAGCCGGCCATTTTCATAAGTAAGACTTATTGAGGCTCCGTCATATTTAAGTTCACAGGCAAACTCAACCTTGCCATCCACCATTTTTTCAATCCTTTTTTCCCAATCCTCAAGATCCTCCTTGGAGTAGGAATTGTCCAGGGAATACATCCTGTACTTATGCCGGACGGTCTTGAAATTTTTGGTGATTTCGCCCCCCACCCGAACCGTGGGTGAACTGGGATCATAGAATTCTGGGTGTTCCTGTTCCAGTTCCTGGAGTTCCTTCAATTTTTTATCAAACTCAAAATCCGAAATGGTGGGTTTGTCCAACACATAATAATTGTAATTGTGTTCGTTCAATTCCTGGCGAAGGGTTAAAATTTGCTGTTCGATGTCCATATTGACAAAGATAAAATTTTAACCTGTTTGAAATTTTAATTTTAACTAAATCACCAAGAACTTGGAGTCTGGAGAATTTTAAATGACCGCTAGTCTTCTTTGGAGGCTTTGTTGTCCCCCTTTAACTCCAGCAGGTTATAATCCGAAAATCTCAACATCATCAATTACCCACATTTCCTCGACCCGATCATTTAAAAGGGTAATTCTGAAGTAAACCTCAGAACCGGCAGGAAAATTTTTCAGTTCCACATTCCCTATTCCCGAGTCATAGGTTCCGGTGGATTGAAAGATTGTAGGAATTCCGGTTCCATTATACGTGGCACTTACTGTAGTTTCATTGTCAAAGCCCCATTTGCTGTTGCCAAACCCCAAGACAGTTAATTCCTCAACATACGTAACCCCGCCATCAAGGCTCATGCTTAGGATAACGGAATCTGGGGCATCAGCACCTTGGGTATTTACAGTTGCGAAAGATGCCAGATGGAATCTCACGATCACAAAAGTATAAGAGGATACGTCCACCGGACCAAAAGTGAGCGTGGCTCCATCATTGACAACCCCATATCCCCTGCTCGGGCTCACATATAGAGGGAGGTTGGGGAAAGCACCGTTCCCCGTTCTATAATTTGCCTCTTCGATTCCTTCAACCGGTAAATTTGGGGTGCCCGGTACAATTTCAAAATTTTGGATTCCCAATAAAGTAGGAGGGTTTGGAGTCTGGGAACTACATTTTATATTCTCCCAAACCGTGCCTGTCCATAATTGAAGGCATCCGGAACTTTTAAGGAATATAATCAAACCTGCATCCATTGGCCCCACTACCATTGAATTTCGGCCCGCGATATTCGGTACTCTCGGTGGCATAAACCCCGCATAGGTAATTCCTCCATCCATAGTACTACCCACTTCCAGCATGGATGCGATAGACGGCGTGTTGGTACCTATTCCTACCTGGCTATAGGTGGCGACAGTAAAAAGGATTCCCGATATCAAGAGTTGCGCTTTCATACTTTTAATCCTTAAACGCTACGAAAGAAAAAAGTGAAGGGGAATTTCTTTTGGGGAAAACTAGTCCAAGGTAAAAAAAACCGTGGAATTATCCAATAAAATTCAATCCGAAAAATGGAGTGTTAAATCGCATAATGATTTAGCCCCAAGATTGTTACATACGAGAGGTCGGGTTACGAATCCAGATCAAAAGTTTCTGAAGGATCGGTTTTGGGATTATAGTTCAGCAATCCTTCACCCTTAGCAATTATCGAAGTCACAGTAATATCGCTCGTAACATTTACGATGGTGCGGAACATATCCAATATTCTGTCCACCGGGAAAATAATTGCAATCCACGCTGGGTTCAGTCCAACAGATTCCAGTACGATAATGAGCATTACCAAGCCGGCGCTGGGAACCGCCGCCGAACCAATGGAAGCCAAGGTAGCCGTAACAACTATGGTGAGCTGTTGCCCCAAAGTGAGGTCAATCATATGGATCTGTGCCAGGAAAACGACTGCCACCGCCTGATAAAGGCATGTGCCGTCCATGTTCACGGTTGCGCCAATGGGGAGTACAAAACTGGTTACTTTCTTATCCACCCCCAAGTTCTCCTCAACACATTCCATGGTTACGGGCAAGGTCGCTGCACTGCTGGAAGTAGAGAATGCCAAGGTCTGAGCCGGGGAAATGGCTTTAAAAAAACCTTTATATGGGATGACCCTCACAAATATCTTAAGGAACGTGGGATAAACAACAAAAATCATTAGCATAAGTCCAAGGAATACCGTTAAGGAGTACCAGCTCAACCCTTTAAATATCTCATAGACCTTTGAAACATCGTCCCCTGCCATCGTGCCCACCACACCCGCCAAGAGGGCAAAAACGAAAAAAGGTGCAGCCTGCATTACCAGATCCACCATTTTCAGAAAGACTTCCATCGCGCTGTCCATAAAATCCATTACCGGCTTGGATTTTTCCTTGGGGATCAACAATAGGCACACACCAAAAAAGATTCCGAAGAAAATGATCTGGAGCATCAAGGCATTGTTGCTCAATGAGAAGAAAAAGTTTTCCGGCACTATATCAACCAAGGGCTGTAAAGGCGACTGCGTTGTGGTTTCAGTAACTTCCTTTGCGGCCTGGATCTTGTCATTTTCGGAGGCTTCCAGTAGCTCGTTCCGTGAAAGCTCACTTATTTTGTTGGCCCGTTCAAAAAACATGGGATCCTGTAGATAATTTATCCCATCCTTAATTTCCAAGTTTTTTGAAGCTGCCCATATCTCATATCCAATTCGATTGTCTATACGGCTCTGTTCATCGATCAGCTTTCCCGGGCTAATTATATTGACAAGGGTCAAGCCCACACCCGCTGCCATAGTGGTGGTAAACAAAAAAGTGAGAAGGGTTTTGCCACCCATTCTTCCCAGACTTGCGGGATCGCCAATATTTGCCACACCGCTAATGATAGACACCAGTACCAATGGAACCGCAATGAGTTTCAGTAAATTGATGAAAATGGTGCCGAAAGGTGCAATCCAATCTATTGTAAAAGAACTCCATCCCAAAGAACTGGAAATCAGTGCCCAAACAATTCCTAGAACCAATCCAATAATTATTTTCCAGTGCAGCGATAGTTTTCTCATAAATGGCAGGCTGTTGTTATATTCTTAAAAAACGATTTTTTCAAGATTTTTTCTTTTATAATTTCTCAAGTCCTTCGTTGATTTATCAGAAGGCCCAGGTTTATTCTATTCAATTTTTTAAAATGATGACATCATACCTTTGCGACTTTATCCAGTAACCAAAAATCCACTAACACAAGAGCAGCCATGGCCTCGACAATGGGAACCGCCCGTGGGACCACGCAGGGATCGTGTCTGCCTTTTCCTTCGGCAATGGCCTTATTTCCTTCACTATCAATTGTTTCCTGGTTTTTCATAATGGTGGCCACGGGTTTAAACGCCACCCGGAAATAGATATCCATGCCATTGCTTATTCCACCTTGGATGCCACCACTTAAATTGGTCCTGGTTGAACCATCTTTTTCAAAGACATCGTTATGGTCGCTACCTTTCATTTGGGTGCCGCAGAAGCCGCTACCATATTCGAAGCCTTTTACGGCATTGATGCTCAGCATGGCCTTTCCCAGTTCAGCATGAAGCTTGTTGAATACCGGTTCTCCCAGCCCGATGGGAACATTCTGTAGCACGCAGGTTACGGTTCCGCCAATGGTATCTCCTTGTTTTCTTATCTGTTTGATGAATTCTTCCATTTTTTTGGCGGTAATCCCATCCGGACAACGGACCGGATTACTTTCTATTTTGGAAAAATCCAGCTCCTGATATGGTTTATCGATAAAAATGTTGCCAACAGAAGATACAAAGGCATTTATTTTAATTTCGGGGATCAATTGTTTGGCTACCGCGCCTGCCACTACCCTACAAGCGGTTTCACGGGCCGAGGAACGGCCACCACCCCTGTAATCGCGGATCCCATATTTTTTTTGATAGGTAAAATCGGCGTGGGACGGCCGATAAATATCCCTGATATGGCTGTAATCCCTACTTTTCTGATCGGTATTTCCAATAATGAAACCTATGGGAGTCCCCGTTGTTTGTCCTTCAAATATTCCCGAAAGAAATTCTACTTCGTCCTTCTCTTTACGTTGGGTTACTATGGAAGATTGGCCCGGTTTTCTGCGCTGCATTTCAAACTGTATGGCTTTGAAATCGAGGGAAATTCCTGCGGGACAACCGTCTATGATCCCACCAATCGCCGGGCCATGCGACTCACCGAAAGTGGTGAGTTTGAAAATATTTCCAAGGGAATTTCCTGCCATTAGCATATTTTGAACAAATGTAAACTTTCAATCGGAATTAATCAAAAATGATTTTTCGAAGTATAAAGGAATAAAATGACAGTTTCGGAGATGCCTAAAAATCAATTCCCTAAAGTAGTGCATTTTTCAGGATTGTAACGGGATGCAATGCCGATCTACCCGTCCCATCCAAGATCTGATGTCTGCAACTGGTACCATTTGTGCAGATAACCGTATCGTTGGACGTTTTCCGGATGGTAGGGAAAAGTTTTAGCTCCCCTATTTTCATGCTCAGGTCGTAATGGTTTCTTTCGTAACCGAAACTCCCGGCCATGCCACAACAACCCGAGGGAATAATGGTAGGACTATAATTTTTCGGGAGATTTAAAATATCGAAGGTCACTTTTTGGTTACTCAGGGATTTCTGATGACAATGTGCGTGGATTTTGATGATCATTTTCTCCGAAGTAAATTGTTCGGGGGAAATATTGCCGTTTTCAATTTCATTTGCCAAGAATTCCTCGATTAAAAATGTATGGGTGGCAATGGTTTCCGCTGAAACCTTATCACTGGCCAATCGAAGATATTCGTCCCTGAAGGAGAGGATGGTAGAGGGTTCAATTCCCACAAGTGGGCTTTCTTTCGAAACCTTATCTTTTAACGTGGCAATATTATTATCAATTTCAATTTTTGCTTCCTCTAAAAAACCTTTGGAAATCAGGGCTCTTCCACTATCGAGGGTATGGATGACAGTAACCTTATAGCCCAAATTTTGCAATAGTAAAAACGAATCCACGGCGATATCAGTGTCGAGATAGTTGGAGAATTCATCGACGAACAGTATAACATTACCTATTGCCTCTCCTTTATATGTATTTAATTCTGAACCGTTTGTTCGCTTCTTATAATACCGGCTAAAATTTAAGGGTGAAACTTTGGGAAGGGAGCGATTCTGATGTATCCCGCTTATGTTCTTAATAATTTTTGACGTTAAGGGATTTGTAAAACTCCAATGGGATATTTGCTGAAAGCGGGAGGCCATTTTGTTTAGTTGAGTACTTTTCGCAAATAATTTATCTGAAAAGGAAGTTCCGTGAACTTTTTGATATTGATATAAAAACTCCGCTTTTGCAATACTGATATCCACATTGCTCGGACATTCACTGGCACAGGCCTTACAGCTGATGCATAGATCCATGACTTCCCTTAGATCTTCGGAATCAAATTTGTTTAAAGCCTCATTGTTCGTCAATACCTCCCGGAGCATATTTGCTCTGGCCCTAGTGGTATCCTTTTCATTTTTTGTGGCCTGGTAACTGGGGCACATTGCGCCCGTGGCATCAGCGTTCTTTCGACAATCGCCACTGCCATTGCAATTTTCTGCTAGACGGAGGATGCCCTGATAATCGTCAAAATCCGTAAGGGTCCTGATCACTGGCTCCTTTCTATCGGGATAATATCGAAGGGATTCATCCATTGGGGACGCGTCCACGATTTTATTGGGATTGAAAATATGCTGCGGATCAAAAATGGTCTTGATCCGCTTTAAGAGGTTATGGTTTTTGACTCCGATCATCAAGGGAATAAACTCTGCGCGCACAATTCCATCCCCGTGCTCGCCGGAAAACGAGCCTTTATACTTTTTGCACAGCAAGGCCACTTCTTCGGTAATTTTCCTAAAATATGCCACATCCGTACCTTTTTTAAGGTTCAGGATAGGGCGTAAATGCAATTCTCCTGCACCGGCGTGGGCATAATAAACTGCCTGCTGTCCATATTTTTCCATCAGATCGGAAAATTCCTTTATATAGGAAGGTAGATCTTCCAAAGCAACGGCGGTATCTTCTATGCAGGCCACCGCTTTTCTGTCGCCTACGATATTCCCCAGTAAACCGAGACCGGCCTTGCGCAATTCCAATGCCATTCCAATTTGTTCACCTTTCAGAATTGGATTACTATAGCTGAGGTTGGAGAGAATTAAGGAATTTAACAAATTCAGGGTTTGTCTTGCCAGATCATTTTCAGTATCGCTCTTCAATTCCAGAAGTAAAATTGCCCTAGGATCAGCGTCCACAAAAAACCGATATGGCTCGTAGGTTTTGTTGTGTTTGGTCCTATCCAGAATAACATGGTCCATCATTTCGCAGGTAAAGAGATTGTGTTTCATCACAACTCCCACATCGTTCAGACAATCCTCCAATGTTTTATAATGGGCTGCAATCATAGCGGTGTATTGTGGAGGTAGCGGATCCAGCCGTAGGGTTATTTCGGTGGTAAAAGCCAAGGTGCCCTCGCTGCCGCAAAGAAGTTTGCACAAATTGATTTCCTCCCCATAATTTCCGAAAGTGGATGTATTTAATAGCGCATCAACAGCATATCCCGTATTTCTTCTATGGATTTCCGGCTTTGGAAATTCATTTCTAATTTCCCGTTGTACTTCCAAAGGGCTCAATTCCTCAAAAAGGGACCTATAAATTTCACCTTCCAAAGTATTTAGATTGGTTTTCTCCAAAAATTGGCTTTTTGATAGTTTTTCAAAAGTTACTTCCTCGCCATTTGAAAGGATGGTTTTCATTTTCAATACTTTATCCCGGGTCACACCATATTGGATGGAAGTGGTGCCGCTACTGTTGTTTCCTACCATGCCCCCAATCATGGAGCGATTGCTGGTAGAAGTATTGGGACCCAGGAATAACCCGTAGGGCTCTAAAAATGCATTGAGGGTGTCGCGTACAACGCCGGGCTGAAGGGTAACCGTTTTTTCCGATACGTCCACCGAAAGGATTTCTGTGAGGTGTTTGGAGACATCCACCACAATGCCTTCCCCCACGCACTGCCCAGCCAACGAAGTGCCAGCGGCTCGAGGGATCAAGGAGGTATTATTGGTTTCGGCAAAGGTGATGAGCTGTTTTATCCCTCTTTCGTTTTTGGGATAGGCAACCGCGATAGGTATTTTCCTATATACCGACGCGTCGGTAGCATACAGGGTAGTATGGAGCGAATCGAAATGAAATTCGCCGTTGAATATTTTTTTAAAATCCCGAAGTTGCTTTTCCATGGAAGGGTAAAGTTATAAATTAGTTAACAAACATTTTAAAAATCCATTCAAGGATTGGCAGGGTGTTAACTAATGCGAACTTCGATTAACATTAACTTTACCCCGGATTTTAACTAAAACAATAATTATGAAAAAGTACATTCTTTTAATTCTCGTAATGGTAGCGTTCGGATATCAAGGAACAGCGCAGGAAATCGCCAAAAACGCAATTGGTTTAAGATTGGGGGACAATGACGGATTTGGACCCGAGATCAATTATCAACGGCACGTTGGGGATAACAACCGACTTGAATTTGGCCTTGCCTGGCATAATTATAAACATGCTGATGGCATAAAACTTACGGGGCTCTACCAATGGCTCTGGAACATCGAGGGTGGATTTAACTGGTATGCGGGCCCGGGCGCCGGTCTTGGCACCGTAAGCTATGATAAAAATCACTTTCACGATAGTAGTTCAGACACCTACGCCTTCATTACCGGTACTGTGGGAATTGAGTACAATTTCGACATTCCCCTAATGCTATCATTGGATGCCCGCCCACAATTTAATCTGGGATACAATGACGATCTAGGTTTTGATGTTGGCCTAGGAATACGATATCAATTTTAAATAGGCCGGAGGTGAAAGTCCTAGAGCTCGAAGCTTGAGCCTAGAACCTTGGTGATAATTATATAAAATGCCCGCTTTGTCGGGCATTTATATTTGGAATCGATGCAGACGGAACGCGTTGTTCCACTTAAAAAACAGAACCATCAATATCTATTTGGCTATCTTTTTCGAGGGCGAGTTTGTACAGGTCCTCATACATGGGGACTATTTTTTTGGTGTCATAGACCATGGCCGCTTCTATGGCCTGTTTCTTAAACTTTTGTAAGGTTTCATCAGAACCCAGAATTTTTAAGGCATTTTCCGCCATTTCCTGCACATCGCCCACTTCGCTCAGGAAACCGCTTAATCCGTCGATATTTACTTCGGGCAAGCCCCCTGTATTGCTGGAAATAACCGGTACGCCACATGCCATGGCCTCCAAGGCTGCCAAACCAAAACTTTCCTTTTCGGACGGAAGTAGGAAAAGATCTGAAAAGCACAGGATTTTGTCCACCTCATTACTGTTTCCCAAAAATCTTACCCTTTCCTCTATCCCCTTTTCTTCGCATAACTTTTCACAAGCCTGGCGTTCGGGGCCCTCGCCGACAATAATTAAGGTAGCGGGAATCTTTTTCTGGATACGATCGAAAATCTCTATTACATCCAAAACCCGTTTCACCTTTCGAAGATTACTGACGTGGGTAATTATCCGTTCATTTTGATTGGCCATAAAATCCCGCGAACAATTTGAAACGGAACTTATCTTTTTGGGAATATCAATAAAATTGGGAACTACGTGTATTTCCTTTTTAATATCAAAAAGCCTCAATGTATCCTCCTTCAGGGACAGGGAAACGGAGGTCACCACATCGCTGTTATTTATACTGAAGGTTACGGCGGGTTTATAAAAGGGGTGGTTTCCTACCAAGGTAATATCCGTGCCGTGGAGGGTGGTAACCATGGGGATGAAGATATTTTCCTCCTCGAGCATTTTCTTTGCCATATACCCAGCATAGGCATGCGGAATGGCGTAGTGTACGTGGAGTACTTCAATTTTGTGGAGTTTGACCATGTCCACCAATTTACTTGATAGGGCAAGCTCGTAGGGTTGATAATGGAAAAGTGGATAGACGGGGACCGTTACTTCATGAAAATGGATGTTCCTTGAAAGGAGCTCCAAACGAACGGGCTGTTTATAGGTTATAAAATGGATTTCGTGGCCGTGATCGGCAAGGGCCAGGCCCAATTCCGTGGCCACTACGCCACTTCCACCAAACGTGGGATAACATACTATTGCTATTTTCATCATTATCAGGTTTAAATTGGGAGAATCGAAATTGAAATCGAAATCAATCAAGATCAAAATCGAAGATGGCAAAGCTTTTCTTCTTCTAAATCCGCATTCCTTACTGAGTGTTTATTTTCAATTAAAAATCAATGGCATCATAAATTACTGCCTGGATATTGCTTCGGAGATCACTGCGGATCAATTTACGATTTTCTGCATCGGGAAAAGTTCGGTTGGACAAAAAAACATACACAATCTCCTCCTCCGGATCGGCCCAGGCCAGAGTACCGGTAAAACCACTATGGCCAAAACTGGTCATGGAAACACACCCACAGGTGGGCCCACTACTTTCCAATTGGGGTTTATCAAAACCTACCCCCCGTCTTACTTTTTTGTTGCAGTAGTAACATTTATTGAAAGCGTCAACCACATCCGGATCAAAATATCGTTTTCCGCCATAAAATCCTTTCCAAAGGTACATTTGCATAATTTTGGCCACATCGTTTGAATTGGCAAAAAGTCCGGCATGGCCACCCACACCTCCCAGCATGGCCGCTCCCTGATCGTGCACGTAACCTTGTACTTTTTGATTTCGGAAATTGTTATCCTGTTCGGTGGGAGGAATATTTTCCTTTGGAAATTTAGCCAAGGGGATATAAGTTGTGTAATTCGCACCGAGTGATTTGTAAAGATTTGACTGAACAATAACCTCTAGGGGCTGCTCAAATTTCTTTTCCAGATATTCCTTTAAAATATAATATGGAAGATCGCTGTAGAGATATTGAAGCCTAGGGTTAAGATCGCTCTCGCGGATTATCTTGGAAATGGTGTCTACATAATCCCTTCGCATATATAGATTCTCGGCAACCTTCACATTGTATTCCCTACTTGCCAGATCAGAATAATATTTTGGGGAAACAGCATTCTTTTTATCATTAAGCGTATGGCGGTAAAAAGGGATCCACGCCTTAAGACGGGCAAAATGGGAAAGCATTTCCCGTAAGGTGATGTTGGCCTTGTTGGAATGTTTATACCCGGGCAGCATTTCCGATAGTTTAGTATCCAGGGATAGTTCTTTTCTATCCACCAATTCCATTACCATTGGCAAGGTTGCCAAAATTTTCGTCAGGGAGGCAAGATCGTACATATTGGTATCTACCACTTTTAAATTTTTATCATATTCGTGGAAGCCGAAGTTTTTCTGATAAATTACCTTTCCTTTTCTTGCAACCAAAACCTGGGCTCCGGGAAACATACCTTCCTTAATTCCGTTGTTGACCATGGAATCAATTTTGCGAAGTTTATAACTGTTCATTCCTACACTTTCAGGCGTGCCGTATTGCAGTCTTCTCAATGACTTGGTCCTGAAACTGGTATTCAAGGGAAAGTCCGGCTCCAGCGATACGGGCAATATCCCATTTGCTTCGCGGGCGCCGAAAATTAGCTGGGCAGATAGCTCCTGCGAAATCTTACTGTTCTGGTACGACATTATCACCCCATCAATATTCGCGGTGGTTTTTAGATTGAGCATGGCGTAGGGCCTAGCGAAAACATCGAGGATTACCGTGTTGGTACGAGCGATTTCATATAACCAGACCAATTCCTTATCCGTAAAGTCAAATGGTTTCCAGGGATTTTCATTCGATTTATGGAAACCGACGATCACATAATTAAAAGCTTTTAATTTTTCAATATACTCATCCAAACTGTTGGCCTTGACCCATGTAACCTCTCCGTATTTTTTCAACTCTGACAAAAATATTTCGCCTGAATCGTCTCCTAGGTTTATATAGGCAATATTTTTTTTGTCGAGATCCTTTATCGGAAGAATGGCCCGATCATTTTTTATAACGGTCAAGGCACTCGCCATGGCCTCTTCATATAAAGCGTCGTCATGGACGGTGTTGAGGTTATCTGCCAAAAATGTTGGGTTGACGGGTTTGTAATGGTTCAATCCAACTTTATATTTTGCATAAAGGATTTTTTTTACCGAAGAAGCCAATCGTTTTTCGGTAATGAGTTCATTTTGATATGCCTCCACCAGATAATCCATAGCTTTGGGAACATCCTCCGGAATGAGTAGTACATCATTTCCCGCCAGGAAAGCCGCCAGCTCAATTTCTCCAGGTCTTTTGAAATTTGATACCCCTTTCATGTTCAGGGCATCGGTAAAAACGAGACCGTGGAAGCCCATTTCCTTTTTCAGGAGATCGGTTACGATCTTTGGGGACAGTGAGGATGGAAAATTCTGTTGCGGCTCCAGGGAAGGCACGTTTAAATGGGCTACCATTACACTGCCAACCCCTTCCTTTATCAGGCGTTTGAACGGATATAGTTCCAAAGTGTCCAATCTTTCCTTTGAAAAATCCAAGGTGGGCAGGGTTTTATGGCTGTCCTTATCGGTATCTCCGTGACCAGGAAAATGTTTTGCACTGGCCATAACGCCGGCACTCTGCATCCCCCTCATAAAAGCAATCGCTTTTTGGGTAACGTTTTCCCTATCCTCGCCAAAGGAACGATTCCCAATAATTGGATTCTTAGGATTGGTATTTATATCCACCACGGGTGCAAAGTTTATATGTACACCCAGCCGTTTGGAGTGTTCCCCAATCCGTTTGCCAACTTTTTCGACAATTTTGTTGTCCTTTATTGCGCCCAAGGTCATATTCCAGGGAAAGGCATAGGTGGAATCCAGCCTCATGGCCAGTCCCCATTCGGCATCCATCCCTATCATTAAGGGGACCTTGGCCAACGCTTGAAATTCGTTGTTCAACTTAGCTTGCCGTACGGGACCACCTTTGGAAAAAATGATACCCCCAATATGGTAATTAGAAATAAGATCTTTGATTCTATCGATCTTCGCCTGGGGATCGCTGGAGAAAATATCGACCATAAAGAGCTGACCCAACTTTTCCTGGATGGTCATGGAATCATAAATACTGTCTGCCCATTTCCTTTGATTTTGGAAATCATCCTTTACGATAAGGGGGTTACTTTCTTGCGAAAAAGTGGGGAACCAAAGGAAAATAGCGAAGCTTGCAAACAATAGTCTTTTCATACCGCCGAAAGCTTTTTAGGATAAAAATCTACTGTGCCAGCTTTCTTTTGCAGGAACCTCCCAGTTTTGGAGATATTCCGCTTTGGTGTTTACCAAGTTATTGAAGACAACCGTATTTTTTGAAACGGACTTGTCCTTGGCCATTTTCTTGAAATCCTCAAGGGATTTGTGCGCAATATATTCCCCTGAATAATAGGTGACGTTCATCTTGTCCAGGAGATCAATGCTATAATCCTCCTCGAGCGATTGGATAAAATGGACAGAGGCATCTATGCTACAGCCCGAGGCAGAGGCATTTGCCTGATTGAGCCCGATTACCAGGAATCGGTTGTACCTCGTCTCCAATGCCGCTTCAAGGGCAGCTCCATGGGCGGTCCATTTGGTTAAGAACTCCTTTGTTTTTTCGGTAATCTCAGCGACTTCCTGATCGCTCAACTTTCTATTTGCCTGATAGATCCAAACTCTGGACTCATCTGGCAGGTCTTTGAATTCTGTCAACATTGTATTTTTCTTTTTCTTTTTATTGTCCCTACCATATAAGCAACATACCAGAGGGCGTTTTTTTTCCCATCGAAAATAGCGGAGTTTAGTGATAGGAGATATATGGGTCAAAAATTGATTCCAAATCATATTGACCATAGAGGCCCGTACGTATCTAGGTGTCTACAGATCTTCCGCACTTGCAATCATTTCGGCCACATCCATTACCTGCACCCTATCCTCTGCATTTTTGGCCTTTACGCCATCTGTCATCATCATCATACAGAACGGACAACCCGTGGCAATTATTTCAGAGGTGGTCTCCATGGCTTCTTCGGTACGTTCCACATTGATATCCTTAAGACCCTTTTCGGGTTCCTTGAATACCTGGGCGCCTCCTGCCCCACAACATAAACCATTTTTTTTGTTGCGCCTCATCTCGACCAATTCCACGTCCAGTTTTTCCAAAAGATTTCTGGGAGCTTCATATTCCCCATTAGCCCGGCCCAGATAACATGGATCATGAAAAGTAATGCGTTTTCCCTTAAATTTTCCGCCTTCCACTTTCAACCTTCCTTCATTCAAAAGAGATTTCAGAAATTGGGTATGGTGCATCACTTGATAATTACCTCCAAGGCCTGGATATTCATTGCCAATGGTATTAAAACAATGGGGGCAAGCAGTTACTATCTTTGTTATTCCGTAGGCGTTCAGCACTTCTATATTTGCCATTGCCTGCATTTGGAAAAGGAATTCATTTCCCGCTCGTTTTGCCGGGTCGCCATTACAGCTTTCCTCCGTTCCCAAAACGGCAAAATCTATGTTGGCCTTATTGAGCAGCTTTACAAAGGCCTTGGTTATTTTTTTTGCACGATCGTCAAAACTTCCGGCACAGCCCACAAAAAAAAGGACTTCCGGCATTTTGCCCTGGGCGGCGTATTCGGCCATGGTCGGGACTTTTATTGGTTCACTCATTGCTTGTTGTTTCAAGTTACTTGTTTCTTGTTGTTCTCACCTTAGTTGAAATTCCAATGGAAAAAGTTGGCCGGGCAGCGAAAATCGTGATCCCTACTGTAACTCAAATTTCATCTTTCCAGTTCAAGCGGTCCATTTGGTTGTAAGGCCAAGGGGCACCATTGTTTTCTATATTGGTCATGGCCACATTGAGTTCCTGAGGCGCGGCAGATTGCTCCATCACCAAATATTGGCGCATATCCATTATAATTCCCATGGGTTCTATGCTTACCGGGCAGGCCTCGACACAGGCGTTGCAAGTGGTACACGCCCATAATTCCTCGCGGAGGATATAATCGTCCAGCAGTTGTTTGCCATCAGGAACAAACTTTCCGTTTTTGTCAATATTTCTCCCAACTTCCTCAAGGCGGTCGCGGGTATCCATCATTATTTTTCGAGGTGAAAGTAGTTTTCCGGTTAAATTGGCGGGACAAACACTGGTACAGCGACCGCATTCGGTACAGGTATAAGCACTGAGCAATTGGAATCTACTGAGGTCCATAACATCGCTTGCGCCAAATTTGGAAGGAGGTGCCTCGGCAGCGCCTTCTGGAGGGGCCGCAAAAGGATCGGTATTTGGATCCATCATCATTTTTACTTCGGTAGTGACGGAATCGAGGTTATTAAATTTACCCTGGGGCACAACCCTACCACAATAAACATTGGGGAAAGCCAGAATAATGTGCAGGTGTTTTGAAAAGTAGAGGTAATTCAAAAAGACAAGAATTCCAACTATATGCAGCCACCAGGCAGCGCGCTCAATACCGATTAGGCTGCTGACGGACAGATTTTCCAAAAGTGGCACCATAAATTGACTGATGGGAAAAGCCCCCGCGGTTTGATAATTCTCGGGCTGCAGAATTTGCAGTCTCTGATCGGCGGCGTTCATGGTGAGGAACAAAATCATCAGCACCATTTCAAAGTAAAGAATATAATTCGCATCATTTCTGGGCCAGTCCTTCATTTCCCGGGCCCAAAATCTTCTCAGTTTTTGGATGTTCCTCCTGGTCCAAAATATTATCACAGATAGTAGGACAAGCAAAGCCAGTACTTCAAAGGCCGCAATAAGGAAATTATACAATCCCGCGGGCAGTATTCCCGAGAGCACCCTATGCGTCCCAAAAAGACCATCGATAATTATTTCCAGGACTTCAATGTTTATAATAATAAACCCGACGTAAACTATAATATGCAGCAGTCCGGGGATGGGCCTTACCACCATTTTTGACTGGCCCAGAGCGATGCGGATTACATTTGCCCAGCGTTGTCCCTTATGGTCCGAGACGTCTATTTCCCGGCCCAGTTTAATGTTGCGGATAATCTTGCGGATGTTATAGGCGAAATAACCGATTCCTCCCACAAGAAGGATAAAAAATATAATGTTCGGAATATATTGCATGGTCTAAATATCAGGATTTTCAGGAGCTTCATACGGTTTTCCCTTTTTTCCAAAGACGGAAAAATGCACGTACCGTTTCGGATTGAGTTTCACGTCCTGCAATAATTGCTCGAGTTGGCGGGAGGCACCTTCAAGATTTTCGTACAATTGGTCATCCTTTAGCAGTTTTCCTATGGAACCCTCTCCATTTTCAACGCCGTTCACAAGAGAATTCATTTTATCCACCACATCCTGGATATCGGTGACCAGTTTTCCTGTTTCCAATTTGGCCAGGGAGTCGGTTAAATTTGAAAGATTGTTCGCGGTTTTGTCAAGATTGGTGAAGGTACTGTTCAGCTTCTCCGTATTATTGGCAAGAATAATATTCAGATTCTCCGAAACACCGGAAAAAGAATTCAATGTCCTATTGAGATTTGCTATGGATTGTTTTAGATTGTTGCGGGTTTCGAGATCCACAATATCGTTAACGTTCAGCAGGAGCGAATCCATGGTTTCCAAGGTGTTATTAACCTTTTTCTCGATAGGTCCCAGGGCCTTGCTCACCGCTGAGAGCATGCTGTCCTCAATATCCCCTACCAGGGTGTCGCCGCTTTTGGCAATGGGGCCATCATACTGCGGAAAAATCCCCAGGGATTTTCCGCCAATAAGGCCTGCACTATAAATTCTGACAATACTGTTTTTTGAGAAATCAAAGTCTTTTTCAACGGAAAATTTAACCACGAGACCTCCTTTTTCATTGGCAAAGGTTATATTCTGGACCTTCCCAACCGTGAGTCCATTGATGGTAACGGGTGCAGCTATGGCTAGACCCTCTACATTGTGATACTTGACATAGAATTCGCGGCTCTTTTCAAGCAGGTTGGTTCCTTTCAAAAAACTGTAGCCAAAAATCAGCAATAAAATAGCACCAATGGCGAGGATTCCCGTTTTTACTTCTTTCGATAGCTTCAAGTGAGTAGTTTTAGGTTATGGGCAAATTTAAGGGATAAATATAACGAATGCCCATTAATTGGCTTTTGATTTTAACACTTCTGGAAGATTTACCTTTTTGCCGTCCCTAAAAGCCACGACATAAGCCGTATCAAAGCCTTTTTGCCTTGCAAAGGTTTTCATCATTTCAATTTTATTGTAGTCCGAAGTGCTGCCATAATAGTATTTATATAGCCCATTTTCCTTCTTGCGTTCCATGTCCTTCAGGCCTTTAAAATTAACTGGGATGGGATCGAGTTTTTTACTGCTGGCGGCCAGCTGCACCTTAAAGACGATTCCCTCATAAATATCCTCCCGGGCTGTTTCAATGGCCTTTTCCACTTTTATATTCTCTATCTTCGGATCTGTTATTTTTAGATCGGTGTTCGCCACTGACAAACTGGAAATGTATCTGCTTATGGCATTGGCAATCTCTCGCGCCATCTCGGTTTGTCCTTTAGCGGAGTTTAGGTAGGCGCCTTCCTTTTTGTTAGTCAGGAACCCGGTTTCTATTAAAACACTTGGCATATAAGTATTGTGGAGCACCCAAAATCCAGCCTGTTTCACACTTCTGTCATTTTGTTTCAAATTTTGGACAATGTTGTTCTGCACCAAACTGGCCAACAAAATACTTTGATCCAGGTATTCCTCCTGCATCAATACCATCCCTATTAAGGATTCGGGAGCATTCGGGTCAAAGCCGTCATATTTTTCCTGATAGTTTTCCTCTAAGTAGATCACCTCGTTCTCCTTTTTGGCTACCTCAAAATTCGCCTGGTTTTTATGGAGGCCCAATACAAATGTTTCGGTGCCATAGGCCTGTGAGTGGTGGGCATTGCAATGTACGGAGACAAAGAGATCGGCGTCACTTCTATTAGCGATTGCAGCACGTTCCCGCAACTCCACGAAAACATCTGTTTTACGCGTATAGATAACCTTAACATCCGGGAGTTTCTCGAGGGCCGCCCCTACCTTTAATACAATGTTCAACGAAATATCCGATTCCCTATACGCCCCTTTATGTCCTGTATTCCCTGAATCATGGCCACCGTGT
>CAYXDM010000004.1:22606-36780 GCA_964463595.1 uncultured Aequorivita sp. | reverse complement strand
CAGATTATCATTGGTTCCTCCAAACATAAATGAATAATTGGCCCAGGAGGTCTTGGCGGCTATGTCAAACTTTTCTTCGAGTAATGCTATGGTAGTCGTTTGCGGAAGTGTGTTCGGCATCTCGATAAAGGAAGTGGTGCCGCCGGCAATGGCCGCCTTCGATTCAGTTTCAATTGTGGCTTTGTGGGTAAGGCCAGGTTCTCTAAAATGCACCTGATCATCGATCATCCCCGGCAGTAAATATCTTCCATCTGCGTCGATAATTTTTGTGTCCGCAGATTTCATGCTGATGGAATTGGAAATCTCGACAATAAAGGATCCTTCTATTAGCACGTCTCCCTTAATTACCCGGCCCTCATTGACTATATGTGCGTTTTTGATCAAAACTGATTTCATCAGACTTTCCTATTAAATTTTTATTCTGTGATTACCCTTTTTCTGAATAATGTTTGGGATAATATCCTTGAATAGATATCAGTTAAACGAGGATATATGGAATTTTCTTCTCTGGAATATACTTTTCAGTTTCAAGCCTAAAATCCCAAATATTGCTTCCGAAATAATCCGTGAGCTCATTTTCGATTCTCCTTGGGTGCGATCCCGAAATATTATGGGAACCTCCTTTATTTTAAAACGGCTCAGATGGGCCTTGAATTTCATTTCTATTTGAAAGGCGTATCCCACAAAACGGATGTTGTCCAGATTTATTTTTTCCAGAACTTTCCTTTTATAACAAATAAACCCCGCGGTGGCATCAAAAATATCCATCCCCATAATCATCTGGACATATTTTGAGGCCAACCAGGACATAAGCACTCTTCCCATGGGCCAGTTTACCACATTTACGCCCGTAACGTAGCGTGAACCGATTGCCATATCATTTCCTCCCTTATGGCAAGCGTTGTAAAGCCGGATAAGATCGTTCGGATTATGGGAAAAATCGGCATCCATTTCAAAAATATAATCATATCCCATTTCCAAGGCCCACTTAAAACCAGCAATGTATGCCGTTCCAAGGCCGGATTTTTTTTCCCGTTGTACCAAAAAAAGTTTCCCTGGATATTTCTCGATATGCTCCAACACACATTGCGCCGTTCCATCGGGTGAGTTGTCATCTACAACCAATATGTGGAACTCGCGCTGCAATGAAAAAACGGTGCGTATTAAACGCGAAATGTTCTCTATTTCATTGTAAGTCGGCACAACCACAACCGCCTTGGACATACTCCCAGTTTTGGGCAAATGTACCGATTTTTGGCCAAACAATATGCGGAGGAAACCAATTCGGGGTACCTTTGCGCCAAAATCCCTTGCTTGGAATATACGGAGAGAATAATAGAGTCCCAGGATTGGATCACCTATTTATTGGTGGGATGTTTTGTGCTCCTGGCCGTGGCAAAGTATAGTTATCCCAGACGGTTTGGAGAATTCATCCTCCTGCCATTGAACGATAAATACTTCAATATCCGCGGAAGGGAAGACGCTCTTTACCACCCATTCAATATTATTTTGTTCGCGATCCAGGTGGTTTGCGTTTCGGTTTTTATCTATTTGCTCTTTCTGGCTTTTAAACCCATTGAAATCCAAGGTAACGATTGGCTTTTTGTTCAAATCTTTGCCGGATACATCATCTTTGTTTGCATTAAACTGTCCATTGAAAAGATAGTGGCCAATATTTTTTCCATGGACTCCCTGATCGATCAATATCTCCATCAAAAATTGGGTCATCGAAATTTCTTGGGGCTCGTTCTGTTTGCGGGTATTCTTTTTTTCCTTTATGTATTTGGCCCGTCTCGGGTGGCGATGCTCTTTTTTGCAATCGGCATTGTTATAATAAACGCCATTGCACTAATTTTCAGTTATAAAAAACACCGAAAAGTAATCGCATCGAATTTTTTACATTTTATTTTGTATCTTTGCGCACTTGAAATATCACCGTATATTATCCTTTATAAGCTCTTTTTTTAGACAGGAACAATATTATAAAATAAAAAATCTGGAATTCTATGAAAGTGAAAACCATTTTGGTTTCCCAGCCAGAACCTAAAATTGAAAACTCTCCCTATTTCGATTTAATAGACAAACAAAAAGTTAAGATTGATTTCAGACCGTTCATTCACGTGGAAGGGGTATCTGGTAAAGATGTACGGACCCAAAAAATAGACTTGGCGAAATACACAGCGGTAATTCTGACCAGCAGGAATTCTGTGGATCATTATTTTCGCATTACCGATGAATTGCGATTTAAGGTTCCCGATACCATGAAATACTTCTGTTTGAGTGAGGCCGTGGCATACTATCTTCAAAAGTATGTGGTGTACAGAAAGCGGAAGATATATGTGGGAAAACGCAATTTTGCGGAACTCGCACCACTTATAAAGAAATATAAGAACGAAAAGTTCCTTCTTCCGTCGTCGGACAAATTGAAGGCGGATATTCCCGAAATTCTCAATGAACTAAAAGTGGACTGGAAGGAGGCTACTTTCTATAGAACGGTAATCAGTGATCTTTCCGATTTGAGGGATGTTTATTACGATATCCTGGTGTTTTTCAGCCCCAGTGGCATTGAATCCCTCTTCGAGAATTTTCCTGATTTTAAACAGAACGATACTCGCATCGCCGTATTTGGAAACACAACAGTCAAGGCGGCAACAGATATGGGTCTCAGGGTGGATATAAAGGCTCCTACCCCGGAAACTCCCTCTATGACCATGGCTTTGGAAAAATATATCAAATCGGTAAACAATAAAAAGTAAACTCGTTAATTGCAAATAAAAAAGGCTCGCCAATTTGTGCGAGCCTTTTTTATGCATTGATTTTGTTTTTTAATTTGCGTTGGGCGCTCCGGATAGAATCTCATCATTGGCATAGGATTCATATTTGGAGAAATTTTGTTTAAATGAATGGGCCAGTTCCCTGGCTTTCTTATCATAGGCCTCTTTGTCCTTCCAAGTGTCTCTTGGATTCAATACCTCCGACGGTACCCCGGGACAGGATTTCGGCATCATCAAATTGAAGATGGGATGTTTTTCAAACTCCACATCCCTTAGTTCGCCATCCAGGGCAGCGGCTATCATGGCACGGGTGTATTTAAGCTTCATTCTGTTGCCTACACCATAGGGGCCTCCAGTCCAGCCTGTATTGACCAGCCAGACATCCACTTCGGCATCCTTCATTTTTTTGCTGAGCATCTCCGCATATTCGGTAGGGTGGAGCGGCATGAAGGGAGCCCCGAAACAGGCAGAAAAGTTTGGCGTAGGTTCGTTGATGCCTTCTTCGGTTCCAGCAACTTTTGCTGTATAACCACTTATAAAGTGGTAGGCAGCCTGGCCAGGGGTGAGTTTCGAGATAGGAGGCAATACGCCAAAAGCATCGGCGGTAAGGAAGAATATATTCTTTGGGTTCTGGCCCACCGAAGGCAACTGTATATTATTAATATGGTAAATGGGATAGCTTACCCGGGTATTTTGGGTGATTGACGTATCGGCAAAGTCAACGTCGCCATTTTCATCCAGGATGACGTTTTCTAGAATCGCCCCCGGTTTAATGGCGTTGTAAATATCTGGTTCGTGTTCCTCCGATAGGTTGATCACCTTTGCATAACAACCGCCCTCAAAATTGAAAATATTATTTTCCGGGGTCCATCCGTGTTCGTCGTCTCCTATCAATTTCCGTTGTGGATCTGCTGAAAGAGTGGTTTTTCCCGTTCCGGAAAGTCCAAAGAAAATGGCAGTCTCTCCATTATCGCCCACGTTGGCCGAGCAGTGCATCGGCAAAGTGTTCTTATCTACGGGCATAATGAAGTTGAGTGCGGAGAAAATACCTTTTTTGATTTCGCCCGTATATCCAGTGCCACCTATAAGAACTATTTTCCTTGAAAAATTTAGGATCGCAAAGTTGTGCTGGCGCGTGCCGTCCACTTCCGGATCGGCCATAAAACTCGGAACGTTCAGCAACAGCCAATCTGGTTTAAAGTTTTTTAGTTCCTCTTCACTGGGCCGAAGAAACATATTATGGGCAAACTTATTGGCCCAAGGAGTTTCAGTAATCACCCTAATATTCAACTTTCGGCTTTCATCTGCGCCGGCATAGCAATCGCGCACGTAAACCTCCTTGCCGGAAATGTAATCGGTAACCTTGTTGTAGAGGGCATCAAATTTTTCGGGAGAAAAAGGAAGATTTATATCACCCCACCAAACCTTGTCCTCGGTGATTTCGTCTTTTACGATAAATCTGTCTTTCGGGCTTCTCCCGGTAAATTCGCCCGTATTCACCGAAAGGGCCCCACTTGCGGCCTCTTCTCCCTGTCCCAATTCAAGTGTTTTGTCATGCAGTTCCTTTGAAGAAAGTTGATAAAGAACGTTAGCATTTTCGATTCCATATTTTTCCAATGAAATCGGTTTTTTGGTTTGATTATTATCCAGCATTTCCTGTTTGAATTTTGTAGAGGACAAAAATAAGAAATCTAAAATAGATTCAAGAGATTAAAAAAGACAATTATCGGCCCTGTGATTTTAATAGACCGTATCCCAAGCATAGCCATCCAAGGATGTAAAAAAGCCCTCCAATGGGAGTTATAAAGCCGATAGTTTTGGCCTCGAACGGCAGTATGGAATTCAGTGAAAGCAGATAGATCGATCCTGAAAAAAACACAATTCCTATTATAAAAAACCAAAAAACCATCTTTTTCATTCTTTGGGAAATACCTGGAACCAAGCCCAATATAAGGATTGCGATGGCATGGTACATTTGATACCGTACCCCAACCTCAAAAGTGTCCAGGGAAGCGCTATCGATAATTTGTTGGAGACCGTGGGCCGCAAAGGCCCCAATGGCTATGGTTATGGCTATGGTAAAAGCTCCGATTGCCGCTATATTTCTGTCAAAAACCTTCATTTAAACAATGTAGAATTAGTAAATTCGCCCCACTTAAAAAGATCTTCAAAGTTAACGAAAAACCGTTCATGAGAAACATTTTAATTATAGGCGCAGGCCGATCGGCCACGAGTTTGATCAGATATTTATTGGAAAGGAGCGTGGCAGAGAACATATTTGTTACCATCGGCGATATTTCCGAAGCAGCCGCACAAAAGTTTACCCGGAACCATAGCCACGCACGTGGGATCCAACTGGATGTTTTTAATGAAACCCAGCGAAGGGAAGCCGTGGACAAAAGTGATCTGGTCATCTCCATGCTTCCTGCGCGTTTTCATTTTGAAGTGGCCAAGGATTGTATCGAATTCGGGAAACATATGGTAACGGCCTCTTATATCAGTAAGGAAATGAAATCCCTGGATAAGGCTGCCAAGGAAAAAGGGTTGGTACTGATGAACGAGATCGGCCTGGATCCTGGAATTGACCATATGAGCGCCATGCAGGTTATTGACAGAATTCGAGATAAGGGCGGAAAAATGCTTTTGTTCGAATCTTTTTGCGGGGGCTTGATCGCCCCGGAAAGTGATGACAACCTTTGGAATTACAAATTCACCTGGAACCCTCGAAATGTGGTTTTGGCCGGACAGGGCGGAGCAGCGGAATTTATCCAGGAAGGGAAATTTAAATATATACCCTATCACAGGCTTTTCCGGCGGACCGAATTTATCAATATCGAGGGATATGGAAAATTTGAGGTATATGCCAATCGAAATTCCCTGCAATACCAATCGGTTTACGGATTGGACAACATTCTTACCTTGTACCGGGGCACCATTAGAAGAGTGGGTTATAGCAAGGCCTGGAATATGTTTGTCCAACTGGGGATGACAGATGACAACTATATAATTCCGGATTCGGAAAACCTGAGTTACCGCGAATTTACAAATCTCTTTTTGGCCTATTCCCCCACAGATACTGTAGAGCTCAAGCTTCGATATGCCCTAAAAATAGATCAGGACGACCTGATGTGGGAAAAGCTTGAGGAACTGGATCTTTTCAATGATGAAAAGACCATCGGCATCAAGAATGCCACTCCGGCCATGGCGCTCCAGAAAATATTGGAGGATAAATGGACGTTGGCCCAAGATGATAAAGATATGATCGTGATGTACCATAAATTCGGGTATAAATTAAATGGAAAGAAATACCAGATTGACAGTCACATGGCCTTGATCGGCGAAGACCAGACCCATACCGCTATGGCTAAAACGGTTGGGCTTCCAGTGGCCATTGCTGCCCTGAAAATCCTAAATGGCGAAATCACGTCGCCAGGTGTTCAACTTCCCATCGCAAGGGAGGTCTATGAACCTATTTTAAAGGAATTGGAGGGAAATGGGATCGTTTTCAAAGAGGAGAAGGTGCCGTATTTGGGATATAATCCCGAGAATCTCCATTTGGGATAAACATGGAATTTCCGGATTGCCAAATTTGGAGGAAACTTACCGAAACTAACGCGTCTTTAACCAGCCGGTGATGCTCAGTCGTTCCGATGCTTTTACAATCTTCACCTCGTGCTCCAGGACTTGGCTCTCAAAAATGACTACTCGCCCGGGAAGCGGTAAAATATCCAAAGTTTGGTTTTCTGTATAAATAGTTAGTTCACCCCCATTTTCCGAAAGCCAATTATCTTCATTTAGATAACAAACCATCGAAAGTTTTCTTCGGTCATCATTCTGAAATGTGTCCAAATGCCGTTTGTAATAGGTGCCCTGTGGATAAACGGCATAATGGAATTCTTTGTGTAGAATTCCCAGAAAGCAGGTTTTGTTCAAGTAATTTACCAGGTCGTTTATTTTGGTAAAAAACAACGACTCAGCTTCATTGGCCTTTCTCTCATCCATCCATAGGATGAAGTCGCCCCGGATGGATCTATCAATCTCCGCATTAAACTGGTTTCCGATTGCGGATTTTTTGAATTTATCTGCTTCGTATTTTGCTTGAAGGGATTTTCGAAGTCCCTCCACCTCTTCCGAAGGAAAAAAGTTGTTTACAACACTGTATTTTTGGGCAATCAAATCATCGATGATTGTTTCAAACAACCGATTCTCAACAAACTCCAATTGTCCAAAAAGTTCTTCGGCCATGTTTCCGTCATAAAATGTCGACCAAATATAAGGCAGAAAACCAACTTTAATCCGACTTGGGAATGTTAAAAAAACAGGATTCCTTTGGTGTAGAATGGAGGCTGAATTCCCCACTTGGAAAATTGTATCTTTGTCGTCAATTTTTTTGCAATGAAACAGATTCGGATCACCAAGATTTTTTCCTTCGAAACGGGTCATGCCCTTTATGGATATGACGGCAAATGCCGGAATGTGCACGGGCACAGTTACAAGCTGTCGGTTACGGTTATTGGCACTCCCATTGCGGACAACAACAACGTGAAGTATGGAATGGTGATCGATTTTGGCGATTTGAAACGAATCGTAAAGGAAGAGATCGTCGATGTCTTTGACCATGCCACGGTTTTCAATAAAAATACGCCCCATCTGGAATTGGCCAAGGAATTGAGCGAGCGCGATCACACGGTCCTTCTGGTGGATTATCAGCCCACAAGTGAGATGATGGTTATTGATTTTTCGGAAAAAATCGCGAAACGATTGCCCCGAAACATCAAGCTCCACTCGCTTCGCCTTCAGGAGACGGACAGCAGTTTTGCGGAGTGGTTTGCCGAGGATAATTAAGTCGATTCCCTTTCCTATATTTGAGTATGCAAATCCCACCCGGCAAGAAAATCTACTTTTCCAGCGATAATCACCTAGGTGCTCCCACCCGGGCGGAAAGTCTGCCGCGGGAAAAGGTTTTTGTGAAATGGCTCGATATTATAAAACACGATGCCGAAGTCATTTTTTTGCTTGGCGATCTTTTCGATTTTTGGTTTGAATACAAAACCGTAGTGCCCAAAGGATTTGTGCGTACGTTGGGAAAATTGGCCGAACTGCGTGATAACGGCATCCAGATATACTTTTTTGTGGGAAACCACGATCTATGGATGCACGATTATTTTGAAACAGAGCTCAATATCCCAGTATACCACGATCCCAAAACCTTTGTGTTCAATAAGAAATCATTCTTTATCGGCCACGGTGATGGCAAAGGGCCCGGTGATAAAGGATACAAACGGATGAAACGGGTTTTTGTCAATCCCGTTTCAAAATGGTTTTTCCGATGGCTCCACCCAGACATAGGGGTGAGGCTTGCACAGCATCTTTCGGTGAAGAACAAACTTATTTCAGGAGATGAGGACAAAGAATTTCTAGGTGAGGAAAAAGAATGGCTTGCCCAATATTCCAAGCGAAAACTGGAAGGCAGACACTACGATTATTTTGTATTCGGACATCGCCATCTGCCCATGGAAATAAAGATAGGGGAAAATTCAATCTATTATAATCTTGGGGATTGGATAAACCATTTTACCTATGGGGTTTTTGACGGAAAAACATTTGAGTTGAAAAAATTCAATCCCAAGCTTTAAGTTCCCAGGGATCATCACTCCCGTATATCCTTTAGCCTAAGTTGCAGCTCCACATTTCCCTGCCATTCATTTTGGTCTATACAATAGGCCGCCTTAAATGGTTTTCCGGTGCAAGCAATTTCCTGTTTTGTGGCCATTCCAAAACCAATTGCCGTAAACGGAACAGATTTTCCGTGGGTAACGACTAATCTTAGATGTTTTTTGTCATCCCCCACACATTTTCCCCAGCCAGTATCCCTTAAATCCCGGGTCATAAACGTAGGCGTCATATTGCCCGGGCCAAAAGGAGCGAATTGCTTTAGAATTCTATAAAATTTTGGGGTTATATCCTTTAGATCAATTTCGGCATCGATGTTTATTTCGGGGAGTAGCAATCGCGGGTCAATCGTCTCGGAAACCACCCGTTCAAATTCGGCCTTAAAGTTTTCAAAATTCTCTTCCAATAAGGTCAGGCCTGCGGCATATTTATGGCCACCGAACTGTTCAATATGGGCGGCACAACTTTCCAGGGCATTATAGACGTCAAAATCCTTTACGGATCTTGCCGAAGCCGCCAATTTCTCCCCGCTTTTGGTAAAGACCAAGGTCGGTCTATAATATGTCTCGGTTAACCGCGAAGCCACAATCCCGATTACACCTTTGTGCCAGGTTTCTTGATAGACCACCGTTGTCATTCTCTTTTCTTCCTTATTGCGGATGATTTGTTCAAGGGCTTCTTCCGTGATCTTTTTATCTGCATCCCTTCTATCTGTGTTGAAGGTCTCAATTTCCGAAGCGTATTGTTCGGCCTTTTCAGCATCCGTTTCACAAAGTAGGGTAACGGCATGCTCGCCGTGTTTCATCCTTCCCGCAGCATTGATCCGGGGGGCGATGATAAAGACAACATCAGTAATGGTAAGGGTTTTTAATTTTACCTGGTTTAGGATGGCTTGAAAGCCCATGCGGGGATTGGTGTTAATCACTTTCAGACCATAATAGGCAAGGATCCGGTTTTCGCCCGTGATGGGTACAATATCCGCCCCAATTGCCGTGGCCACCAGATCCAGATAAGGCACAAGGTCGGTCATTTTAAGGCCCAAATTTCCGGCCAGGGCCTGGATCAACTTAAACCCGACCCCACACCCACACAGTTCGTCATATGGATACTTACAGTCTTCCCGCTTTGGGTCGAGCACCGCAACCGCCTTTGGAATTTCATTCCCTGGCCGGTGATGGTCACAAATAATAAAATCGATGTTTCTTTCTGAGGCATAGGCTACCTTGTCAATTGCCTTTATGCCGCAATCCAGTGCAATGATCAAAGTGAAATCATTGTCGTGGGCAAAGTCGATTCCCATATATGAAATGCCATACCCTTCATCATATCGATCGGGGATGTAGGTGGAAATATTGGGATAAAAACTTTTAAGAAACGAAGAGACCAAGGCTACACTTGTGGTGCCATCCACATCATAATCGCCATAGACCAGAATATTTTCGCCATTGGCCATTGCTTTTTCAATTCTCCAGACCGCTTTGTCCATATCCTTCATGAGGTAAGGGTCGTGGAGGTTGTCCAAGCTTGGCCTAAAAAAAGCCTTGGCCTGCTCATAGGTCTCAATGCCCCTTTGTACCAATAAGGAGGAAATAATGGAATCTACATTCAATATTTTTGAAAGGGATTCCACTTTTTGGGGATCAGGTTTCGGTTTTAGACTCCAGCGCATATCGGCAATTCCAAAGTTCAAAAATACAGTTTCTTAAGATGGATAGGGTACGAACCTTTTTTCCTATGGGAAGAATTGTAAACTTACAAAATTTGAGAATTCATTTGTACCATTTCCTTATATAGTTGAAATATGGATCTTCCTGAAAGTAAAATGGGAGGAAAGTTTTTCAATAAAAACAATTTTTGCCCGGCTTATTTTTTCCCCGAAACCACGATTACAATCTCGCCCTTTGGAGGTTTGGATTCAAAATGTTTTAAAACATCCGCCGTGCTGCCACGAATGGTTTCTTCATGGAGTTTGGAGATTTCCCTCGAGACCGAGATTTGTCGATCGGGTCCAAAGTATTCAACAAATTGGTTCAGGGTTTTCAACAATTTGTGCGGGGATTCGTACAGGATAAACGTTCGGGATTCCTGCGCCAAGATTTCCAGCCGCGTTTGCCGTCCTTTTTTTACCGGAAGAAAACCTTCAAAAACAAATTTATCACTAGGAAATCCACTATTTACCAGAGCGGGTACAAAGGCGGTGGGGCCTGGCAGACAATCCACTTCTATGCCCATTTCTATGCACGCACGGGTCAATAAAAATCCGGGATCGCTGATTCCGGGCGTCCCGGCGTCGCTTATAAGGGCGATATTTTCTCCCTTTTGGATACGTTTTATAATCCCATCCACTGTTTTGTGCTCGTTGTGCATGTGGTGGGAATACATTTGGGTTGAAATTTCGAAGTTTTTTAGCAGTTTTCTACTGGTGCGGGTATCCTCGGCAAAGATGAGATCCACCTCCTTCAGGACTTCCACGGCCCGGAACGTCATGTCCTTTAGATTTCCGATGGGTGTTGGCACCAAATAAAGCTTCCCAATCATTAAAGGCCGGTTATCGGTTAAAGCTCTTTTCAACGAGGTTCATAAAGCGGGTGCTGAATTCTTCCTTGTTCGCCCATCCGTTGTAATCAGGCTTCACATTTTCCTGGACGAACCTATTGGCCTCTTCAAAACTGTCCATTGTATTAATTTGGGAAAGAACCCTGGTGTAATCTTCCGCCTGTCCTTCAAATAGATGTTTTATAAATGCCAAACGATCGTTTAACCCAATATTTAAACCTCTCCTTGCCGAATCGTTCAGGGATTTGTGCTTTGAAACTGTAAAATTTTTGCTGGCGGGTTTTACCTCTTTTGAAGGCGGGAAGAGCTCTGGGTTTTTTCGTTCAAATTCGGGCATCTTTTGGTAATTGGATGCGAATTCCTCCAACTCGTTTTTGGTTGTTTTTTGTGCGCCCTTTGGTTCCGGGGTATGCTCAGCCCTGGGGTTTTTCGGAATCAGATCCTCCAATAACTCATCGATATGCTCACCTTCCTCGGGCATTTGGGCCACTATATCCTTTATTTTTTCCATTAACGGCTCAACAATATCCTCTTTATGCTCTGGTTGGGGAACTGGCTCGGGTTCCGTAAACCAGTTTTCCTCACGAAAACTTTTGGAATCAAGAGATTCTCCATGTTCGGTGTTTGGTAAATCCGCAAGTTGATGTTCCAGATATTCCAAAACTGTCAGTTTTTCGTAAATTTCCCCTACTGTTTTCTTGACGGATGAAGTATTGAAGGAGGGTTCTTCCTTTAGAATCTGGTTTGCCAATAAAATCAACTGCCCGTGGATTTTCTTTTTCATTGTGGAGTATTTTATCTTTTAGGTAATGGTTCGCCCGAATGGAATAAGCGCTTAAATTTTTAAGCTGTCCGGGCATTTTCATATCTTCCTAAATTAAACTGAATTTGAATTTTGTTTTTATAAATTTACACATCCTGGATGTAAATATCAACTATTTTAATTTCCATCACCAACTCGTTCCTTATGTGTAAGTTGGAAACCATCCCAAGGTTAGCCATCATCTTGGAAATAAGGTGAGGTTTAATACAGCAAGTAAAAATAAACTATGTTTCTCGAAAATACCGTAAATCAGAAAGAACAATTTGGCTGGATTGAGGTTATTTGTGGTTCCATGTTTTCAGGGAAGACCGAAGAGTTGATTCGAAGGCTTAGGCGGGCCCAATTTGCCCGACAAAAGGTAGAAATTTTCACTCCTGCCATTGATACCCGATATGATGTGGAATCGCTGACCAGCCACGACAAGAACCGCATTCGGTCCACTCCTGTACCTGCAGCGGCAAACATCCATTTGCTTGCCAACGGATGTGATGTGGTAGGAATTGATGAAGCTCAATTTTTTGATGATGAAATCGTTAAGGTTTGCAACGATCTAGCCAATCGCGGGGTTAGGGTTATCGTTGCGGGTTTGGATATGGACTTTAAAGGAAATCCCTTTGGCCCCATGCCTGCATTAATGGCCACCGCCGAATACGTAACTAAAGTCCATGCCGTTTGTACCCGAACCGGAAACCTTGCCAATTACAGTTACCGAAAGACCAAAAGTGAAGCACTTGTCCTTTTGGGAGAGACCGAGGAATACGAGCCCCTAAGTAGGGCTGCATATTTTAAGGCAACCGTAAAGGACAAGACCGCAAAACAAATCGTTGAGCAAGCGGAGATCGTTTCCCCTGATGAAGAGCCTGAGACCTAACCTCAAATTGCTGGTTACAAGTTAAAAACCCAAAATTTTCAAACCCACTATCCGAATCTAGATGCCAAAAGCCACCGATACCGTACTGGAGATAGATCTTAATGCCCTGGACCATAATTTCCGTTTTCTTTCTTCCAAAATTTCCCCTGACACAAAACTGCTCGCGGTCGTTAAGGCCTATGCCTACGGCAATGACTCCATTGCCATTGCCCGGGAACTGCAGACCCTGGAGGTGGATTATTTTGCCGTGGCCTATACCGCAGAAGGAGTGGCTTTACGAAATGCGAACATCCAAACCCCCATCCTGGTCCTGCATCCGGTGTCCATCAATTTTGGAGAAATGGTGGACCGTTGTCTGGAACCCAGTATTTATTCAAAAAAAATATTAGGGGAATTTATAACCATTGCAGAAGAAAAAAATCAAAAGGATTACCCAGTCCACCTTAAGCTCAATACAGGTTTAAACCGTTTGGGATTTGAACCGGATGAGATTCCTTTTATGGCTGAAGCTCTATCCAGGACCAAGAGCATACGTGTAAAATCGATTTTTTCCCATTTGGCCGCAAGTGAGGATATAAAGGAAAGGGATTTCACGAAGAGTCAAATAGAAGATTTTAAGAAGCTTTCTGCAGATTTGATTTCGAGGATTGGGTATCGACCCTTGCTCCATTGTACCAATACCTCGGGAATTTTAAATTATCCAGAGGCCCACTTTGATATGGTACGAACAGGAATCGGGCTATATGGCTATGGAAATGACGAGAGATACAATCGATATTTAAAGCCAATTGGCACCTTAAAAACAATCATTTCACAAATTCACAACATATCGGCAGGAGAGAGCGTGGGTTATAACCGTGGTTTTTATGCAAAAGGGCCCATGCTTTCCGCGACCCTTCCCATTGGACACGCAGACGGGATTCCCCGATCTTATGGAAAAGGAAAAGGATGGGTCACCATAAATGGTAAAAAGGCACCTATTATTGGAAATGTCTGTATGGACATGATAATGGTAGATGTTACCGATATAGACTGTAAAGAAGGTGACGAGGCAATTGTTTTTGGACCTATGGCCACGGCGGAAGAATTATCTTCGGCCATAAACTCCATATCCTATGAATTGATTACGGCCGTTTCCCAAAGGGTAAAAAGAGTGATTTGTAGAAAATGAGGTGAAAGGCCTAAATAAATTCGGATTGTTTTATTATTTTTAACCTTGTATAACCAAACCTATAAATATGCTAAAAGAATTTAGAGACTTTATAATGACCGGAAATGTGATAGATCTAGCGGTCGCCGTAATTCTGGGAGGGGCAGTCGGATTGGTGGTCACCGGATTTACCAACGATATGATTATGCCCATTGTTGGCCATTTTACGGGTGGCATGGATTTCTCTGATATGAAATTTGTGTTGGATGCGGCCGAGGTAAACGCCGAAGGTGAGGTTGTAGAACCTGAGAACGCCATTATGTATGG
>CAYXDM010000004.1:0-22506 GCA_964463595.1 uncultured Aequorivita sp. | reverse complement strand
AAATTATGAAATTGGCATTGATTGGAGCTACAGGAATGGTAGGTGGAGTAATGTTGAAAGTGTTGGCGGAAAGGAATTTCCCCGTTGACGAACTAATTTTGGCGGCGTCAGAAAAATCGGTGGGAAAAACCCTGGACTTTAAGGGAAAGTCAATTCCCGTTTTGGGAATGGAGGAGGCCTTGGCTGCGAGGCCCCACATCTCACTTTTTGCTGCCGGTGGTGCCACCTCTTTGGCTTGGGCCCCAAAATTTGCTGAAGTTGGGTCCAAGATTATTGACAACTCCTCTGCCTGGAGAATGGAGGCCGACAAAAAACTGATCGTGCCCGAAATCAATGGCCATCTGCTGACAAGGGAGGACCGGATAATCGCCAATCCCAATTGTTCCACTATCCAATTGGTAATGGCGCTGGCCCCGCTCCATAGAAAATATATTATGAAACGCGTAGTGGTTTCTACCTATCAATCCGTCTCGGGAACTGGAATAAAGGCAGTCCAGCAATTGGAGAATGAAATTGCCGGTATAAAGGGTGAGATGGCCTATCCTTATCCCATACATAAAAACGCCCTGCCCCATTGTGATGTTTTTGAGGACAATGGCTACACCAAGGAAGAGATGAAATTGGCCCGGGAACCGCAGAAAATTTTGGACGACCACTCTTTTTCGGTCACTGCCACTGCCGTGCGAGTACCAACTACCGGCGGCCATTGCGAAGCCGTGAATGTGGAGTTTTTAAATGATTTTGAACTTGGGGAGGTGAGAAAAATCCTCCATAATACTCCTGGGATAAAGTTGCAGGACAATCCGGATATCAATACCTATCCCATGCCCTATTATGCCCAGGGAAAAGACGAGGTTTTTGTGGGAAGGATTCGACGTGATGAAACGCAACCCAATACATTGAACATGTGGATCGTCAGCGATAACCTCAGAAAGGGTGCGGCCACCAATGCCGTCCAGATTGCTGAATATCTTGTGGAGCACCACTTGGTCTAAAACGATTATTTTATCTTCTTACCATTGAGCTCCAATGTTTAGGTAAAACGGATAAAAATAGTGACCATATTATCCAACTATTGTATGCGAATGGAACCAATCGATGCAAATCTCCAGAATTTATGGATGTTCCTTTTATGTGAAATGGGCGGGTTTAAATATTATTGAAATAGAATAGTTTTATTTCCGAAGCTGTTAATATTTTGTTATATTTAAGGGTTTAACCTTAAACCCAAAGCTCATGAATTCAACTTTTACTAAAATCCTAATGTTGGTCCTTGGCCTGGGATTGATTTTTATGGGATTATCCAAATTGGTTCACTTCAGTTTTATGCCTTCCCCGGATTTTAGCGAAGGGGCTTCAGATTTCTTAAGCTCACTCAGTAATACCGGATATATCCTCAAAGCACTTGGGGCTTTCGAAATATTTATTGGGCTTCTTCTCTTGTTCAATAAATGGGTGCCTTTCGCATTGATCCTCTTGGCGCCAATTACATTGAATATAGTGTTTTTTCACCTGTTCCTTGATTTTTCCGGACTTGCATTTGCATTGATTGTACTGTTCTTGAACGTAATTCTGATCTACAAGCATTGGAAACTATATAGGCCCTTATTTCTTTGAGAATAAAATCACGGATTGACCTGGCCCCAGAAATGGGGCCTTCCCTTTTTCTTTCCGGACAATATAAAAATTGGTACATTTACCGCTAATTTAAGCTTAAACCGCATGGAAAGCAATTCTATAAATTGCTGGAAAGCAGTCGTTCGCTTACAGTTTTTTCCAAATATTTTAAAACAGATGAAAATTCCAATTATTCCCGCAGTTTTGGTCCTCGCCCTTATTGGATGCAAGGAACAACCTAAAAAAGAAACCATTTCATTGAATTATCCAGAAACAAAAAAAGTTGATACGGTCGATACTTATTTTGGGGTCGATATCGCGGATCCTTATCGTTGGCTCGAAGATGACCGTAGTGCTGAAACCGAGGAATGGGTTAGGAAGCAAAACGAGGTAACTTTTGATTATTTGAATAAAATTCCGTTCCGCGATGAACTGAAAAACCGCCTATCGGATTTGTGGAATTATGAGAAAATTGGGGCACCTTTCCACGAGGGCGACTATACGTACTTTTATAAAAATGACGGTCTTCAGAATCAATTCGTGCTGTACAGATATAAAACAGGGGATAGTCCGGATACCGCCACGGTATTTTTGGATCCGAACACTTTTAGGGAAGACGGAACTATTTCATTGGGCGGAACCAGTTTCTCCAAGGATGGTAGCCAAATGGCGTATAGTATTTCCGAAGGAGGAAGCGATTGGAGAAAGGTATTGGTGCTGACCACTGAAAAAAATGAATTAATGGGAGACACTTTAAAGGATATAAAATTCAGTGGTCTCTCCTGGAAAGGGGAAGAGGGATTCTACTATTCCAGCTACGACAAGCCCGAAGGCAGTGAGCTTTCGGCCAAAACAGATCAACATAAAGTGTATTATCATAAAATGGGCACTCCCCAGAGTGAGGACAAGGTAATATTTGGTGCCTCCCCGGAGGAAAAACATCGATATATAGGGGCATCCGTAACAGAGGATGACAAATATCTCATTATAAGTGCAAGTACCTCCACCTCTGGAAACAAACTTTTTATAAAAGACCTCTCTAAACCGGAGAGTGGTTTTGTCACTATTTTGGATGACACCGATTCCGATTCTTATGTGTTGGAGAATGTGGGTTCCAAATTATATATTGTTACCAATAGGGATGCCCCAAACAAAAAGATTGTCACTGTTGATGCCGCCAATCCAACTCCAGATAATTGGAAGGATCTGATCCCCGAGACCGAACAGGTGCTTTCACCGAGTACGGGTGGGGGAAATATTTTTGCAAACTATATGGTAGATGCCGTTTCCAAAGTGAAACAGTACGATTACGATGGCCGGTTGATCCGCGAGATTGAACTTCCCGGGGTCGGTTCGGCCGGTGGTTTTGGAACAAAGAGGGAGGAAAAGGAACTTTATTATTCTTTTACCAACTACGTTACACCACAGAGTATTTACAAATATGATATAGCAAGTGGTAATTCGGAATTGTTTATAAAACCAGAAATAGATTTCAACCCGGATAATTATCAGAGCGAACAAGTTTTCTTTTCTTCCAAAGACGGGACAAAGATCCCAATGATAATAACCTACAAGAAGGGATTGGAAATGGACGGAAAGAATCCGACCATCCTTTATGGCTACGGTGGGTTCAACATCAGCCTTACCCCAGGTTTCAGTATTGCCAATGCCGTATGGATGGAACAAGGGGGTATCTATGCAGTTCCGAATCTCCGGGGTGGGGGCGAATATGGTAAAAAGTGGCACAATGCCGGAACAAAAATGCAAAAGCAGAATGTTTTTGACGACTTTATTGCCGCCGCCGAATATTTGATAAAGAACAATTATACCTCCAGTGATTATCTTGCCATCCGTGGAGCATCCAATGGTGGTTTATTGGTTGGCGCAACCATGACCCAACGCCCGGACTTGGTCAAAGTGGCCCTCCCCGCTGTGGGGGTTTTGGATATGCTCCGCTATCATACCTTTACTGCAGGTGCAGGCTGGGCGTACGATTATGGCACTTCGGAAGACAACAAGGAGATGTTCGAATATCTGAAAGGATATTCTCCATTGCACAACATTAAAGAAGGCGTGGAATATCCGGCCACCCTTATTACCACGGCTGATCATGATGATAGGGTAGTGCCGGCGCATAGTTTTAAATTCGCCGCGGAATTACAGGCAAAACAAACCGGCGATAATCCAGTGCTCATCCGAATTGAGACGGATGCGGGCCATGGCGCAGGAACACCCGTGAGCAAGACCATTGAACAATATGCCGATATTTATGGGTTCACATTGTTTAATATGGGTTTTGAAAAATTGCCGGAGGAAGCAGTATCTAAATAGATGCTGGAAAAATAATTCCAGGGATTTATTTAACCTTAGCGTTATTATTTGAAAAGATCTAAAAAACCCGCATTCTAGGAAACTGGAAAAATGCGGGTTTTTTCGATTTAAAAAGTTGAAGAAAAATGAGATGTCAATTATCAGGAAAAATCAATTCAATTTTTCGGTTAATTTCTTGAAGATTTTTTTTGGATCCTTTTGTTCATATAAAATTTGATAAACGGCATCTATGATGGGTATTTTGGCTTTTTTCTTTCCCTTTTGTTGGTTTAGATGGTAAGCGCTTTTGGCAGCGTAATATCCTTCCGCAATCTGGCTTAGCTCTACTTGGGCACTTTTAACGGTATAGCCTTTTCCGATCATGGATCCAAACATTCTGTTCCTACTAAATAAGGAATAGCCGGTAACCAAAAGATCCCCCAAATAAGCCGAATCATTTATGTCCCGCTTTATTTTATGGACCTTCTTCACATATCTCTTCATCTCCCGTATGGCATTGCTCATGAGCACGCTCTGAAAATTGTCGCCATAACCCAAACCATGGGCTATTCCGGCCGCTATGGCATAAATGTTCTTGAGCATGGCGGCGTATTCCGTTCCCAAAACATCATCACTTACGGTACATTTTATATAGTGGCTGTCCAACGCATGAGCTACAATCGTCGCTTTTTCCGGGTCCGCGCTTGCAATGGTAAGGTAAGACAGTCTTTCAAGAGCCACTTCTTCGGCATGGCAGGGACCGGAAATAACCCCTATATTATTAAAAGGCACTTTATAATGCGTATTGAAATGGTCGCCTACAATAAGACTTGATTCTGGAACAATTCCCTTAATGGCGGAAAAGATGACCTTGTCCTGAAGGGATACGGTCAGTTTTTCCAGTTCCTGGTGTAGAAATGCCGAGGGTATGACGAAAATCAGATAATCGGCCCAAGACGCCATTTCATCGATATTGTTGCTCAGTCTTAACTGGTCCAGTTCAAATTCCACCGAACTTAGGTAATTCGGATTGTTACCGTGCTTTCGAATATGGTTTATGGTGGCCGGGCTTCGCATGTACCATCCCACTTCATGCAGGTTTTCGCACAGCATCTTTACAATGGCCGTGGCCCAGCTTCCGCCTCCAAATACTGCAAACTTTGGTTTATCAGACATTTATTTCTTTTAAAGTGAATAGCTCTTATAATTCTGCCACAAGACTCCGTTGAAAATATCCAGGTTGTCCCGTATCCATCCTTTTATCTTCTAAAATAAAAAACAATGGCTGTGTCAAAAGTAAACATTTCGGATATAAACCTTAAATGGAAAACTATCTAGATTGGAGTTCCTGAAATATATATGACGGGGCGTAGGCAGCGGTTTATTTCTTGTAAAAATTCATCTCGTCCAAATATTGCCAGACTTCCGGACTCATCAATGGTCTGATGTTCTTTCCCGCCTTTATGGCCTTTCGGATAAATGTGGAAGACAATTCAATCACCGGCGCATCTATCATTGTTATTCTTTCGTGGTAAGCTCTTTTGCCTCCTTCCAAGAGAGTATAAAATTTATGGTCGATTGTACCTGAAGAAATTCTTGGATAGATATAGATAGGATAGTTTTTTAGAATAATTTCATAGTTTTTCCACTTCGGAAAACCCTTCAGATTGTCCTCGCCCATTATCAGACAGAAAGTTTGTTGCGGATATTTTTCCTCCAAATGTATAAGGGTATTGATTGTAAAATTGGGTTGGGGCAGTCCGAATTCAACATTGCTGACCTGGAGTTTCGGATACTCCTCCACCGCAATCCGTACCATTGCCAATCGGTGATGATCCTCTAACAGGGTTTTCTTTTTTTTAAGTGGGTTATGCGGAGTTACCACAAACCATACCTCGTCAAGATCACTAAATTCCACTAGATGATTGGCAATTATTAAATGACCAATATGGATGGGATTGAAGGTGCCGAAAAAAAGACCTGTTTTTTTTGTTGATGTTTTGATAGGTTAAAATATTAAATGGTTACTGGGGAAAAGTACGGGGCAGACTTGGGTGACCGGTTTGTTGGGCAAATGATTTTTAATTTTAATCTAGAAGAGATAGGGATTTTATCCTCAGGCAAACTTATTTCCGCTTCCCTATAAAATCGGCTACCAAATCGTTGGCCTCCATCAGGGCCGTCTCCAAATCGTGGTTCTTTATGATATGATCAAACTGCGGGGCAGTGGCAAGCTCGACCGAAGCCTTGGCAATGCGCATGTTTATTCGATCCTCACTTTCCGTCTTGCGCTTCTTTAAGCGGATTTTCAACTCATCGATACTCGGTGGTTTAACAAAAACAGCCAATGTTTTATCCGGGAATTTCTTTTTAATACGAAGTCCCCCAACCACGTCAATATCAAAAATAACGTTTTTGCCATTGTTCCATATCCGCTCCACTTCGGTTTTTAGGGTTCCGTAAAAATTATCGCGATATACCTCCTCCCATTCCAGGAAATCTCCGTTCTTGATATGTTGTTTAAAATCCTTTAAGGAAATGAAATAATAATTCTCACCATCCTTTTCGTTGTTGCGAGCTTCCCTGGAAGTACAGGAAATGGAAAACTCCAAGTTCAGTTCCTCTTGTTTCAATAGATATTGTACAATTGTGGTTTTGCCACTTCCCGAGGGTGCCGAAAAGACTATTAATTTGCCTCCGTTGTTTGTCTCCATTTAAAAATTTTATCTCACCTATTGTGTAGGTATGGTAATAGGATTATAATAATCCCCGTAAGGTCATTTTTTAAAGTATGTTCAATGACTGTTCCTTGATTTTCTCCAGTTCATCCTTCATTTGCACCACCAGCTTCTGCATGGGAGCATAATTTGCCTTGCTGCCAATGGTATTGATTTCCCTGCCGATTTCCTGTGTAATGAAGCCGAGTTTTTTTCCGTTCGAGTCCTTTGAGTCCAAGGATTCCGCAAAATAATCAAGATGGTTTTTCAAGCGCACCTGCTCTTCTGTTATGTCGTATTTCTCAAGATAATAAATCAACTCCTGCTCAAAACGGTTTTGATCGACGCTCTCCTTTATTTCCGAAAGGGCTTTGCGGAGCCGTTCCTTTACGGCCGAAATGCGGTCCGGATCCAAAATCCTTACCTCATCCAGCAATTTTGCAATGGAGTTGATCCGCACCAGAAAATCCTCCTCCAGTACCTTGCCCTCATCGGTCCTGTATTTGTTGATGGACTCCAGGGCCTGCGCCACACCTTCCAGGATAGCTTTATACTCCCGGGAATCAATTTCCTCTTTGGCCATTTTTAGGGCATCGGGCATCCGAACCGCCATTTTTAAAAGTTCAACGGGATTACCGTTCACCACGTTTGCCAATTGATCTATATATTGCTTTACCACCATTTCATTCAATTGGGAAGTGGTTTCCGCACCGGACGATTCTATGGTAAGGGAGAAATCGATTTTTCCACGCTCCAGGGATTTTGCCAATATATCCCGGATCTCGAGTTCCTTCTCCCGATATGAAAAAGGCACGCGTGTATTAAGGTCCAAGGATTTGCTGTTGAGCGACTTTATTTCAATTGTAATGGTTTTTGAAGGCAATTGGACAACCTCTTTCCCATATCCGGTCATGGATTTGATCATATTCCTGATTTAATTATGGACAAAGGTAATAAATCATATTTAGGAATGGATGGGCTGCAAATTGGATTATGGCAGGTAAAATCTGTGGATGGCCAGAAAGCTTTGTATCAATTCATAGCTTCTGGATATAGAGCCCAAGATCTTGTCTGCATTTATTTAGAATGAACAGATTTTTTTGCAGCTGCAACTGTCTTCTTGCTGCTTCCGATAAAAATTTCCCCCTGGTTTACCACGAGGGGACGTTTAAGGAAAGTATAGTGTTCGAGGATAAGTCTTTTATAATCCTCCTCAGTTAGGTTTTGGTCTTTCAAATTGCGTTCCTTGTATAATTTGGCTCTTCTGCTGAATAAGGATTCACAACTGCCCGCAAGTTCCATTAAGGATTCAAGTTCGGCTTCCGTTAGGGTGTCTGTCTTTATATCGCGTTTCATAAAATGGGCCGGAATTCCAATTTCATCCATAACTCGTTTACACGTATCACAAGTAGGCAAATAATATATCTGTCGCATCAAATTTAGATTTTTGGAAATTGATCAATTGATCTTTAAATAAGGTGCTGCCTCTGCCAAGGAGATTTTAAGCTCAATAGGACCTTGGGCATAACTGGCAATGTCGTATTGGTTATAGACGAAAATAAGACTGTCCTGTAAAAACCCTACACTTTCCGGCAGATGGAAGCTGTTGTCTTCAAACCAGAACCCGGGATCATTAAGGGATTGATCGGGGTTGATGTTTTGTTGTTCGCGAAACTCCTTTTCCGCAAAAGCGATAAATTCCTTTTTATCCTTAAAAATCTCATCAATCGTAAGTTCATCTCCTGAATGTGGATCAACATTGAGGAAAGAGGTGGTTCCATATCCATGGGCACCCCCGGTAAAAAGATATTGGCGAAGTTCGAAACAAATAAGATCGGGGGAATTGTAAAGTTCGGTTACCGAAATTTCGGCAAAATAACCTGCTGACATATCGGGGAATCTTGATTTATCTGCTTTATAGGCCTCGACAAAATTGGTAGCAGCCTCTTCCATTGTTTTGGCCGTTGGTTTTTCTTCCTCTCCCAAAGAAAGAGAGGCAATTATGAAGTCGTTAATCTTTCCATTTATTTTTGCAGCTACCTCCCCATTTCCGGATATGTGGAGATAATTGATGGTTATTTCAGGACATTTAGCCTTGTCGCAAATATCCAAATCATTTTCAGTTAAGCTTCCCGCTTGAATCTCAAGATTTTTTTCCTTGTTACAAGCTATTGCCAATGATCCGATCAGAAGGAGGACGATAATTCTTTTGGTCATAATTTTATGAAAATGAATGAATAGGCGCCACAAATAGAACAGTTATATTTGTACGACCAAAAGTAATAACTTTAAAATCAGCTATTCCAAAAGTTATATTAAATAGTTTGGACCTGCTCATTTTTCCGAGGTTGGTCTCTTTCACCCAAAGTGGTTAAGGGAAATGCAATGGCTTTTGGAGAAAAACAGGAAGTATGAAATTTAATACCAGATTGATTCACGGAGGGCTGGAAAATGTGGACCCCGCCTATGGTTCTGTAATGCCGCCTATTTATCAGACCTCCACTTTTTCGCAGCCAACTCCCGGAAACCACAAGGGATTTGAATATTCAAGAACTGGGAATCCCACCCGTACTTTATTGGAAAGTGCCCTTGCAAGTGTAGAAAGTGGCAAATTTGGATTGGCCTTTTCAAGTGGGCTTGCCTCCATCGATGCCGTGATGAAATTGTTGAAACCCGGGGATGAGGTAATTTCCAGCAACGATCTCTATGGAGGGTCCTTCAGATTGTTCACCAAAATTTTTGAAGGATTTGGGATCAAATTCCATTTTGTGGCCATGGAAAATCAGGACGAAATTCTGAAATGCATAAACCCAAACACCCGGCTTATCTGGATAGAATCGCCAACCAATCCATTGATGAACATTATCGATATTGAAGCCGTTTCGGAGATTTCCAACAAATTCGACATACTGCTTGCGGTGGACAATACATTTGCCACCCCGTATTTACAAAAACCTTTGGAGCTGGGAGCCGATATGGTGATGCACAGTGCTACCAAATACCTGGGAGGTCACAGTGATGTTGTGATGGGGGCATTGGTGGTAAATGATGAAAAATTGGCCGATAAGCTTTATTTTATCCAAAATGCGAGCGGTGCCATCTGCGGTCCCCAAGATAGTTTTTTGGTTTTACGCGGATTAAAAACCCTTCATGTACGAATGCAGCGCCATTGTGAAAATGCCAGGGCAGTGGCCGAATTTTTACGAAAACATCCGAAAATTGAAAAAGTTTATTGGCCGGGATTCGAGGATCATCCAAACCATAAAATTGCCAAAAAACAGATGAACGATTTTGGGGGAATGATATCCTTTGCCCCAAAAGGAAATGGATTGGACGAAGCTATCGGAATAATTGAAAATCTTGGGATTTTTACCATAGCCGAAAGTCTGGGTGGGGTGGAAAGTCTGGCTGGACATCCGGCCAGCATGACCCACGCCAGTATCCCCAAAAAAGAACGCGAAAAAACAGGTATAGTGGATTCTCTTATCCGGCTGAGTGTGGGGATTGAGGATGTGGGAGATTTAATCGAGGATCTAAATCAGGCATTAAGATAAAATAATTTAAAAAGGAAGTACGGAAGGAATGCAGTTTTACTTCCAAATCCATTGGTTAGTTCAGGTATAGGATATATCCCACATTCAACCAATAGGCCCAGTCATTTGCCTTGTTTTCTGGAACCGGTACCGACCCATTATTCTCCAGGGTAGGTTTCAGACCATCCACATAATCCGAAAAATAATAAGTCCATCTGCCGTCCAGCATCAGATCGCTCATAGGAGTAAGTTTATATCTAATTCCTACACTGCCGACAATGGCCCAGGTGGAGGCCGGTTCCTGCTGAAAGGCATTCATATATTTAACCGGGGTGGTAAACGGGTTATTGAGGTTGCCACGTGCAGAAGTTACTTCAGGGTCATAGTGCACCCAGTGAATTCCCATACTCAAAAAAGGGGCGATTTTATAACCTCCCGCGGCAAAATCCCTTATGCTGAATGGAAAATACTCAAGCTGCGACCCCACTTCAATCACTGTCGAGGATCCGCTCATGGCCCTAAGCTGTCTCGCCATCAAGGAAGTTTTCTCTGGTCTTACCCATTCTCCATAATGTTCGAATTCGGTTTTATGGTAATTGAGCTCATTGCGAACCTTAAAATGGTCATTGAAATAGGTATCGCGCGTATAACAATTACAATCGGAACGATAGGAGAAATTGAGATAATGGATAAGCCCTACGCCAAAACCGACATTCTTTGAGTTGGTCTCAAAATCATTGCGTTGGCCGAAATCGGAATAAAACACTACAGGACCAGTTATTACACCAATTTCATGGGAAAAACCGAATTGGCTCCGAACCTCCTGTATTCCTATTAATAATAAGAAAAACACCTTTAATAGGAATTTGGCATTCATTATGGAAAAACGGGATTAAGTTGATGTACAACAAATATATAAAAACATATTTAACGATTAACATATATTCATTGGTGTCTATATCTTGATTTGTGCCAAAAAAATATTTCCCGAATGGGGATAGTTTTTTTGCATTCAGGATAGGAATTGTTGGTTTGAACAGATGCAATTTTCCGGTTTTTTGGGTTTCCGCCGGAAGTCCTTTATTTACACCTTTATTTTTCCGCCTCATTACAGCAATAAATATTAATTTAGCAGGTTTACACTCAAAACTACTTTTATGGGGCGATTGCTCGCTGTTCTTCTATTTATATTGCCTATTTTGGGGATGGCCCAAGATTATCAAGATCGGTGGGTAGGCCATTTTTCCTATGTTTCGATAAAGGATATTTCGCAAGGGAATAACAAAATTTTTGTCGCTGCAGAAAATGCCGTTTTTAGCTACGACCTCTCCTCGCATAAAATCAATACGCTCTCAACCGTCAATGGGCTCTCGGGCGAATTTATTACAGCCCTGCATTATAGCAAGGATTACAACCTGTTACTGATCGGCTATGAAAATGGACTTATTGATATTGTCAGGGATGGAGAGACCCAGGTGCTCAAGGTTGTGGATATAAAGGAAAAACAGACCATTCCCCCAGACAGAAAACGGATTAACAATTTTAATGAGCACAATGGCCATCTCTATATATCGACACAGTACGGTATATCCCTGTACGATTTGCGTCGTCTTGAGTTTGGGGATACCTTTTTTATAGGTGATGGTGGAAGCCAAATAAATATTGTTCAAACAACTATACAAGGATCCTATATTTTTGCGGCCAGTGAAGCAGATGGCCTGCGCCGGGCAAGGGTAGCCGATGCCAATCTTATCGATTTTCGAAATTGGACCACGATCATAGGAGGCGGTTTTAAGGGGGTAGAAAATCTAGGTGGAGAATTGTATGCTGCCAATCAGTCTAATTCCGTAATAAAGTTTACCCCGAACGGAAACGTGACTACCATGCGAAACTTTTCAAGCAATATTTTAAGTTTTAGAAAGGCTGACGAATTATTGACCATCACCACTTCCAATTCGTTACAGGTCTATTCCCCGGGATTTTTAATAGTGACGGAGATAAGAAATGTTCAAGGTTTTAATCTGGATCTGAATATGGGGCTGGCCGTTGGCACGAAGGCTTTTTTGGGAACTAGGGAGGATGGTCTTCTTATCGTTCCCTTTGGAAGTACCCGACCCAGTCAAGTTTTACCCAATGGTCCCATTAGAAACAGGCCTTTTGCCTTGGATGCCGTGGCCGGGGAACTATGGGTGAGTTTCGGGGAAACGACCATAAATTTCAACCCCTTTCCGCTCTCCCATTTTGGGGTAAGCCATTTAAGGGATTCCATTTGGAATAATATTGCCTATCCGGATCTCAGCAGGGCCGTAAATGGGGAGCCTACCGATTTGATGGAAGTAACCATAAACCCAACCAATACAAAAGAGGTTTTTATGAGCTCCTTTCAAAAAGGCTTGCTGAAAATTGTTAATGGTGAGCCGGTGATCCTTTATGACGAAACAAATAGCCCACTTGAAAAGATGGGCGATGCCGGAATCCGGATATTCGGTTCCGAATTTGATAATCAGGGAAATTTATGGTTCGTCCAGAGCAGAACGGACAAGGGACTTATCAAGTTATCTCCCTCGGGCCAATTTCAAAAGGTTGATCTTTCAAACTTCATGGATGCCACCTCGGAAATAGCCTTGACAAAACTGGTGCTGACCCGGGAAAACTATGTTTTCTTTGGGTCGTATTACAACGGGGTTATCGGCTATAATCCTGCAACGGGGGCCATAAACAAGATTGGGGAAAACCAAGGAAATGGAAATCTGCCTACTGCCAATACCCGAGCTCTTGCCGTGGATGCCCAAAATAGGTTGTGGATTGGAACGTTAAGAGGTTTAAGGGTGGTTTACAACCCAGGTAGTTTTTTTCAGGAAGGAACCCGACCTGAATCCCAGCCCATTATCATCCTTGAAAATGGGGTGGCACAGGAACTTATGTACCAACAATCCATAACCGATATTGAGGTGGACGGTTCCAACAATAAATGGATCGCCACATCGAGTTCCGGCGTTTTTTATCTCTCTGCCGATGGTCAGGAAACCCTATTGAGATTTACAAAGGACAATTCCCCATTGCCTACCAATAACGTGCAGGATGTAGCAATCGATCCCTTTACCGGAGTGGTTTACTTCGCAACTACCCAGGGGCTGGTGGCCTACAAAGGAAAGTCGACCGCCCCACGGATGGATCTTGGAAATGTCCATGCTTTTCCAAATCCCGTTCGTCCTGGATTTCATGGCGACGTTACCATTGATGGCCTTACGGCACGAGCAAACGTAAAAATTACCGATATTACCGGAAATCTTGTTTTTGAAACCGTTTCAAAGGGGGGGAGTGTGTTATGGGACACTACGGCCTTTGGAAAATATAAAGTACGCTCGGGAGTTTATTTGGTTTTGGTTACTTCTGAAGATTACGCCGAAACCAAGGTGTCGAAAATTATGATAATAAGATAATGATCGTCAAAACAAAAGCCATTGTTTTTTCGGCCCTAAAGTATGCTGAGGCCGATCTTATTGTGTGTTGCTACACCGAAAGTAGTGGTGTGAATTCCTATTTATTGCGCAATGTCCTCAAATCCAAAAAATCGAGTTTAAAGGCCTCCTATTTCCAGCCTCTCACCCAACTGGAACTTGTGGCCAATCATAAAGATAAAGGTACCTTGGATTATATTAAGGAAGCCAAGGTAAAACAACCCTATTTGAGTTTGCATACCAATATTGTAAAAACAAGTCTTGTTTTGTTTCTGGCAGAAATGCTCAAGAATTGTATTCGGGAGGAAGAGGCGAATCCATTGCTCTATGCATTTCTTGAGGAATCCCTGCTATGGCTGGACGAGAATGACGAAGTGGCCAATTTCCACATCTTTTTTTTACTTCGAATAAGCCATTTTTTGGGTTTCTATCCCGATTATTCAAATATGGATCGCAAATTTTTCAATCTATTGGATGGTAACTTCCAGAAATCGAGAACGAACGAATACTGTTTTGATGGGGAAACTACCGAAAATTTAAAAAAGTTTTTGAACTCCACTCTATATGGGATGGGCTCCGTAAAACTGTCAAAAAATTCGAGATCTGATCTGCTCAATTTCCTGTTGGCATATTATGACCTCCATATTCACGGGTATCAAAAACCTAAATCCCTTTCCGTATTAAACCAATGCTTTGTCTAGGCCTGGTCTTTATTGGAACGACTAAACTAACGGAAGATCCAACTGCAAATAATTTGATTTAGGAAAATGCCAAGGTTTTGTTAGAACATCCAAATCGAATCGAAATCTGTCCTACCTTTATTGAATGATCAAAATAAATGGAAAACCATGAAAAAGGATGAACCCACCGAAAAAAAACGGTCTCAGCAGCACCCCGAGGACGCCCAGAAGCATAATGCCCAACAGGAGCGCGAATATCGGGAACAGGAGAGAGGTAAAAAAGGAAAATTTCCGGATCAACCCACCGACGAGGAGGCCATTGAAAAGTACAACGATATTGAGGAAGGCAAGGACAAGTCAAGGAAGAATGAATAAGATTCAGAAAAAGAGGAAAATATTGGATTCATCAATTGTTTTTTTCAACTTTACCCCATCTTATTGAGTCTTTTCCTTGGGAAAATTCGATTTCCCCATCGAGAAAATTAAAAAAGGAATATGCGAGGTTTCCCATTACCTTTGCACAATGTCTTTTGAGTTAAAAATAAATTCACAGAATTTCTTTCTCCATCCCAGCGGGGCCATTTTCTGGAAAGAAAGAAAAATGTTGCTTATTGCCGACGTCCACCTGGGAAAGGTGACACATTTCAGAAAGCATGGGTCGCCGGTACCCGTGAATGCCGCTTTCAAAAATCTGGAAGAGCTTACCGAAATATCCAATTATTTCGAACCTAAGATCATCTGTTTTTTGGGCGATCTTTTCCACAGTAAGATCAATGAGGAATGGGTCGATTTTGAGAAATGGGTTGAATATACAAAGGCGGAAATCCTTCTTGTTTCCGGCAATCACGACATTATCCCCCAATATTTATATGAAGACCTAGGGGTAAAGGTTTATGATGAACTGTTGATGGATGGCTTTCTCCTGACACATCATCCCACAGAAAGAGTAGATGTTTTTAATTTTTCCGGCCATGTCCATCCAGGGGTTCGATTGAGGGGCGTGGGAAGGCAATATCTGCGACTCGCCTGTTTTTATAAAACAATTAACAGCCTGATACTTCCTGCTTTTGGTAACTTTACTGGGAAACATATATTGAAACCTTCGAAAACCGATGAGATTTTTGCCATTGTTGACGGAGAGGTCATTTCTGTTTCGCACGGCTAAAATTGTATTCATGAAAAGAACTTTACAGATTGCGAATATCATAGGATTTATTTCGGTGGTTATCGTTAACGTGCTTGGAGGTACCGGCGCAATTAATGCTACTTCCATTGCCGACATTTCAAATGCAAATCACAATCTTTTCACCCCCGCAGGCTATGCGTTTTCAATTTGGAGCCTTATCTATCTGTTGCTCCTCGGATTTATTATATATCAAAGCCGGGGCCTTTTCAAACCGGTGGGGGATGATGGATTTATTCTAAAAACCGGTTGGTGGTTTGTGGTCTCTTGTTTTGCCAATATAATGTGGATTACCTTCTGGGTGTACGGATTTATGGAATACTCCATCTTGGCCATTTTCGTTCTGTTGTTTTCACTCATACGGATAGTGATAAAAAATAAGATGGAACTTTGGGATGCACCTATTTCGGTTATCCTATTTCTCTGGTGGCCTTTTGTAATTTATAGCGGATGGGTAACCGTGGCCAGTATTGCGAATGTTTCTGCCTACCTCAAAAGTATCAACTGGGATGGGTGGGGCTATAGTGAGATATCCTGGACCATCACCATGATTATTATTGCGGGAATCATCAATTTGGCCATTACCTGGAAAAGAAATATGAGGGAATTTGGATTGGTTGGGGCTTGGGCACTTATCGCAATAAGTGTGGCTAATTGGGAGACCAGCAGTACCGTAGCCAACACAGCCTTGGTTGTTGCCATACTCTTGATCATCAGCAGTGGTTATCACGGGTATTTAAACCGTGCGACCAGCCTGGGAATAAAATACCGACAATATAAACACAGGGCACAATAAGGATTTTTGTCCAGTTGAACCTCCCGGCCAATTTATTGGGCCTTTCTTCCTGAGCGTGGAGGTTTTTCTAAAAAGGGCGTCATTTCTGGACATTCACAGTTTTTCTTCCTGTATTTCTCTAAACCATTCCTTTTATGTCATTGCCCCAAGTGGGATACGCAAAGATCATGGCTTTTAACTTATCCGTGGTAAGTTTTCCGCACATGGCAAGTACAAAAAGATTGATCATTTCCCCTGCTGCCGGTGCAATAATGTGGGCGCCTAAGATTAAATGTGTGTTTTTATCCACCAAGGTCTTGTACGCATAATTTTTGTTGTTGATCTGTTTGGCATTGAACCAATTCGGTACACTTTTATACTCCACGGCATATTCATACCCTCTTTCCTGGGCTTCTTTTTCCGTAAGACCTATGGTTGCCAATTGGGGAAGGGTGAAAATTACTGAGGGAATTGGAGGAAAATCCATTTTTGTATGATTTCCCTTTCTGATATTTAAGGAAACAATCCTCGCTTCCTGGGAGGAAGTAGGGGTAAGCGGCAATGCCCCACTGGCCGATACATCTCCACAGGCATACACCGAAGGATTGTGGGTGTTCTGGAGAAATCCATTTACCGAAATCCCATTTTTTTCGAAGGCTACATTTCCTTTTTCCAGATCCAGTTCGTCGATGGATGGCACTCTCCCGGCGGTGTTGAAGACCATGGCAGCGTCCAGGGATTCTGTTTTATTATTTCGGTCAAAGAAAACCCGATAATTTTTCTGGAGTTTTCTTACTTCCGAAACTTTTGCATTGAAAATAAACTCTATTCCCAATTTTTCCGAAACTTCTGTAAGATGGGACACTATATCTTCTTCAAAATCATCCAATGGTCTTTCACCAGATTCTATTACAGTAACCTTTGCACCACAACGAGCGGCAATATGGGCAAATTCCATCCCAATATAACCAGCACCTACAAAAACAATGTTTTTGGGCAATTCGCTTAAATCCAGAAAATCATCACTGATCTTTAAGTGCTCCCTTCCCGGGATTTTCAATTCCATAGGCCTTAGACCAGTGGCTATAACAATTTTCCCTGCCTTCACTGTCTTCCCCTCTACCGAGAGGGTGTTCCCATCCAAAAATTTAGGAGATTGGTGGTACATTTCAATTCCGGCCTCTTTTAATTTTTTTTCCGTAACCGCTGGAACGGCATCCGTAAAACGCGCTTTATAATTTTGAAGGTCGGCCCAATCAATTTTTGGAGCTTCTACAATTCCTTTTCCTTCCAGATTTTTGGACATTTGCAAGGCCTCGGTTAATCCCACCAAAACTTTTTTCGGATCACAACCCCTGTTGGCACAAGTTCCTCCAAATTCCCGGTTATCGGCTATGGCCACCTTCATCCCTTCCGCAGCACAATCAAAAGCAACCATTTTTCCGGCCGTGCCGGTTCCTATTACAAAAACATCGAATTCTTTGATTGCCATATCTGAAAATTTTCTGGCCCGAATAATTCTTCCCGCAGAAATGTCCATGGCAAAGGAACTTCGGAATGATTCTAAAAATACTGATTCGAATTACCGGTGTGTGTTAGTAAAATGGTAAAGTTGAATTAAAAACCCACCGTCACTTTGAGACCTCTTGGGTTTCCAGTAAATTTGCACCCCGATGCAGAAAAAATTTGCGAATTCGTTTTACTCCCAGGCTCCCAAGGTCAGGAATCTGTGGGAGAGCCTTGTCCTTTTTCCACAGGTACAGGAGACCGATCCTCCTTTTCAGGAAGGATCCCAATATACACTTAACAAGAAATTTACGGTCTCCGGGCTTATCGGATCTTCCCTCTCCATGGTTTTGGCAGAAACTTTTAAACCCGAATCATCCCAGGCCCAATTGCCCTTTCTGCTCATCTTGAACGACAAGGAAGAGGCGGCTTATTATTTGAATGATCTTGAAAACCTTTTGGGAGACCAACACGTGCTGTTTTATCCGGGGAGTTACCGACGTCCGTATCAAATTGAAGAAACGGACAATGCAAACATATTGCTGAGAAGCGAAGTCCTAAACAGGATAAATTCCAGAAAAAAACCCGCATTTATCGTAACCTATCCCGAAGCTTTATTTGAGAAGGTGGTTACGCGAAAGGAACTGGAGCGCAATACATTAAAAATCGCTGTAAACGACCAGCTTTCGATCGAATTTGTGAACGAGGTTTTATTTGAATACAGGTTCAAGCGCACCGATTTCGTTACCGAGCCAGGCGAGTTTTCTGTTCGGGGAGGGATTTTGGACGTATTCAGCTTTAGTAATGACAAACCTTTCAGAATTGAATTCTTTGGAGATGAAGTAGAAAGTATCCGTACTTTCGATGTGGAAACCCAACTTTCATTGGAGCAAATCAAGAAAACTTCCATCATTCCAAATATCGAGAACAAAATAATCGATGAAAGTCGTGAATCCTTTTTAAAATACATTGCTGCCAAAACGGTCATTTTTATTAAGAATGAGCGCTTCTTTCTCGACACCATCAGCAGTCTATATAAAAAAGCGACGGATGCTTTTGAGGCGCTGGATCCTGTTGTCAAACGCGCAAAACCTGAGGAATTATTCTGTACCGGAGACATGCTGCAAAAACAATTGGAGCACTTTACCACCGTTACGCTCCCTCTTGGAAATGCCGGGGAGGAACGTCCCTTTGGGGATGGAAGCATCGGGGGGAGCGGAACTACAATTTCCTTTAACACTCGGCCCCAACCTTCGTTCAACAAGCAATTCAATCTTTTGATTGACAATTTGAATACCAACACGAAAAAAGGATACAAAAATTATATTTTCTGCAGCAGCGAATCGCAGGCCAAACGGTTTCGCGATATATTCCGCGATTCAGAGCAAAATGTAGAACAGTTTGAAACCGTTGTAATTCCGTTGTATCAAGGATTTATTGACGATGATTTGAAAATTGTCTGCTATACCGACCATCAGATTTTTGAGCGGTACCACAGATTTTCCATAAAGAATGGATATGCGAAAAAACAGGCCATTACGATAAAGGAAATTTCCAATTTGGAAGTGGGTGATTACGTAACGCATATTGACCACGGGATCGGGAAATTTGGAGGGCTTCAAAAAATTGAGGTTGAAGGAAAGATGCAGGAAGCCATCAGGCTGTTTTATGGCGATAGGGATATTTTGTACGTCAGCATCCATTCGCTCCACAAGATTTCAAAATATAATGGGAAGGATGGAAAGGAGCCAAAAATCTATAAGTTGGGCAGCGATGCCTGGAAAAAACTAAAGCAAAAAACCAAGACTCGGGTCAAGGAGATTGCATTTGACCTTATCGAACTTTATGCGAAACGCCGTACCCTAAAGGGGTTCGCTTTTGATCCGGACAGTTATTTGCAGGCGGAATTGGAATCTTCATTTATATATGAGGACACTCCAGATCAAAGCACCGCCACGGAAGATGTGAAAATGGATATGGAGAACGAACGCCCCATGGATCGGTTGGTTTGTGGCGATGTAGGTTTTGGGAAAACGGAAGTCGCCATTCGTGCGGCTTTTAAAGCGGTTGACAACGGAAAACAAGTGGCTATTTTGGTGCCCACGACCATTTTGGCCTTTCAACATTATAAAACCTTTACCGAACGGCTATCGGAAATGCCCGTGAAAGTGGATTACCTCAATAGATTTAGAACCGCAAAGGAGCGTAAAACTGTTTTGGAGGAGCTCAAAAGCGGCAAACTGGACATTGTGATCGGCACCCATCAACTGGTCAATAAAAATGTGGAATTCAAGGATCTCGGTCTGCTGGTAATCGATGAGGAACAGAAATTTGGGGTTGCGGTCAAGGATAAATTAAAGACCATCAAGGAAAATGTAGATACCCTGACCTTAACGGCCACCCCTATTCCACGGACTTTGCAATTCAGTTTGATGGCCGCGCGTGATCTTTCGGTCATTACCACGCCTCCACCCAACAGATATCCCGTTGAGACCCATGTGATCCGATTTTCTGAGGAAACCATTCGCGATGCCATCAGTTATGAGATTGAAAGAGGGGGGCAGATATTTTTCGTCCATAATCGAATTGAAAACATTACTGAAGTTGCCGGTATGATACAGCGTTTGGTCCCAGATGCAAAAATCGGGATCGGCCACGGGCAGATGGACGGCAAAAAATTGGAAGATTTGATGCTCCGATTTATGAACAACGAATTTGATGTTCTCGTTTCCACGACCATTATTGAAAGCGGATTGGACGTGCCCAATGCAAATACCATATTTATCAACAACGCCAACAACTTCGGACTTTCAGATCTGCACCAAATGCGCGGCCGGGTGGGAAGAAGCAATAAAAAGGCATTTTGTTATTTTATCACCCCGGATTATTCCGTAATGACGGATGAAGCTAGAAAGCGTATTACGGCCCTGGAACAATTTTCAGAATTGGGAAGCGGGATCAACATAGCGATGAAAGATCTGGAAATCCGTGGTGCGGGCGATTTGCTTGGTGGCGAACAGAGTGGATTTATCAATGAAATCGGTTTTGAGACCTATCAAAAAATCCTTGCGGAAGCGATTGATGAACTGAAAGAAAAGGAATTCAAGGATCTCTATGAAGAAACAGAAGGCCCGAAAAAGGAGTTTTTAAAGGAAACTGTCCTCGATACGGATTTTGAACTTCTCTTTCCGGATGAATATATAAACAACATTACGGAACGGCTCAATCTGTACACCAAGCTTAACGAGCTTAAAACCGATGCGGAACTTGAAAGATTTGAAAGGGAACTTGTGGACCGGTTTGGCGAATTGCCCAAACAGGCAGTAGATCTTTTAAACAGCGTTCGGATAAAATGGATTGCCATTTCAATGGGATTGGAGCGGGTAATTATGAAAAATAAAAAACTGGTCGGTTATTTTGTGGCAGATCAGCAAAGCGCGTTTTATCAAAGTCCGTCTTTCACAAAAGTGCTTCAATATGTGCAAACCCATCCTCAAAAAGTTACGCTGAAAGAAAAGCAGACCCGCAACGGTCTGCGATTGATTTTAACTTTCGAAGGAATATCTTCTGTTGAAAAAGCGCTTGGGGCTTTGGAGCCGTTTTCGGATCGAGATTAAATCCCTACAAACCGAAAATACTTCAAAAAAATTCGTGTATTCGTGGTTTTCCATCAGTGATCCGACACCCGTAGAATAATTCCATTAAAATCAACAAATGCCGTGCAAATGTCGGGTGAAATTCCGTTGAAAATATTGCGCTATATTTACGTCCATCGTACTATTGCTTCATAAAATTCATAAAAATGAAACAACCGGAACTTGGCCGAAAGCTTTTAGAACTTCGAAAACAAAAAGGCCTAACGCAGGAAGAACTTGTGGAGCAATGCAACATTAATGTGCGGACCATTCAGCGCATTGAAGCTGGCGAAGTCACTCCGAGAAGTTTTACTCTGAAAACCATTTTAAATGTTTTGGGCGAGGATTTGGAAAATCTGAAGAAATCCGAAACCTCCGATTTTGAAAATTTCAGTTTACAGGAGATTAAATTTTCTCCCTTTCATATAAAACTTGCGTGGATTTGCGGCTTGGTCTATTTACTTTCCGGCTTCGTGGAATTCGCGGTTGATTACGCACGATTTTATGAAGACGAACTCATAATTTCCAAAGGCGCGTACATCAGTATGAAATTTATTGTGATGCTGGCGTATATTTATTTTTTATGGGGGTTTGTTTTGAGCGGAAAAATCTTCAACAATTATTTGCTGAAAATAGGTGCTTTCTTTTTAAGTGGAACCGCGATTTTGTTTTATGGATACGATATGGTTTCGCTATATTTTGATCCATTTTACACCGAATACGTTTTGGTATCGCAATCTATTTTTTACGGGATTGGAAGCTTTATTTTCGGTTTCGCCTTATTAAGATTAGACAGACCAATGGGGGTAATTGCCAAAATTGCGGGTGGCTTGGAAATTGCTTGTGGCGTATTTTTTATACTGGTTTTTACGGCGTGGCTGGGATTGATATTTTTAATCCCCGCAGTATTTATACAAATTATTCTGCTCTACAAAATTGAGGAATTATTGCAAAGGAAAAACACCTAAAAATGATAAAAAGCATTTTCAAAATGCTCCAATCGCTCTTGTTTTGTATTTTTCAGAACGGCAATTATATCAAAACGTACCTCCACATGCAATTGGTTTGAAACAATATATTCATTGGCCG
>CAYXDM010000003.1:0-36934 GCA_964463595.1 uncultured Aequorivita sp. | reverse complement strand
ACGGCAAACCCTTCGGAATTATGAACGTTTTGGTACCAATGCTTCGCCCAGATCCCATCCTCGGGAATTCCGCCCTTTTCCCATTGAAGCATTTTCCGGGAAAAAGGAATATTCAGTAAATGGCAAAGCTTTCTCAAATAGTTTCCGGAATTTTTCAAAAGTTCGTCACTGTCTATTACGATTGGGGTCCGGCCATTATTTTTAAGAAACAAAAAAAGTTCCGAAGATTTTTTAATTCCTATATCGTTTAAGGACGGCGCTGGGATTACTTTGGAAAAAGAAGTTATCAATTTCCTGGGATGGCGAATGAGCAGTATGTTTTCCCAATCAAGAATGAATTTCGGCTCTTCCATTAAAAAATGATGGGCCATTCCCTTTACAAAAACCAGGGCTTCTGCGGAAAGTGAATTTATATGTGCTACAATCGGCTCTTCCTTCAACTCCATAATTCGCAAAACGTCATCCTGTGACGGATGCTTATACGAAAGGTTGGCGTTTTTCAAATAATAACCGTAAAAAGGCTCATCCAAAACAGTGGTGTCCGGGCGTTGTGCAAAGGAATACATCAAGGCAGTGGAAAGATTTCGAGGACCGGATATGAGATTGATTACCTTCATCTCCTAAAAGTAGCAAAATTATTAAACCTCCTAAAGGAATATCCTTAAGGATAAGGAAGTATTATAAATCAAAAAAAATTGGCGGCCAATAATGATTTATTAACCATTAGGGCCGCCAACAAAATATTATGTGGATCCTAAATATTTCTACCTATTCCACCGTAACGGATTTTGCCAAATTACGGGGCTGATCTACATTTTTACCCAGCATTACGGCTATATGGTAAGACAAGAGTTGAAGTGGAATGGTAGTTACCAAAGGCGATAGAGGTTCGGGAGTATGGGGTACTTCCATCACGTAGTCCGCCAACTCGCGTACCACGTTGTCATCTTGTGAAACCACGGCTATAATTTTTCCTTTCCGCGCCTTTATTTCCTGGATATTGCTCACTACCTTGTCATAATGGTCGCTCTTTATAGCAATAACGACCACGGGCATGGATTCATCGATCAAAGCTATGGGGCCGTGTTTCATTTCCGCTGCCGGATATCCTTCAGCGTGAATATAGGAGATTTCCTTCAGCTTTAACGCCCCTTCCAAAGCCACCGGAAAATTGTATCCACGGCCTAGGTAAAGGAAGTTATGCACATCCTTAAAGGCCGCGGCAATATCCTTAATTTTATCTTCGGCTTTTAAGGCCGTTTCCACAAGAGCCGGGATCATATCCAGTTCGTGCAGATACCGCACAAAATCGGAATGGCTGATAGTGCCCTTGGCTTTTGCCAAACGAAGGGCAATCATAGTGAGGACGGTGATCTGGGTAGTAAAAGCCTTGGTACTGGCGACACCTATTTCCGGACCTGCGTGGGTATAAGTTCCACTGTGGGTTTCACGTGAGATAGAAGACCCAACCACGTTGCAAACGCCGTAAACAAAGGCACCTTTCTGTTTTGCCAATTTGATGGCGGCTAGAGTATCAGCGGTCTCTCCACTTTGGGAAATGGCAATGACTACATCCTTTTCCGAGATAATCGGATTTCTGTAGCGGAATTCGGAGGCGTATTCTACCTCAACCGGAATCCGGGTAAAATCCTCGATAAAATATTCGGCAACCAACCCTGCATGCCAAGAAGTACCGCACGCGACGATGATAATGCGATCAGCATTCAGAAACTTTTCTATATGATTCTCCAACCCTCCAAGTCTTAAAATGCCCTGATCGGCAAGCAAACGACCTCGATAGGTATCTTTAATCACGGAAGGTTGCTCGTGTATTTCCTTCAGCATGAAATGATCATAACCTCCTTTTTCAATTTGCTCCAAGTTTAACTGAAGTTCTTGGATATAGGGAGCCACCAATTGGTCATCCTTGATTTTGCGGACCCTTACCTCTCTTCCCAAACGGATTATAGCCATCTCCTCATCCTCAAGATAGATGGCATTGTTTGTGAATTCAATAAATGGGGAAGCATCGCTGGCCACAAAAAACTCGTTGTCCCCCACACCTATAGCCAAAGGACTTCCCAATTTTGCTACCACAATCTCATCCGGTTTTTTTCGGTCGAAGAGGGCAATGGCATAGGCACCTACCACCTGGTTCAATGCAATTTGGACAGCTTTCCCAAGTTTTACCTTTTCATTTTTTTGTACATCTTCAATAAGATTTACCAATACTTCGGTATCCGTTTCGGACCTAAAAGTATAGCCCCGGTTTATCAGCTCCTTTTTAAGGGAATCGTAATTTTCGATAATCCCGTTATGTATGATCACCAAATCGCCATTATTGGAGACATGTGGATGGCTGTTAACATCATTGGGCACGCCGTGTGTAGCCCATCGGGTATGGCCAATTCCCAAATTTCCCCTGCGGGAAATCTCCCTCCCACATTTCTCCTCAAGATTTGCGACCTTGCCCTTTGTCTTGCACAATTGAATATCATTACCATCGTATAAAGCGATGCCCGCGCTATCATATCCGCGATATTCCAATCTTTTCAAACCTTTAAGAATGATGGGATAGGCCTCCCGACTTCCGATGTAACCAACAATTCCACACATAATGCTTATTCCTGTTTTGTATAATAAATTTGTAGTTTTAAACGCTTCTCGGGGATTGTGGAAGAATTGCCATGGAGAATGGTTCCTTGATGGGACAACACTTCACTGGCTGGCACTTTTTCGATACTTGGCTCCATTGGCTCCTGTATTTTTTGGGTGTTCCTGTCCAATACATTTTGGGAAACCACAACCCCTAGCGGTACATTCGTGCTGTCTTTATTAATTAGATTGCTAATGTGGTTTGTCAACTTCAATTTATAGTATTTTCCTTTATTGTCAGCTCCTCTTTCCAGTCTGCCCAAATGATTGGTGACTGCATTCAACGGAGGCAGACCGCTAGTGGGATCCACAAAATAATCGGCCAGAACGGTGCTGTTCTTCAGGTCGTAAATTAATATGCGTTCCGGTTCCTTAACATCGGAAGGCATCAAATCCTGATTGACATAAAAAATCAAATTTGCCTCATTGACCAGCCACTTTTCGGCCCGCAAGAGCTCAAGTTCATCGGCTACACCATTGTCGTCTACATCTTCCCCAAAGAGCTGCACTATGGAAATAATTCCGTCACCCCCCCGTAAATATAAATTTTCGTTCCCAAATACCGTGTTGGGGTTTTCGAGGTCAGACTGGACAAATTGGGGAAGGGGCGCATTGTCATACGTATTCACCTTTATGTCGCCAAAAGGCAATTTGAAGGTTTTGGGAATTCTGGTATCTGGTTCCTCCTCTTCAATATAACTATAATGAATGGCTACATAGGCCTTATTGGGATCAAAGATGAACAGATTTCCATTGTCGGTCGGGGCGTCCACCTGAAAATACATGCCGCGCATGTAGTTTTTAAAATTGTTGTTATTTCCCAGTTCTTGTGAGCCTTCCCGGTTGATTATCTTTTCCTGGAAGTAGCTCTCTGGCAACTTCACCCGAAGGCCTGGGCCCAATTTCTCCTCATCGTCCTCTCCGGCTCTAAAAACATAACCCGTAGCGGAAGGAACAAATCCCTCTACACGGGCCAATTCCTCCCCTAAATAACTCGTAAATAGTGGTCCCTGATTACTATAATAAGGCTGGATTTCCTGGAAACCAGTTTCAGGATCAAGATCTCTCAAAAAGTAATTTGATTCCGAAATAGTGATATTGATAGGAGTACTGCCATAGATGGAATCCAGGGTATAAGTAACTGTGCTGTCCTGTACCGTACTTTTACTGTAAAAGGGAATATAAACAAAAACACTATCTACCTGGGCATCCTCTCCAAATTTGGGATCGTTCGCCTCCAATTTTAGCTGAGACAGCAAACTGATGCTCGACTTGCCATAAATCTGATCGTTGTATATACCTAGCTGGTAACTTTGAAGCCTGTTGGTCTGCACCGGATTCAATTTTTTGCTATAGGCTATTACCGTCTGCGAATCGTCCAAAATCCCAGTGGGAACTTCGTCTCCCAATATTTCGGAACCGATGTTTGAAGGGTCTTGTTGACAAGAAAAAAAGAGAACAAGTAATAGGATAACAACAGTTCTCGGCAATATGTTTTTGATGTTCATACTCAAGGATGTAGGTAAAATTTATTTTAAAACTTCGTCGCGGTAAAAATCAAGATATGCCTGGGAAAAATCTTGGATTTTATGAAATTTTAACACGGGCTTGGCCAGCGTATCTATATACCCTTCCAATGCTTCAGGTATATCTTGGGAACCAATAATAACCGCATCCGAATTTTCGATGGCGACCTTCATCAGGTTAAAATATGTAGGGTCTTGCATATCGGAGATCGCATCTTCCCCGAGTCCATCAAACCGAAGTTTTTCGATTGTTTGCTCTCCCAATAAACCGGGGAAACCCTGGCTAAACACTGAGGTTACGATACGGCTATCTTCAAACAAAGGTTCGCTAGCATAATATTGACGCAGGTATAAGGGAAGAAATGAGGCCAACCAGCCATGGACGTGGATTACATCAGGTGCCCAATTAAGTTTCTTTACTGTTTCAATGACGCCCTTTGCAAAAAATATTGCGCGTTCGTCGTTGTCGGGATAAAAGTTTCCTTCTTCATCAGCATAAGTTGCCTTACGCTTAAAATAATCGTCATTATCAATAAAGTAAACCTGGATCCTTTCTTTGGGAATGGAGGCCACTTTAATTATCAAGGGCATATCCATATCGTTTATCACCAAGTTCATTCCCGAGAGACGAATCACCTCGTGCAATTGATGTCTTCGCTCATTTATATTGCCATACCGAGGCATGAAAATGCGAATTTGTCCACCGGTGCTGTTGATCATTCTGGGAGCTTCAAACGACATTGAAGAAATCTCGGTCTCAGGAAGGTAAGGGATTACTTCTGAAGACACGTATAAGACTCTCTTATCTTTCATCTAATTTTTATTTACTATTGGATTAATACGTAAAACACCTCGCCACATCAGTACTCCACAGGGAACGGGAAGTAGGTAAGGCATTAAAAACACGCAAAATTACGAAATTTTATGCAGATTCCCCTGAATATATTAATTTCGCACGCCCTTAACCCGTTTTTATGGTGATACATACTACCAAGGAATCCTTGATTAAAGCCCTGTCCACAAAACGAAATACATCCAAACAGCCCGGTGAATATCGGCTTGGCTTCGTTCCCACCATGGGCGCACTGCACCCGGGGCATCTCTCTTTGGTGGAAACAGCACTGAAAGAAAATGATGCAGTTGTGGTGAGTATTTTTGTGAACCCCACCCAATTCAATAATTGCATAGATCTAGAAAAATACCCGAGGAATCCTGAAAAGGATATTGCCGCGCTTGAGAACATTGAAGGCGACCTACTAATTTTCCTTCCCCCAATTGCCGAAGTTTACGGCGAAAACTCAGTTTCGGAAGAATATGATTTTGACGGATTGGACCAAGTAATGGAGGGAGAGCATAGAAAAGGACATTTTGACGGGGTAGGAACCGTTCTCCAGAAATTCTTCCAGATCATAAATCCGGATAGGGCCTACTTCGGAGAAAAGGATTTCCAACAGCTCCAAATTGTAAAAAAACTGGTTGATATTATAGAGCTGCCCGTTCAAATCGTGGGGTGCCCCATCCTGAGAGAGGAAAACGGATTGGCCATGAGTTCCAGAAATGAGCGGCTGACGCCTAAACAATTTGAGGACGCTGCCCTTATCAATCAAACCCTAATGGAAGTCCGGGAAAAATATTCCACACATTCTCTTGAAGAATTAAGAGAAATTGTTGCGGAACGATTTTTGCGCAAGCCTGGGGTAAAACTGGAATATTTCGAAATTGTGAATGAAGACAATTTAAAAACCACTGAAAAAAAGGATCCCGCAATTCGCTATAGAGCTTTTATCGCGGCATTTGTGGGAGGGGTCAGATTGATCGATAATATGTCTCTAAATTAATATCTTTGCCAGATGCTAATACACGTAGTAAAATCCAAAATCCATAGGGTAAAAGTTACCGGTGCCGACCTAAATTATATAGGCAGCATAACTATTGATGAGGATTTGATGAATGCCGCCAACATTGTAGAAGGTGAGAAAATCCAGGTGGTAAACAACAACAATGGTGCAAGGCTTGAAACCTATGTTATTCCCGGCCCCAGAAACAGTGGGGAAATAACCCTCAATGGGGCAGCAGCCAGGCTTGTTTCTCCAGGAGATGTGGTAATCCTTATCTGTTATGCCCTTATGGATGCCGAAGAGGCCAAATCCTTTAAACCCGCACTGGTTTTTCCCGACGAAGCTACAAATCTCCTCCATTAAATTGAACCGCTCCCTAACTCGGTTTTTGCAGATTGCCATTCCTTTAGGGCTAGGAATTTTCCTGATCTGGTACGTTTATCAATCCTTCACTCCCAAACAAATTGAGGAAACCAAATCGTATTTCGCGGAAGCCAATTATGGATTTGTGGCGCTTTCGGTACTCTTGAGCGTACTCAGTCATATTTCCAGGGCCTATAGATGGAATTATATGCTGGAACCGTTGGGATTCAAAACAAAAATGGCCAATAATTTCATGGCGATCGGGGCAGGATATTTGATGAACGTCTTCATCCCCAAAAGCGGGGAGGTCTCCCGGGCCCTTATTATGGACAAGTATGAAGGGGTCCCCTTTCAAAAAGGGTTTGGCACCATCATTTCAGAACGTATTGTGGATTTAATCCTTCTCTTAATATTTACCGTGATTGCATTGGCAATTCAATTTGATGTATTGTACGGATTTGTAATACAAAGTATATCCAGAGCCACCATTTATTTTTTGGTCGCTGGGGCCCTGACCCTGGGCATAATGGTTCCGTTGTATTTAAAATTCTCCAAATCCAACATAAATAGAAAAATCAAGGATTTTCTTATTGGGTTAAAAGAAGGAGTTTTCAGTATTCTAAAGATGCGGAAAAAAGGAGCCTTTTTGTTCCAAACATTCACAATTTGGGCTTTGTACCTTCTCTCGTTTTACGCTGCCCTGCAAGCCTTGCCTACAACGGCAGCAATTCCCTTTGGCACCGTGATCATCGCCTTTGTAGTTGGAAGTTTTACCTTTGCTTTTACCAATAGCGGTTTTGGGACTTATCCTGCGGCAGTGGCGGCAATATTGTCGGTATTTGAAGTTGCCAAAACTGCCGGGGTCGCTTTTGGATGGATTGTTTGGATTTCGAACACTTCGGTCGTTATCCTCGTGGGCGTTCTATCTCTTCTGATTTTGCCCATTTATAACAGGCAACTCAAATAAATAATTTTTTCATACTTTTTCTGAAAATAATTTGTAGTTGGTTAAATTTCAGTACTTTTATGATAATTTTAAACAAAAATTATTATGAAAAAACTCGTATTACTCAGTTTGATGCTCCTCTTTAGTTTTATGACATTTTCCCAGGCCATATACGAAGAAATGAGGTCAGAAAAACTGGGAACTACGCGAAAATTGAAGATTCAGCTCCCCAGGAACTACAAGACAAACGTAGAAAAACAATACCCCATCATACTGGTCCTGGATGGAGATTATCTTTTTGAACCAGTGGCGGGTAATGTGGATTATTCCAGTTATTGGGAAGAGATTCCCGAATCCATTGTGGTAGGGATCTTACAGGGAAATCAACGCTATGAAGATTGCTCCTACGACCTGACGACCTATTTTCCCGATGAGGACGGATCTAAATTCTTTGAATTTATTGGGATGGAATTGATGCCTTATTTGGACAAGAAATATCGCACGGCCAAATTCATTGTGGCGATCGGCCATGATTATACCGCAAATTTCCTCAATTATTATTTATTTAAAAACCCTCCATTATTCAATGGATATTTAATCCTCAGCCCAGATTTGGCACCCCAAATGGAAAATCGCCTGGCAGAGAGAATACCGTCCATCGAGAAAGAAAAGATTTTTTATTATTTGGCTACGGGATCGGAAGATCTGGCCAAGATTAAGAAATCCACTGAAAGTCTGAATCTGAAATTAAAGGGAATAAAGAACGATTCCTTTATGTATTCATTTGACAATTTTCCGGGGGCTGATCATTATTCCTTGGTGTCAAAGGCAATTCCCTCAGGGCTGGCCAATATTTTTTCCATGTACAGGCCCATCAGCCAAAAGGAATATTCAGAAGTGTTGCTCAATACCGAAACACCCATTTCCGAATATTTAGTGGATAAATACAAATCCATCGAGAATCTATTCAGTCTGAAAAACAAAATAAGGGTTAGTGATTTCCTAGCAACCGCTACCGCGGCCGAAAAACGGAAAAAATGGGATGCGCTGCGGGAAATTGCAAATTTGGCCCAAAAACAATACCCCAACACGGTGTTGGGCAATTATTTTCTAGGTCGCTATTATGAGGAAACGGGTGACCTCCGAAAGGCGATCCGCACTTATCAATCAGGCTTTGATAAGGAAGAAGTGGAATTTATAACCGTAGATTTAATGCTGGATAAGGCCGACGAGATCAAGCGAAAAAACAAAATGTAACCTTTTTGGTCCAGAAGTTTTTGGGTTTGGTATTCCTAATTTTAGAATTCCTATTTTTGTCTTCCCGAATCCATTTCCATCCTGTTCAATTTGAACAAATCGGGTTGGGATCACACTTTTTATTAGGATATATTGGGACCAAGTAAAATCAATTTGTTTGGCTAAGACTAAAACAACTTTTTTCTGTCAAAACTGTGGCGCCCAATTTTCAAAATGGCAGGGCCAGTGCAGTTCCTGTAGGGAGTGGAATACTATTGCCGAGGAAGTAATCCAGAAAGCCGAAAAAGTAAGTTGGAAATCCCTAGGTGCATCGGGAAATACAGGAAAAAGAAACACCAGACCCCAGCGTATTACCGAGATTTCCTCCCAAGCAGGATCTAGACTCAATACGAAAAACCTTGAACTAAACCGGGTATTGGGCGGGGGCCTCGTACCTGGATCCTTGACCCTTTTGGGGGGTGAGCCCGGCATAGGGAAAAGCACCTTGATGCTTCAGATCGCCTTGCAACTCCCTTTTAAAATTCTTTATATTTCTGGGGAAGAGAGTGCGCAGCAAATAAAACTACGGGCGGAAAGAATACAACCTATCTCCGAAACCTGCTATATCCTTACCGAGACAAAAACACAAAATATTTTCGGCGTCATTGGAGAACTACAGCCCGAAATCGTGGTGGTGGACTCCATTCAGACCCTTCACACGGATTCAATTGAAAGCAGTGCCGGAAGTATTTCGCAAATCCGTGAAACTGCAGCAGAACTGATTCAATTCGCCAAGGAAACCGACACGCCCGTGGTGTTAATTGGCCATATTACCAAGGATGGCAACATTGCCGGCCCAAAAATCCTTGAACACATGGTGGATACAGTTTTGCAATTTGAAGGGGACCGCAACCATATCTACAGAATCCTGAGAGCCAAAAAAAATAGATTTGGGAGCACCAATGAAATCGGAATATACGAAATGCAGGGCAGTGGGCTGCGGGAGGTTTCCAATCCTTCGGAAATACTTATTTCCAAAAATGAGGAGGACTTAAGCGGAACCGCCGTTGCAGCTACCCTGGAGGGGATGCGGCCCTTGATGATAGAGATCCAAGCATTGGTCAGTAGTGCAGTGTATGGCACTCCCCAACGTAGTGCGACGGGTTACAACGCCAAACGGTTGAATATGATACTCGCGGTTTTAGAAAAACGTGCTGGGTTTAAATTGGGCGCCAAAGACGTTTTTCTAAACGTTACCGGAGGCATCAGCGTGGAAGATCCGGCAATAGATCTCTCCGTTGTGGCCGCCGTGCTCTCTTCCAATATAGACATAGCGATAGACAAGCGAATGTGTTTTGCGGCCGAAGTGGGTCTGGCAGGTGAAATTAGACCTGTAACTCGCATTGAGCAAAGGATCCGCGAAGCGGAAAAATTAGGGTTTATTTCTATAGTAATCTCAAAATACTGCAAGATCCCAAAAAACGCCTTCACCATAAACGTCATAAAAGTGGCCAAGGTCCATGATGTTGTCCATCATTTGTTCGGGTAATTTGCCTAAAATATTTCAGCATTGTCTTTCACAACCGGAAAGCGGTAAAAACGGGTCAGGATTTCTTCACCCTTTCCAACTTATAAACATCCTTCCTTCTGTCCTTCAGATTTCGCACAGCCCCAAAGGTGTGAAGTTCACGGAGCAGATCGATATCCACATCGGCAACTAGGATCATTTCAGTATTGGGGGTAGCCTCGGCTTTTATCCCATTGTTCGGAAATGAAAAATCACAGGGGGTAAATACCGCAGATTGTGCATATTGAATATCCATATTATGGACTTTCGGCAAATTTCCAACGCTGCCGGCAATAGCCACATAGCATTCATTTTCAACGGCCCTAGCCTGGGAACAAAGTCGCACCCTGGAATAACCGTTTTGGGTATCGGTAAGAAAGGGGACAAAAAGTATATCCATACCTTCGTCAGACAGCAAACGGGAAAGCTCCGGAAACTCCACGTCATAACAGATAAGAACGCCTATCTTTCCGCAATCGGTCTCAAAGGTTTTCAATGTATTGCCCCTTACCATTCCCCATACGCGTTCCTCATCGGGAGTGATGTGGATTTTTTCAAACCGATCCACCGTGCCATCGCGATGGCACAAATAACCGACATTATATAGTTTCCCCCTCACAATTTCGGGCATACTACCCGTAATGATATTTATGTTATAGGAAATGGAAAGTTGTGAAATCCTTTCTTTAATTTCCTTGGTGTGCTTGGCCAGTTCGCGAATGGCATCGGGTTCGCTCATATTATTGTATTCAGCCATTAGCGGAGCGTTGAAAAATTCGGGAAATAGTGCGAAATCGCATCGGTAACCGGCTACGCTATCTATAAAATATTCCGCTTGCTGCATAAGATCCTCCATGCTGTCATAACTTCTCATTTGCCACTGGATCAGCCCCAGGCGGACCACACTTTTAATGGCCGTGGGGGTTGGTTTCTTTTCTGGTTTGGTATAATAAATATTATCCCATTCCATCAATACGGCAAATTCCCCGGAAGCCTTATCTCCTTCCAAATAGCCTTTTAAAACCCGTACCGGATGAAAATCATTGGAGAACTGGAAATTCAAAACAGGATCGTCAATCTGTCTGCGCCTTACCTTTTCGATATATTGTTTGGGAGAGAGTTTATCCGAATATTTATGGTAATTCGGCATCCTCCCGCCAAAAACTATACTCTTTAGGTTTAGATTTTCGCAAAGTTCCTTTCTATAATCGTATAATCTTCTTCCCAATCGCAGTCCCCTGAAATCGGGTCGTATAAATACATCAATGCCATAAAGAACATCTCCCTCGGGGTCGTGGATCTTGAAATCCGGGTCGTCCGTAACATCTTTATAGGTATGTTTTTCACCCAGCGCATCAAAATCGACGATTAAAGATAGGGCACTGCCGGCAATTTCGCCATCGGCCATTATCAGCACCTGTCCTTCCGGAAAAATGTCGATGAGTTTCCCTATCTCGTTCAGTTTCCAGTAACTGTTCGGCATCCCGCCATAAGATTGGATCGTAGCCTTTTTTAAGGCTTTGTAATCCTTCAGCGTCAGAAATTTCAGCTCAATATTTTCAATTTTCCTAGGTTCCATAAATTCAGGATATCAATATCCAATACACTAATCTCTTCAAAAGTAAAATCGACAATTTCAACTGAAATTACCCAACCCCTATGACAGACTCCTTTAAGAATTAAACTGCTGCCAGTTCAGTTACATATCGAGTAGATATGCAAAAATTAAAGGGGCAACAATCGTGGCATCGCTTTCAATTATAAATTTGGGTGTGTCTATATCCAGTTTTCCCCAAGTGATCTTTTCGTTTGGCACTGCGCCGGAATAGCTTCCAAAACTTGTTGTCGAATCGCTGATCTGGCAGAAATAACTCCAAAAAGGAGTATCGGTACGTTCCAGGTCCTGATAAAGCATTGGCACTACACAGATAGGGAAATCGCCCGAAATACCTCCGCCAATCTGAAAAAATCCAATCCCATTTTTGGAATTCTCTGTGTACCAATCGGCGAGGAAGGTCATATATTCAATCCCACTTTTCATTGTGGACGCCTTCAGTTCACCTCTAATCACGTAACTGGCAAAAATATTTCCCATGGTGCTGTCCTCCCAGCCTGGGCAGATAATAGGAAGGTTTTTTTCGGCCGCAGCGTACATCCAAGAGTCTTTAAGATCGATTTCATAATGTTCTTCCATAACCCCACTCAATAGCAACTTGTACATGTATTCGTGCGGCAGGTATCGCTCGCCTTTGGCATCGGCATCTTTCCAAATCTTCACTATATGTTTTTGGATCCTTCTAAAGGCCTCTTCCTCTGGGATGCAAGTATCGGTTACCCGGTTCAATCCTTTTTCCAACAAGTCCCACTCATCCTGGGGCGTTAAGTCACGGTAATTGGGCACGCGTTTGTAATGGGAATGGGCTACAAGGTTCATTATGTCCTCCTCAAGGTTGGCACCCGTACAGGAAATAATCTGGACCTTGTCCTGGCGTATCATTTCGGCAAAAATCTTGCCGATTTCGGCAGTACTCATGGCCCCCGCGAGGGAAACCAGCATTTTTGAACCTTGTTTCAATTGGGCCTCATAACCTTTGGCAGCATCTACCAGGGCTGCGGAATTGAAGTGCAAATAATATTTTTCAATAAACTGGGAGATCGCTCCTTTGTTAGTACTCATCTTCTTTGATATTAAATTTAGAATTCTTTTTTCCCGTATCCAATTCGGCGGTATTGAAATTACTTTCGTATTCATCCTCCTCATCCGTGCCGGCGAATTTGTAGGTCAACATTTTGTAGTACAGTTTTGCCGCAACAAAATCTGATGCTTTTTCATCCTTATTTGGGCAAAGTTCCACAATGTCAAAACCAACAACATTTCTTTCCTCAAAAACCTGTCTGAGAAAGTCCAAGGTTTCATACCAGAATAATCCCCCTGGCTCTGGGGTTCCGGTGGAAGGCAATATGGAAGGGTCAAAGGCGTCCAAGTCGAAGGTTATAAATACATTTTCACCCAGGGCCTCTATTACTTTGTCGATCCAGTATTCATCCTTGGCCATATCGTGGGCAAAGAAGACCTTTTCCTCATCCATTACCAAGGTTTCCGTTACATCCATACTTCGGATTCCAACCTGTACCAGATTGGTGTTCTGGCTGGCTTCGTAAACCGCACAGGCATGATTGCATTTAGTGCCCCCATATTCCTTGCGCAGATCGGCATGGGCATCAATATGGAGCACGGTGAGATCGTCAAAACATTCGTTGAACGCGCGGATGGAACCGATGGAAATACTGTGTTCCCCACCGAATAAGGTAACAAACTTATTGCGTTTGATATAATCCTTAGTAACTCTATGCACCTCGGCCACCATAGCTTCTGGCGATGAATTTTCTACAATGGCATCTGCCAGAAAAACGCCTTGTTTGTAAACCTCCGTTTGGGTTTCAATGTCGTAAAGCTCCATGTTTTCCGAGGCATCCAAAAAGGCTTCCGGCCCCTTGTCTGCGCCTTTTTGCCAGGTGCTGGTCCCATCGTAGGGAACCGGTATCAATACAATTTTGGATGTTTCAAGGGCCGCATATTTTTGCGGGATTCCTGCGTACGTCTTAGTGTCCATAACCTAAAATGCTTAGCAATTGCTCGCTTGTTTGTTGTTCTGAAAAGAGTTTGGTTGTTATATTATTGTTTTTATCCCTATCGATCAATATGTGTTTGGGCTGGGGAATCAGGCAATGCTGGAGCCCCCCGAAGCCACCGATAGTTTCCTGGTAGGCACCGGTGTTAAAAAACCCGATATACAATGGTTTGTCCTTTTTGAATTTGGGCAAATATATGGCAGCCATATTCTGCTCGCTGTTATAGTAATCATCGCTATCACAAGTCAAGCCGCCCAAAAGGACACGTTCGTATTCATCGTTCCAACGATTTATGGGAAGCATGATAAACTTTTTACTGATGGCCCAAGTATCTGGAAGGGTGGTGATAAAGGAGGAGTTTATCATATTCCATTTTTCCCTGTCGTTTTGTTGTTTTTGATAGAGTATCTCATATATGGCGCCCCCACTTTCACCCACGGTAAAGCTGCCGAACTCGGTAAAAATATTCGGCACCGGCACTTCTGCCTCTGCACAGGTAATGCTGATCTGGTTTAGGATCTCATCTACCATATATTGATAATCATATTCAAAATGCAGCGAATTTTTGATCGGGAATCCGCCCCCAATGTTCAAACTGTCCAAGGAAGGACAGATTTTTTTAAGACGTACATATACCTTCAAACATTTTACCAATTCATTCCAGTAGTACGCGGTATCGCGAATCCCGGTGTTGATAAAGAAATGGAGCATTTTCAGGTCCACCCTGTCATTGTTCTTGATCTGGTCTTCATAAAAAGGGATAATGTTTTTGTACCCAATCCCCAATCGGGAAGTATAAAACTCAAACTTCGGCTCCTCTTCTGAGGCAATTCGAATGCCCACATTAAAATGGTCTGTTATGCTGTCGGTAAGCAAATGGATCTCTTCGTAATTGTCAATTATCGGAATACAGTTTACGTGCCCATTATTGATAAGTCGCGCAATGTTATCTATATATTGTTCGCGTTTAAATCCGTTACAGATTACATAGGTTTGGTCCGTAATCTTGCCTGTTTCCTTTAAACTTTCAACAATATCAATGTCAAAGGCCGAGGAGGTTTCAATGTGGATGTCATTTTTAAGGGCCTCATCCAGCACATGTTTAAAATGCGAACTTTTTGTGCAGTAGCAATAATGATAATCTCCTTTGTAATTGTGCTTTTCAATGGCATTGTTAAACCATTTTTTCGCCAAAATGATGTTTTCCGAAATCTTCGGCAAATAAGTGAATTTCAACGGAGCCCCATATTTCTCAACCAGCGCCAACATATCTACCCCATGGAATTCCAGGCCATTTTCGCCGAGTTTAAATTCCTCCTGGGGAAAATAATAGGTTTGGTTTATTAAATCTATATATTTAGTATTCATTCTTTATATTGTTGGATCGCTTAAATTAAAAACCACAATTGAAAATTCTTCACAAACAAGAAGGTTATAACATAACATTAACGGGAAACATTAGTCGAATAGGCAGGGTGGTAAGCATGAAACCTGCTCCAGAAATCTGTGGTCTTGGAAGCGATAGAAGGAAAAATGCGTTGTTCATTTAGAATTATTCTCGAGCTAAATCAAAAACCAACCATTCTACAAATACCATAGTGATAATCTCCGCAAATGTGCTAAAAATAATCCAATGTCTATCGTCAATTCAAAACTTTTCACAACTTTATAACATGCTGAACATGTTCAGTTCCTTTTGGGTAAGATGTCTATATCTTCCCCTGGAAAGGTCCTTCTTGGTAAGAGGACCGAGAGTAACGCAATCTACCTTTACCACATCATATTCCAAGCTTTCAAAAATAGTACGGATTACACTGCTCCCGGTGTGTTTTATTTTCAGCCCGATCTCGTTTTTGGGTGAATTATCTACATAACTAATATCCTCCACAACAATTTCCTTCCCTCCAATGGTAAGTCCGCCCTTAATTTTCTTCAGGTGCTCCATCTTCAGGTTTTTGTCAAGCTCAATGTGAAAAAGTCGCAAAATACCCTTTTTCATAAATTTTTGTACAAATTCATCATCATTGGTAAACAGAAGCAGCCCTGTGGCATTTCTCCCCAATCGCCCGAACGGCTTGATCCTGGCAGAGGTAGCATTGGCCACAAGATCCATTACGGTCATTCCCTTTGCATTACTGTCTGTGGTGGCAAAACCTTTAGGTTTGTTCAAGAGCACATAGGCTTTGGCTTCGGGATTTAATCTACGTCCATCAAAGCGCACATCATCGCCAAATTGTACTTTGTGGCCCATCTCATTGATGATTTCACCGTTTACTGTCACCAAGCCCGTGGCTATAAAGGTGTCCGCTTCTCGGCGGGAACATACCCCACTATTGGCTATATATTTGTTCAAACGGATCCCATCCTCCGGATTGCTTTTTTTCGTTTCCACGACAGGTTTGGAACGTCTTCCTATTTCCTTGCCATCCTTGTCAAACCTCAACTTTGGCTTTGACGACTCGGCTTTGGTTCCCTTTGTTTTGGGCGTAAGCTCCTTCCCTAACGGCGCATTTTGGCGAGCCAGACTTTTCTTTCTCGCATTCTTTCCCGGCTTTTTGGAACCTCTTCCCTTGTCAAAATTTTCTTCTATGGCCATTGTTGTTTTTTTGCAAAGGTAGGAAATGTGCGCATAGTATTCTGTGGGTTCCAACGAATTATAAGAGCCCAAAACAATCCTACCAATTTTAATGACAAGGATCTTCAATTCTAAATCATTTTCAGTCGCTGATCTGTTTTAGGATTGCCAGGTAATCGGAGCGATTCGAGACAAAGTCCATTTCCGAAAGATCTATAACCCTAACAGATGCGGGGGGTTGGGATTTTATAAATTCAAAATAACCGGAATTCAATTTCTCCAGATATGCTTTGGGAATGGACTTTTCATATTTTCTGCCCCGTTTTTTGATATTCTCCAAAAGCCGCTCCGTACTTTGATATAGATAAACATAAACATCGGGTTTGGGCAACTCTCTATACATCAATTGAAACAGTTTACGGTAGAGGAGTTTCTCGTCTTCCGCTAAGGTAATGCCGGCAAAAATCAAGGATTTGTTTATATCATAATCGGATAGTATCAATTCCTTAAAAAGATCGAACTGGGTAATACCCTCCACCAGTTGTTGGTATCTATCTGCCAGGAACGACATTTCCAACGGAAAGGCATAGCGGTCGGCATCCTCATAAAATTTTGGAAGAAAGGGGTTGTCCTTAAAGCGCTCCAAGATCAGTTTGGCGTTGAAATCGGTTGCAATCTTCGTTGCCAGACTGGTTTTTCCGACCCCAATATTGCCCTCAACGGCAATGAAATTGAACCTGGAGATATTATAATTGTGAAGTGGATTTGTAAGCCATTTCGCCTGCTTGGAAATGGGGGCATGATCCGTGGTTTCCCGCAAAAGCTCCCCAACCGATGTGCCCAAAACAGGATGGACAAACGACCCATCCAGATCAAACAAGGGCTGCAGCACGAATTTCCTTTCCTTCATACGCGGATGGGGCACCGTTAAAAGCTCCGTATGGATTACCATGTCGTCCAAAAAAATTATATCAATATCAATGGGCCTGGATCTATATTCCTTTGAATTGGTCCGTTCCCTTCCCATCTCCCCTTCGATCGCAAGAAGAGTTTTTAAAATCCTTTTGGATTCCAGATCCGTATGAAGCAGAACGGCAATATTCAAAAACGCCTGGGCCTCAAAGCCCATGGCTGGCGTCTCATATACGGGAGAAATCTTCAAAATGGAGCCCACCTCCAAAAAAAGTTTGTCAATGGCGGTTTGAAGGTTAGCAAACCGGTCTCCCATATTGCTGCCAAGGGAGAGATAGAGATGGGATTTTTTATGTATTTTCAATTTTTAACATTTATGACGGATTTAAGGAAAAGGTAATGTCTTCCACTTAAATTTGCGCGCAGTGGTAAATTTAAAATGAAAAACTACTTTTTGGCAGATCGCGGCCGAAAATAGTTTCAAATTTAAGGAGGATTACAATCTATGAAAAAAGCATTGAAAATTTTTGGAATCATTTTGGCCATTTTAATAGTGTTTATTATTGTCGCGCCATTCCTGTTTAAGGGAAGCCTTGAAAGGATGCTGAAGCGCACTATAAATGAAAACATAAATGCCACTGTTGCCTGGGAGGATTTGGACCTCAGTATTTTTGGCAGCTTTCCGGATGCATCCCTGCAATTGAACAATTTTAGCGTCGTCAATAAATCGCCTTTTGAAGGTGATACCCTCATAAGTGGGAGGATGTTGCAATTGGAAATGGGAATTATGCAGCTTTTTAAATCGCAGGATCTAAAGATTGATGGGGTTATATTGGAAAACACCTTTATCAATATAAAAATAGATTCCCTAGGAAATGCCAATTATGATGTTGCCCTAAAAGATGGGAATTCGCCTTCAGAAAATACGGAACAACCCAATGAAGGGTTCACCTTTGAACTGAAGCATTACGAAATCAGCGATTCCCGGATCAATTATTTGGATCACTCCAGCAAAACCTTTCTCACCCTAACCGATTTTCAACACCGAGGAAAAGGTGACTTATCGGCTGAAACCAGTAACCTGGACACGGAGACCACTGCCTTTATTTCCTTCAAATACGGAGAGACGGAATATCTGGCCCACCACCGAATTGCACTGGATGCCATCTTTAACTTGGATTTGAAGAACCAGAAATATACTTTTCTCGAGAACCAGGCCAAGATCAATGAATTGCCACTCACTTTTGGGGGATTTGTACAAATGAACGAGGACAACACCGAAGTGGATTTAAGCTTCAAGACCCCATCTTCCGATTTTAAAAATTTTCTGGCCGTTATTCCACAGACCTATCTTAAACAAATAAACGACGTAAAGACCACCGGGGATTTTACCGTTGATGGAACCGTTAAAGGCCTTGTGGATGAAACACATATTCCCCTTATGGACATTAAGGTAAGCAGTGACAATGCTTCCTTTAAATATCCAGAATTGCCAAAAACGGTTGAAAATATTACCATAGACGCCCAACTGAAAAACGATACCGGGCTTTTAAAAGATACCTATCTCAACATTCCAAAACTTACCTTTACGATCGATGACGATCCATTCCGAATGAATGGAGACATTAAAAACATGACTGAAAATCCTTTGGTCAATATGGAAATGCAGGGGACTTTGGACCTGGCGAAAATCAAACAGGTCCTGCCGTTGGAAATGGAACAGGATCTCAGCGGAATATTCAAGGCCGATGTTATGGCGCGTTTTGATATGGAATCAGTGGACAAGGAACAATATCAAAATATGGACATTCGCGGTACCGCTAGCTTGACCAATTTTGTGTATGATGCAGGTTTCAGGAATGCCCTAGAGGTGAGCAAGGCCAGCCTATCGCTACAGCCAGGGGTATTCACCCTAAAGGAACTAGACGCCAAAACGGGCGAAACAGATATTAGCGCATCGGGGAACATCAGAAATTTGATTCCTTTCTTAATGTCCAAGCAACCTTTAAAAGGAAGGTTCAATGTAAAATCCAAAACTTTCAAGATCGATGATTTTATGGCCTCCGCTTCCCCAGAAAAAGAAAACCAGGCCACGGAAAGGAGCACGGCAACAAAAACCGCAGAAGCCATAAAAATTCCAGATTTTCTCGATGCCGCATTGGAGTTTCACGCAAACACGGTTATTTATGATAATCTGGAATTGAAAAACGCAAAAGGAACTGCCACCATAGTCAATGAAACGATTTCCATAAGCAATTTTTCATCCGATATTTTTGGGGGAAACATTGCACTTTCCGGAAATGTATCCACCAAAGGGGAGGTCCCCACATTCGCCGTGAATCTGGATCTGAGCAAGATCGATATCACCCAATCATTTAATGGCCTTGAAATGTTTCAATATCTGGTTCCCATCGCAAAAGCATTACAGGGCAGTCTAAACACCAAATTTGAGCTGGGCGGGGAATTGACAAGGGATCTTTCTCCCCAACTTACCTCCCTTGCGGGAAATGTTTCCGCCCAAGTTATCACTGCCGAAGTCAACCCTAAGGAAGCGCCCCTGCTGGCTGCTTTGGGAGATAAGGTCTCTTTTTTGGATCTCGACCGGCTTAGTTTGAGGAACCTCACTACCCAACTTACCTTCGACAACGGAAGAATTCAGGTGAAACCCTTCCATTTTGACGTTGAAGGAGTTGACATAACCGTTTCAGGGACCCACGGATTGGATAAAACCATAGATTACGGGGTAACCTTGGATGTGCCCGCGAAGTATTTGGGAAATGAAGTTGCCAATCTCCTTCAAAAAATAGATCCCAGAGAAGCTGATAAAATGAGCGTTGCAGTGCCAATAGGAGTGAAGGGATCATTTACCGACCCGCAGATTACCCTCAATACAGAAACGGCCATCAAGCAATTGACCCAAGAACTGATTGCAAAACAAAAGGATAATCTGCTCGATAAGGGAAAGGGAATGTTGGAAGATTTTTTGGAGGGGCGAACCCAAAAGGATTCCACAAATACAACGGATCCAAAAACCAACCAACAGCAACAGAACACACAGAAAGCTGCCGAAAAGATTAAGGGGATCTTCGACGGGATCATTGGCGGAAGAAAGAAAACATCCGATTCTACGAAAACTCCCTGAGCTTAATTCACCGAAATGGAAACCACACACCCCTCATTGCCGCGAATATTGAAAACAGTGCCATCTTCAAAAATTAGGTACTGTCCTTTTATACCCTTGAGCACCCCTTCATAATATGGGCTTTTTATGAGATTTAATGGTTTGGGTCTTTCCGGATACTTTAATACCGGAAATTCCAGATTGGTTTCGGCATTGTTTTCAAGGTAATAAGGCGCAGCTTCCTCAGGAATAAATTGTCTTAGGTCGTTTCGCCATTGTACCAGATCCTCATCTTTCAGGTCATTTCTCAACATCGTCCGCCAATTGGTCTTATCGCTCAGATGGTCTTTTAGGGCCACTTCCACTATGCCTGCCAGATACCTATTGGGCACCTCCACAATCTCAATGGCTTCATGAGCCCCTTGGTCTATCCACCTATATGGAATTTGGGATTTTCGTGTAACCCCCACCTTGATATTGCTGCTGTTGGCCAGATAAACAACATGCGGCCTCAATTGGATCTCTTTTTCATAAACCAGATCCCTGTCCTCGATATCCAAATGGGCCTTGCTCAATTCAGGACTTATGACCCAGGCAGCAGTATGGGGCGATTGAAAAAAACAATCGTAGCAGCATCCCTGTCGGTAAACCCTTTTTTGAAGGCCACAAGTAAGGCATTGATATCTTAGAAAAGAAATGCTTACTTTTTTGTCCAGCAATTGGTTTATGTGTAAAAAATCATTTTCAAAAATGAGATAATACTGAATGGGAGAGCCATTTTCAGTCTGCATCTTCCTAAGAACACCTTCGTAATTCATATAAAAGTTTAAATGATGACCTAGCCACTAAAAAGAACCAATACTAACTGGAACTTTCCTTCAAAATTGGGTTCGGGAAAATTCCAAAGTAAAAGAATCCTGTTTTGCTAAAGGAAATTGTTATTTTTATAGCATAAAGATACTGCAAAAATATGCCAATCCCCATTGTGAATTCCGTTGCCTCCTGGTTTCTGAAAAAGAGATTCCATCAAATAGATCTTTTTTTGAAATACCCCATTGAGGTCCAGGAAGAATTGCTTTTCAGTCTGCTCCAAAAGGCCAAGTACACGGAAGTTGGCAGACAATATGATTTTGGCTCCATCAAATACTATACGGAGTTTTCCTCTCGGGTCCCCATCACTACCTATGAGGAAATTGAAGGGCAGATTGAACGTGCCAGAAAAGGGGAATCGAATATTTTTTGGCCCACACCGATAAAATGGTTTGCCAAGTCCAGTGGTACTACAAATGCAAAGAGCAAATTCATCCCCGTCACCTACGATTCGCTGGAAGACTGCCATTATGCTGCCAGCAAGGATTTATTGTGTATGTACCTCAACAACAATCCGAACGCGCAATTGTTTTTGGGAAAAAGTTTGAGGCTGGGGGGCAGCAAGGAACTTTATGCCGAAAACGGGACCGTATTTGGCGATCTTTCCGCAATCCTAATCGACAATATGCCATTCTGGGCAGAATACAGCAGTACCCCGAGCAATGAAATTTCCTTAATGGGAAACTGGGAAACAAAACTGCAGGCCATCGTAAATGAAACCATCAAGGAAAATGTTACCAGTCTCGCGGGAGTGCCTTCCTGGATGTTGGTTTTGTTGAACCAAGTTATGGAAACCACTGGCAAAAAGAATCTTTTTGAGGTCTGGCCCAATCTGGAAGTGTATTTTCACGGTGGCGTCAATTTTGAGCCTTATACGGACCAATACAACAAATTATTGCCCCGTAGCGACTTCAGATACTATGAAATCTATAATGCTTCGGAAGGCTTTTTTGCCATCCAGGACAGAAACGACAACAAGGAATTGTTGTTGATGCTCGACTATGGGATTTTTTATGAATTCATCCCAATGGACACCCATAATACTCCAGAGGAAACAATAATTCCATTGAGCAAAGTTGAAGAAGGAAAGAACTATGCGGTGGTCATTACCACCAATTCCGGTCTTTGGCGGTACAAGATCGGCGATACCATCCGGTTTACATCCCTAGATCCATACCGTATTAAGGTTACTGGAAGGACCAAGCACCATATCAACGTTTTTGGTGAGGAGTTGATTATTGAAAATGCCGAGGAAGCCTTGCGGAAAGCTGCCCAGATAACCCAAGCCGAAATAGTGGATTATACCGCTGGCCCAATTTTTATGGAAGGCCGTGAAAAAGGTGCCCATGAATGGATCATCGAATTCAAATCCCCACCCCAGGATTTATCCATCTTTACCCAAATTCTGGATTCCGCTCTTCAGGAAGTCAACAGCGATTACGAGGCCAAGCGTTTTAACAACACCACACTTAACATCCCCAAAATCCATCCGGCAAGGGAACGACTTTTCTATGACTGGCTCAAGGAAAAGAATAAACTAGGGGGACAACATAAAGTGCCCCGGTTATCAAACTCCCGATCCTTCCTGGAAGAACTGCTAGTGCTTAATGGGAGCCGGTAAATTTTATCCGTTATAAATTTCGCGAAACGATAAACCCGCCCGTCCACGCGTTCTGGAAATTAAATCCACCGGTTATCGCATCAATATCAAGTACTTCCCCGGCAAAATAAAGGTTCCTGCAAATTCTACTTTCAAAGGTTTTAAAGTTCACCTCCTTTAGATCTACCCCTCCTGCCGTTACAAACTCTTCCTTGAAAGTACTTTTCCCCTCAACTTGAAAAATACAGGCGGTCAATTGATTGGCTATATTGTGAAGATTTCCACGCGTTGCCTCACCCCAAGTAAGCCTGTCATTTATTCCTGCGGCTTTCAACAGATTTTGCCACAAACGTTTGGGAAGATCAAATTGGGCATATTTAAAAAGGGTTTGCTTTCCAAGTTGGCTTTTGAAGGATCTTAAGTCCTCAAACACCTCCTTTTCTAAAATACTATCCAACCAATTGACCTGGATCCTAAACCGATATTTTAACGGCTCCAAGTCCCTAGCCCCCCAGGCCGAAAGCTTTAAAATAGCAGGGCCGCTCATTCCCCAATGGGTTATTAAAATGGGGCCACTATTTTCCAAGAGGGATGTGTCCTTTTCATTGAGGATCCGTACCGAAGCTGTTGTACTCAATCCGGGCAAATCAATTATTCGCGAATCCTTGATGTTGAAAGTAAATAGGGATGGGACCGCAGGAACGACAGTATGGCCAAGCCCTTCGAGCAATTTCCATATTTTTGGATTGCTCCCCGTGGCTACCACAATTTTCCCAGCATAAAAACTTTCGTTTGAAGTATGGACCAGAAAATATTTGTCCTGCTGTTCAATTTCCCTTACCGAATTGTTAAGTAAAATGTCAATCCCCAATCGGCGGGTTTCAGAAAGGAAACAATCGATTATGGTTTGCGAGGAATCGGATATTGGGAACATCCTTCCATCCTCTTCAATTTTCAGGGGAACCCCGCGTTTTTCAAACCACTCCACTGTATCACCAGTCATAAAGGTATGAAAGGGACCCAGCAATTCCCTTTCGCCACGGGGATAATTCCGTGTCAATTCCTTAGGGAGAAATTCGGCATGGGTTACATTGCACCTGCCACCACCGGAAATTTTCACTTTTGTGAGAACTTCCCTCCCTCGTTCCAAAATTATAATCTTAATGTCGGGTCTTGCTTCTGCGGCATTGATGGCCGTAAAAAATCCGGCCGCCCCACCACCGATAATTACAACATCGGCTCTTTTCACGCCTGCATTTTTTGTTGGGCAAATTTCTCGCAAAGAGCCATTGTTTCCATAATATCATCCATGGTAGTCCGCGGATTGATCAGACACATTCTCAGCACGACCTGTTTGTTGAGAATCGTTGTAACCAAAAGTGCTTCCTTGGAATTCACGACTTCCTCAGAGATATATTGGTTCAATTCGTCCAATTCCTTTTCGGAAAGATCATTGCCAATAGGATTGTACCTGAAGTTGACCACTGCGAGCGTAGCCGGGGAGATCACTTCCCAATCGGGGCTTTTTCGAAGAAATGCCTCGGTAGCCTCGGCAAGTTTTATGTTGTAGGTAATAGCCTTTCTAAATTCTGCAAGACCAAAGGTCTTAACGGACATATAGAATTTTAGGGTCCGGAAGCGACGGGTGAGTTCGATCCCGTGATCATAAAAATTAATTTCGGAAGTATTTCCTTCAATATCCCTTAGGTATTCGGGTCTTTCTGTAAAAGTGCCCTTTAACCATTTATGTCTTCTTACGAGGAGGCACCCAATTTCATAAGGTTGATAAAACCATTTATGGGGGTCGATGGTAAGGGAATCGGCTTTTTCAATCCCCTTTAAAAGGGGTTTTCCTTCCTCGGAAAGTATTGCGAAGCCACCATACGCCCCATCTATATGGAACCAGACATCCTCCTTTTTACAGATTTCGGCAATATCTGAAAGTGGATCTACAGTTCCCGTATTGGTAGTGCCGGCAGTAGCTATTAAACAAAAAGGGTACAGCCCTTCCAGCTTATCCTTTGCAATGGCGTTTTTTAGTTTGTTGAGTGAAAATTTAAACTCCCCGTCTGTAGGGATAACCCGAACCTGTTCTTTTTTAAACCCGAGAATCCGTATGGCCTTTATATTGGAGGAATGCGCCTGATCAGAAAGATAGATAATGGCCTTGCCAAAATCATCGCCACATTTTACCGCCCTGGCCGTTATCAATGCGGTCAAATTTGCCATGGAACCACCACTGGTAAAGATTCCGCCACCTTTTTTCTGTGGAAATCCGAACATCTTTAAAAGCCAGTTCATTGCAGTAATCTCCATCTGTGCAGCTGCCGGAGATGCTTGCCAGCCTCCGGAAAATATATTGAACCCAGCGGTAAGGCTATCGGCCATGGCACTAATATAATTACTTGGCCCAGGAACAAAGGAATACGATTTGGGGTGGGAAACAATATTGCTCTTGGTCATGACCTTTTCCAGAACAAAATCCAAGACCTGTTGGGGATCTGACGGTTCTTCGGGCGCTTCCTCGAGAAACAATTTTTCCATTTCGGACCGGGATCCAGAAACTACTGGCAACTTATCATTTTGGGTAACAAAATGCGCCACAATGGCGTCCACAACTGCATAGCCATAGCTTTTCATATCTTCCGGGCTCAATTCCAGGGTCGCTTTATTCTGAATTTCCACGTTTTTTATTTTTTAGGTTACCAAATCCAACCAAAAAGGATAGCGCACAAAAATACTGCTTTGGCGGGGAAAATGAATGGTTTGGGCATTAAAAATCAGCGATGAATAAACCCCGAAGGCCTCTGGGACTTCGGGGTTTATCAGGCATTCAAAATGTAGTCTTTTGATTTATTCCACGATCATCTTTTTGGTTGTACTGCCATTCGAATGCAAAAATTTCACGAAATACAAACCGGAAGGTAGATCGATCAAAACGCTTTGATCCCCTTCGGAAATTCCATCGGAAGAAATCAGATTGCCTTGGGTTCCGTAGATTTCAATTGTTTCAAAAGAGTGTATATTATTGAAATTAATCTCATTTTTTACTGGATTTGGATAGAAGCTAAAATCAGCAAGGACGTTGTCCTCAATTCCAACCGTGATCCCACATAAAAAAGGATCGAACACCACTTCGCCCAAGGAAGCATCGTCCACCTGATGGAAGATCACGTCCTCAACATCTTCAGCCGTGCTTTCTTCCCCTTCAATCCAGCAGTTGTTTTTCGCCATAATTGTATGGGCGGTATTATTGTACAGGGCGTAAGTTGCCCCTCCATTTTCATTTTCGGAAAAGATGTTTCCACCGGGATTATCGATTTCGTCCCCCAAGTTGATGATAGCTTCGCCGATAACGGTAATCCCCCAAAGGTTTCTGCGTATTTCATTTCCCGAAGCAACTACCAAATGCGGGCCTACACTCGCGCTAATTGAAATTCCACTTCCACCAATGGCCGGATTTCCTTCAATATTATTGTCTTCAATTATATTGTTGCGTACATACGCAAAAGCGTTCGCACCAACCACGGTTATACCATAACGGTTTCCTTGAATGATGTTGTCATCAATAACTGCCAATACCTGACCACCGGTAAGGTTGGAAACCGCAATCCCCCCTGCCCGGGTATTGTTGGGATCGCCGATAATCGTATTTTGGATTATCCTCAACGTGTCTGTTGCCATGGTAGTTCCCATATTTATCTGGGGCCTGTTGCTGTTGGCTGTATTGTTAGCTTCCATATAATTGTTAAAAATATAAGCGGATACCTGCCTGTTGGCAGCACTGCTAACTGCGGGTGTCTCGTTAAAAGTAAAGGTATTGTTCGTAATCTCGGGAGTGCCACGCGAAAGCGAAACAACCGAACCTGTGGAAACCCCAGCAACATTGTAGGAAAGGGTACAATTATTTAAAGTGAAATCTTCATTCAAAACCCTTAAGCCACCACCATAGGTAATAGTAGCATTTTGAATATTGACTACGGAATTTTCCTCAAACCGAAATCCGTCATAAGGAGCCTCTTCATCAATGGCGGTAAAAACCACTTCATCGGAATCCACTATGAAAGTTCCGAAAATGGTAATCCGCAAATCGGCGTCTATGGAGAGCGTAAGATCAGAATCTACCAAAAGCGTATCGTTTTCTGCGACGATCAAATTTTCCAACAAGGAATAATCATCGCCGGAACGGGTTACCGTGGTAGGGCTTAATGCGGCAATGTCTTCGAAAGTGAGCGTGATCCCGGTATTTGGGGTGGTGTAGTCCTGTGCTATCGCACTGGCAAACACAAATAGAGCAATCAAAGAGGTCAATGTAAATTTTTTCATGGGGCAATTATTTTTTTTTTGTAAGCTGCAAAAATAACTATTGTACGAGGGGCAAAAAAATTATTCCTTAGCTTTAGCACAGGAAAAGACTTAAATCCCGCTTATGGTATTATATACACTGATTATCTTTTTCACAGCGAGTCCCTTTTTTCCAGCCCTCGGAAATCCTCATTGGTTTTTTAGGACCGCGGATTTTGTCAGGATCCAGTCGCTGTTTATCCAATTTACTTTGTTGGTCCTTTTAATCCTGAGGGACGAATTTGATCTCTACTCCTGGATTATGGCCACCGCCCTTGTCGGAAGCATGGCTTATCAACTGATTAAGGTCATTCCTTACAGTTCCTTATATCCACAAAAGAAAGATAAGACCGAGAGCAACGGCCTAGTTTCCATTCTCGCCGGCAATGTATTGCAGACAAATACTCGATACCCCGATTTTCTAGAAGAAATCAAACGTTTTGATCCCGATTTGGTGCTAACTATGGAATCGAATAAAGAATGGGAAAACTCTCTTTCAAAAATTGGGAGAGATTATCCGTTTTCGGTAAAAGTTCCCTTGGAGAATTTCTATGGAATGCATCTGTATTCAAAGGTAGCATTGGACAATGTGGAAGTGAAATACCAAATTGAAGCTGATAAACCTTCCATTTTTTTTGATTATCCTATGAAGGGAAAGAACTCTATCTTTTTTTGCTGTCTCCATCCCGCGCCGCCTAGTCCGACCGAAAATGAAACCTCGAAAGAAGCCGATGCCGAATTGATCCTTACCGGCAAACAGATCCGAAAGAAAAACAGGCCTTCGGTTGTTTGCGGCGATATGAACGACGTAGTCTGGAGCCGGACCACACGACTGTTCAAAAAGATGACAGGTATGGTCGATCCCCGTGTGGGGCGTGGTTTCTTTTCAACCTACAATGCCAATTATTTTTTCCTCCGGTTTCCCCTGGACCACCTTTTTCATACAAAGGATTTATTTGTGGGAAAAATGGTCCGATCCCGATACTTTGGCAGCGATCACTATGCCATGTACTATGAAATCCATCACAAAAGGAATGCTCCCCTGCCGGAAAGCCCTAAAATTGATGGAGAGGAAAAAGAAGAGGTGGAGGAGATTGTGGAGGAAGGGAAGAGGAATTAATGTGGATATTCTAACAAAATTAGATGAAACTAATGATTTACTAAACTGCTATCAGAGCCATCTGACTTGATACGGGAAGAAATTTTAAAGCAAGACAGAATCAGGGCGGAGATATTCCCAAGGCATAGAGGTTGTTCCATGGAGCCAGTGGTTGGGCATGGACATTCGCAATGAAAGTTTAGTCTGTTTTTCAGAATTGGAAATCATTGTCCATTGCCTTTATGAAATGACTTTTGTGAGTTTTTCAGAAGAGGTTAGCCGAGAAAAAATCAATAGCATTGAAAAAAGAAGATAGCTAGGTGAAGCCATGTCCAAAGAGGAAAGGGATGGTAAGATAACTTCCGAGGAAGAATAATGAATTCACTACTGGCCGCCGAACAATGTGCTTATCATGATCGAATGAGCCGCATTGGGATGTTCTAGGTGGATCCGATATAGTATCTTTCAAGTGTTGCGGAATACAAAATGTAAGCGAAATACCCCATAATCAAAAAGACCAAAGCGAAAGCTTCGGTCTTTTTGAAAATCTGTGGGCGATGAGGGGTTCGAACCCCCGACCCCCTCGGTGTAAACGAGGTGCTCTGAACCAGCTGAGCTAATCGCCCTTCGTGTTAGCGGTTGCAAATATAGCTTTGTTTTTGTTTTCTCCAAATATTTATTTGAGATAATTCACATATTTTTAAAGGATCCTACCACCGATCAATCACCCAAGTAAATACGATAAAAGGTTCTGTAATCAATATTGAAGAATCTTAGAGGGTATTGTTTGTTTTGGCTATCGAAATTCGTATTTTCGTGCCCTGAAATTTAAAGGGCCATTAACTCAGTTGGTTTAGAGTGTCACGTCGACAACGTGGAAGTCGTTGGTTCGAATCCAACATGGCCCACCTTCCCTAAAATAAATCATAAACGCTGTCATGTCACTATTTGTTAAGACTTGACAGCGTTTTTTATTTCGATCTCCTTTATAACACTTCAGCAACTACAAAGGTACTTCCACCAATATATATAAAGTCGTCCTCAGAAGTCGCATCAAGGGCTGCTTTATAGGCTTTTTTCACTGATATATACTCTTCCCCACTTAAGCCGATTTCCTTGGCGCGAACCGTTAGCAAAGAAGCATCCAATCCTCGGGGAACATTAGGTTTACAGAAATAATAAACGGCATCCTTGGGAAATAATGGCAAAACAGACGAAAGATCTTTATCGTTTACAACCCCAAGAACAATATGCAATTGACGGTATTCTTCCTTTTTAAGATGTTCCATTACTATCCGTAGGCCATCCTCGTTGTGCGCAGTGTCGCAGACTATTTTGGGCCGATTTCCCAAAACTTGCCATCTGCCCATTAATCCAGTGTTCCCAATACTTTTCAGCAAACCTTTCTTTATATTTTCTTCTGGGATTTCCCAGGCATTGTTCTGCAGGATGCGAAGTGCTGCAAGGACTGTCCGGATGTTTTTTTTCTGATAACCCCCTTTTAAATCTGAAGGATAATCCAAACTCCCATGATCTTCAGCAAAAATTATGGGTGCATTTTTTTCGGCAGCAATTCGTTTAAAAACAGTTTGGGTTTGCGGAAGGGATTCTCCGACGACCACTGGAACTCCAGGTTTGATGATTCCACCCTTTTCCACGGCAATTTGCGGCAAGGTAGTCCCCAAAAACTGGGTATGGTCCAGACCGATATTGGTTATCACGGAAATTTCGGGCGTAATGATATTGGTGCTGTCGAGTCTGCCGCCCATCCCCACTTCCACTATTGCAATGTCAACCTTTTCATTTCTGAAATAATCAAATGCCAAACCGACAGTCATTTCAAAAAAGGACAATTGGTTTTGTTCCATATATGTTCTATGCTTCTGAACAAATTCAAAAACATTTTTCTCTGGAATCATTTTCCCATTTATTTTTATCCGTTCGCGAAAGTCCTTGAGGTGAGGAGAAGTGTAAAGTCCCGTTTTATATCCTGCTTCCTGAAAAACCGAGGCCAACAAATGGCAGGTACTCCCCTTACCATTTGTGCCGGCAACGTGAATGCTCTTGAAGTCTCTTTCCGGGTTTCCGAGATAAGTGGCCAGATTTACCGTAGCCATCAAATCCGCCTTATAGGCCGATTGCCCTACCCGCTGGTACATGGGGAGCTGATCAAAAAGCCATTGTATGGTTTCAGAATAATTGATAGCGCAAGAATTTAAATCCCAACAAAATTACTCCGAAAGACTGAAATTGTAGATAATTTTGCCAATCTGTTTTGCGGGCGCTTTCTCGTCTGGGTTAAATTTTGTCGCCAAGGCGGCCCGCCTGGCAGGATCGGTAAGACATCTGGAATTATTTGTAGTTCCGCGAACACCCGGGGTGGCACTTATCACCTTTCCGCTTCGATCCACTTCAATGCTCACCACCACTATTCCCGCCTCATTGCAGTCCTGTACAAATTTTTCCTTGTTCAGTGCCTTTCGCCCTCCTAACTGGTAATTGCCGTCTCCGTCCAAACCTTTTCCAGTTCCGTAATAGGCACTGGCATCCGGATCGCCATCCGGATCACCTTTATCTCCAGGTCTGCCGTCATTCCCTTCTCCTCCTTGGGCAGTGCCATCACTTTTAGGACCGTTTAAAATGCTTGAGAGCGCATCGGAAGTAGATTTATCGGGTTTTGGATCTGGTTTTTTTTCTTCCTTTTTTGGCTCCTCCTTTACGAGTGTTTGGGTCTGCTCTTTTTTGGGTTCATCTTTTTTGATGACTGGGGCATTTTCCGCATCCTGGGTTACCACTTCTTCGTTTATCTCCGTTCTAGGTGTGGACGCTGGTTGGGAAGTAGCTTCCTGGGGCGCAGATTCTATTTTTTCCGTGGGCTGGACAATGCCACTACCGGTATCGAATGTTCCAAAATTAACCGCAATGCCATGTTCAATGGGGGGATCAAGATATTTCATGCCCACAAAAAACAACAGAATGAGAATGATTATATGCACCGTTACAGTGATAATCATACTCTTTCGCTTGTGTTCAGTATCTAAAAAGCTCAAAGTTTAAAGTGTTTAGTTGATCGATGAGAATCCAAAATCCCGAGAAATCCGATTAATACATTTTTAAAGTTGGTGCCCATTGGGCATGAAGGTTGGCCACTTTATTTTGGCCTAACTGCAAGTACCACCTTGAACCTGTTTCTATTGGCAATATCCATCACCAAAACAGCATCTTCAATAGGAACGCCTTCTTCGGCACGCAGAACAATCGTGGGTTCTTCCTGGCCGGCGAGAATCCTTTTCAGCTCGGCTTCAATATTATATTCACTTACCCTTTCAGTATCAATATAGAATGCCCGATCCTTTGTTATACTCACCGAGGCCTGCTGTACGCTAGTCGTTTTCCCAGATGCTTTTGGAAGTAGTAAATCCAGGGCGTTGGGCGTAATAGTAGGCGAAGTGAGCAGAAAAAACACCAGTAACAAAAAGACAATATCTGTCATGGAACTCATGTTGAATTCGGCGCTCACCTTATTTCTTCCTCTCAAATTCATTAAGCAGGTTCGTTTAACATATCCAGAAAATCGACTGCTGTAGCTTCCATTTGGTGTACCACTTTATCGGTCCGGACCACCAAATGATTATAGCCCATATAGGCAATTATCCCCACGATCAAGCCGGCGACAGTAGTTGTCATTGCCGTGTAAATACCTTCCGCAAGGCCACCCATTTCGGCCTGGCCACTGCTTGTGGCCAACTCGTGGAAGGCCATGACCATACCGATTACCGTTCCGAGGAAACCAATCATCGGGCCTACTCCGGCAATGGTTGCCAACACACTAACGTTTTTTTCAAGCTTGTAAATCTCAAGTCGGCCCGCATTTTCTATGGCGGTGTTAATATCCTCCAGCGGGCTGCCAATTCGGGATATGCCTTTTTCGGTCAAATGTGAAACAGGAGTATCGTTTTGTGCGCAAAGCATCTTGGCCGCTTGGATATTGCCCTTAGCCACGTGATCGTGGATCTGTTTCATAAAATTGACATCCATCTTGGTGGCAGCCTTTATTGCAAAAAGCCTTTCAAAATAAATATAGACCGCTACAAAAAGCAATACGAAAAGTACGGCAATAATAATTTGTCCGGCAGGACCTCCAGAAAAGAGAAGATCCATAATGGAAAGGGTTTTTTCTTCGGAAATCGGCTCCAATTCCTGGGCTATATCCGCACCTTCCTGAATCAAGACGTTTAGCATAAAATGTAATTTGTTTAGTGGATAACGAGATTAGGTTTCATAAATTGTTATGCGTTGTGAAATATAACCCTCTCAATAAGCAGGAACACCCCGGCCCCAATGATAAACCCAATAAATGCGAGCCAGGTGATTTTCTTGAGATACCAAATAAAGTCGATTCGTTCCATGCCCATCGCGGCAACACCGGCCGCGGAACCAATAACCAGCATACTTCCGCCCGTTCCCGCGGCATAGGCAATAAAATGCCAAAGAACCGAGTCTGTGGGATGATCGTACATCCCCATGGAAGCCGCTACCAAGGGCACGTTGTCTATAACAGCAGACAACATTCCCAAAAATATAATTACCAGATCCTGGTTAGGGATAGCCAGTTGAAGCTTTTCCGCCATATACCGCAGTGTTCCCAACTCTTCACCATCAATGGAGCCGAAAACTAGGGATTCCATTCCCGCAACGGCCATCAAGATTCCAAGGAAAAACAGGATGCTAGAGATTTCTATTCGCGACAAGGCTTTTTTGGTTGAGTATAAGGTTCTTCTTTCTTTATCGAAATTCTCTTCTGGATGAATATATTCAGACACCAACCATACAATCCCCAAGGCAAGCATCATTCCGATGTATGGAGGTAGATTGGTTAGGGTTTTGAATACGGGCACCGACACGATCATCCCCAATCCCAAAAATAACATGGTCCGGCTGCTGAGCAATCTGAGTTCTTCACTTTCCCCGTTGGTTTCCAGTTGCACTTCACCTTTGAAAACGGGCAAATAGCTGGCAATCAAAAAAGGAACCACAAATGAAAAAATGGAAGGCACTATCACATATTCCGCCAGTCCTAGGGCGGTAACTTTATTGCCAATCCAGAGCATGGTAGTGGTAACATCGCCAATGGGAGACCACGCACCCCCGGAATTTGCCGCAATTATAACCAATGACGCATACCAAATGCGATCTCCCCTTTCCGGAATCAACTTTCTAAGGACCGTAATAAGAACTATGGTAGCGGTAAGATTATCGATGACAGCGGAAAGCAAAAATGCAATAATCCCGATGAGCCACAATAGTTTTCTTTTGCTCTTTGTGTGAACTGCAGTCTTAATTACCCCAAATCCATTGTGAAGATCAATTATTTCCACAATTGTCATGGCGCCGATCAGGAAAATGAGGATCTCACAGGTTTTACCAAAATGGTGCAGCAACGTTCCCTCAAATCCTGCCTTGGCACTATCTCCATCCGAAAGGAAACTGAACGTCCGTCCTCCACCATCGACAATATCAAACCACCCTCCTGTAAAGCCAACGGCCAATACACCCCATATCAGGGCTGCCATTATCAATGCAGGAACTGTTTTGTCCAATCTTAGAGGATGTTCCAATGTAATGGTGAGATACCCTATCACAAAAATTAAAATGATGATCGATTCCATTGATATTCAAAATTTAAAGCAGTTGCTCCAGGGCAATCTTGAATGCGGTTGCGCTGATGTTTGTTTTGTCCTTATTTATATCGAAAATATTCTGGATTGCATCCCCAATGGTCCGGGAGGCATCATTGAAGATCGACTCATCGGTCATTTCCACTTCCCCTTCCATCAAATAAGCGAAGACCCTTGCCATACCACAATTACTGATAAAATCTGGAATCAGACTGATATGGCCGTCGGTATATTCCATAATGGGGCCAAAGAAAATTTCAGTATCGGCAAAAGGAACATTGGCCCCACAACTTATCACTTCCAGTCCGCTATCCATCAGCTTTGAAACCTGCTGCTGGGTCACCAATCTTGAACCTGCACAGGGCATAAATATCTCTGCCGGGAGACTCCAAATACGCTCATTGATTTCGTTAAAAGGGATCATATTCGGCGCCACCAATGTATTTCCATCCTTATTCAGGAAAAACTGTCGAATTTCCTCAAAGGAAAAACCGGTTTCCTTGATGACACCACCATTTCGATCGATGATTCCAACTATTTTGGCGCCCATCTGGGAGAGATAATACGCCGCAGCCGAACCCACATTTCCGAATCCTTGCACCACAGCCCGTTTTCCCCTTACGCTTCCACCATAAATATCGTAATAATGCTTAACGGCCTCGGCAACTCCAAAGCCGGTAATCATATCCGCCACCTTGTACCCTCGAGCCACATCGGGGCAATAGACAGGATTTTCCAAGGTTTTTCCCACCCCGTCCCTCAACTGGCCGATCCGTTGGATTTTTTCGGTTGGCGAAGCTATAAAGTGGCCGTTGAAAACCCCTTCTTGTGAATGCTCGATCCCAGATTGCTCCATAAACGGAATCACTTCAGTTCTTTGATCCACGTTCATATCGCCACCCGTTCCGTAGTAGGATTTCAATAAAGGGGAAACCGCCTTGAACCAACGTTCCAGAACGCCTTTTTTTCGAGGATCGGAAGGGTCAAAGTTTATCCCGCTTTTCGCCCCGCCAATGGGTGGGCCCGCAACGGTGAATTTCACTTCCATGGTCTTGGCCAAAGACAGAACCTCGTTCATGTCCAGGCCTTTTCGCATTCGGGTGCCGCCACCAGCAGCACCCCCGCGAAGGGAATTGATTACCGTCCAGCCTTCGGCCTCGGTTTCGGGATCATTCCAATGGAAAACTATTTCAGGATTTTTTTCTTCGTACTTCTGGAGTAAATCTTTCATCAAACCGCTTAGATTATAAATGGGGTCGGTCAATGGGAAAATCACAAATTATTCCCAATAAACACTTAAAATTTTGCCAAGGCAAAGATAGAAAACTTAAGAGGTGTTTGTCCCAAATTGGGAGGAAAAATTAAGGGGTAAAAACTTCCCCGGAAGAATGGTCAATAGAAGCTCCAGTTACACTCGATAAACAGTTGATTTCTCCACGAAGTCTTAAAACGCCCAACAGACCAAAAATCAGTGCTTCCTTAAATTCCACAATTTCCGGATCGGGAATTGTTATCTCGATCGAAACCAGGGTTTTCAGTCTTTCAATGAGAAAGGAATTAAACGCGCCACCGCCGGTTATCAACACGGAGGGATTTTCAGGAAATTGGGCCGCCAATTGGATTGCCATATGTTCGGTAAAAGTTCGTAATTTATCTTTGGAAGAAATCTGGAAGCTGTCCAAAAGCGGGAAAATCCACTTATTGACCCATTCCAGGCCAAGGGACTTCGGAGGTTTTTCAGCATAGAAGGAAAGATTGTTCAATTGTTCCAGCAAGCTCAAATTTATCGAGCCTGTCCGGGCCCAATTTCCGCCTTCATCAAAATCACTTCCTAGTTGCTCGGCATAATGGTTCAGCACGATGTTTACGGGGCAAATATCGTACGCTATCCGTTCGCCATTTTTTTCATAGGAACAGTTGGCAAATCCACCCAGGTTCAGGCAATAATCGTATTCGGGGAAAAGTAGTCGATCACCAATGGGCACTAGCGGTGCCCCTTGTCCACCCAATTCCACATCCTGTGTCCGGAAATCGCAGACTACCTTTTGAAGAATCATTTTGGAAAGCCGGGGCAGGTTGCCAATTTGCAGCGTAAACCCCTTCTCCGGCTGGTGCAGGATGGTATGGCCATGGCTGCATACGGCGTCCAATTCCTGAATGTTATTTCGCTGAATGAACCCCAAAATCTCCTCTGCTAGTTTTTCGGTGTATTTGAAGTCGAGCCGCTCGAGTTGCCCTTGGGAATAATTGATTGCTTTTCGAAGTTCATCCCTCCAGAAAGAGGAATATGCCATGGTTGCTGCTTTGGAAATCTGGAAATCCCATTTTCCATCGTTATAATTAAAGTTAATTTCCGCCAGATCAATCCCATCCAGGGAAGTGCCGCTCATTACGCCTATGATATGGTAATCTGATTTTATCAATGCCTTTAATATATCGAAAGATGAAAGATACTCTTGAAAGAGGAAATAGATCAATTTGATTTTCCCAATGTTTTTATAAAAAAGAGCCCCTTTCCTGGAACCATATAAGGGTAACGGTTTTAAACCGAAATTTTATGGCATCCGTATGTATTTTGAATGACCGTTGGCATTTACTTTATTTTTAAAGTACATTTGCACATCCTTAAAAATGACATATTTTCTCAAACATAAAGCCTATGGATTTTAGTCTGTCCGAAGAACAAATAATGATTCGTGATGCGGCCCGAGATTTTGCACGCACCGAGTTACTTCCTGGCGTAATAGAGCGCGATAACCTTCAAAAATTCCCCACCGAACAAGTCAAGAAAATGGGCGAGCTCGGCTTTTTGGGGATGATGGTAGATCCCAAATACGGCGGCGGCGGCATGGATACGATTTCCTATGTGCTGGTAATGGAAGAGCTCAGTAAGATCGATGCTTCCTGTTCGGTAATTGTATCGGTAAACAATTCCCTGGTATGCTATGGGATTGAAGCCTACGGCACGGAG
>CAYXDM010000002.1:35347-39550 GCA_964463595.1 uncultured Aequorivita sp. | reverse complement strand
CCACCTCAGAAAATAAATTTGCTCCAGAAATGGATCGGTTCAATTTTACGGCTTCTTCCCTGGCCTTCCTCAAAAAATGAAGGTCTTCGGTATCCAGGATCATCAGTGCTCCCGGACACTGTTCCACAACCCGCCATCCAAATTGTTCCTCGGTAATATACCTGTCAAAAACTACGATTTCCGGATTCAATTCCCGAATAAAGCCATCAAAGGAAGAATCGTTCAAAAGGATATTTTTTATTGAAATGTTCCTTGCTTCAAGTTGTATGGATCGTTCGGTGGTTTGGGCAGTGGTGGCAAAAGTAATTTTATAATTGTATTCAGTGAACAACCCAATCAACTGCATCATTCTGCTTCCCGCGGCCGTAGTACTTGGTTCAGGGAAGGTATGGCCAATAATGAGCAATTGTTTCATAGAAAATGACTGGAATTTATCCCCCTGCATACAGGTCGCAAAGCAAGCCGAAGTTGAAAAAACTTGAAAGTATTCCAAGCAGGTTCATACTGCTCACAAACAATGTCAGCAAAATTACGATCTTATTTTTTGAGTGAAAATTGAAATAATTCAACGCCACTTGTATTATCAACGCTACAAACTGGAGTATCAATAGCTGACCGGCGCACGCTATAGTTGGCTCTTTATAATATAAAAAATAAGTTGCCAGTATTATTACAATGTACAAAAATGTTATTCCAAACAATACTGTTTTGGGAAACCGAAAACGTTTTGGATTTGTCATTATAATACTTTTATATCAAAGATACTCAATCAAAAAGAAAACCTGAATCCTGAAATACCTTTTTGATGGTCTATCCATGAGGGCAATCATCACAATTATCCCAGACCTCGAAAAAATCCTACCGAATACTAATTAAAACCCACCAAATTCTAAGAACTGTTAAGTTCCCAAAAAATAGATGGTACTTTAGCTCCAATGACCCTAATTAGAACCATTCTGTCTGTCCTCGTTTTCGTTTACCCACTTATTGCATTTGGGAAAGGAGATGGGACGCCCATGGGAATAAATGTAGCGGAAACGGCATCTGCCGAATATTCCCCGGCCGGCGAACCATGGGAAATACGCATAAGCCCTTTGGTGAATGCCCCGGAAGATCAGTTGGGGAATACCCAAATGGAACACATAAATCCTGATGTGGCGGGAATCAGTGGATTTATCTCTTTCTATATCGTTTCGCTGTTCACCATTTTTATTTTTGCTCTTGCGGTCGGTTTTCGGCTGCGGGAAAATTTATATTACTATTATATAGGATATCTTTTTTTCCAAATTGTTTACGGCTTCCTGGTACTTCAAAAAACCTCTGCTCCCCTTTGGGACACGTTGGACTTTTCCTCCAAACTATCCAATGACCTATTTGAACCTGTACAGTTTCTTTTTATAGGTTTCTATGTGTTTTTTATCATAAAACTACTCCGGATAAAAAATTATGATCCCCTTCTAGCCAAGATCCTTCGCTGTTTAGGCCTCGCATTTTTCGGTTATGCCATAACACGGTTCCTTTTCAGTTATTTTTTTGAATACCCGCAAGTAATGGAGATCGCGTTTACCGTGGTGCGATTCATTGTCCTGCCGTTTAATTTCCTGTTGATTTTTTGGATAATTTATAAGGTAAAACATCCGCTATTGCCCTATTTCATTTTTGGGCAGTCCTTCTTTTTTATAGGGGCCCTTTTGTCTTCTTATATGGGTTTTGTGGGAATTGGGAATTTTCCAGGCCATTTTCTGGATTTTCGCCAAGCCCCTAACATTGTCTTTCAGATTGGGTTGCTATTGGAAGTTTATTGTTTTTCATTTGCCCTTAGCAAGAATTTTTCCATTCTCCGGAAGAAAAAGCAAGAAACAGATGCCGCATGGATCGCCCAACTGCAAAGAAACGAGCATTTACATAGGAAAATGAACGAGGAACTGGACAGGAAAGTAAATGAAAAAACTGCAGAGCTCGTCCAATTATATTTGCAATTGGAGAAGGAAAGAGAACAAAAAATTAAGGCAGAATTTTCCCGGCGTATAAAGGAAACTGAAATGATTGCCCTGCGATACCAGATGAATCCACACTTTATTTTCAACAGTCTCAATGCTATAAAGCATTCTATTATGACCTTGCGAAATGAAGAAGCGGTAACTTATCTCGATGACTTTTCTAGCCTACTCCGGGAAATCCTTCAGAAGAGCCATCAAAAAAAAATATCCGCCGAAGAAGAATTGGAAATATTGGAATTGTATCTTATTTTAGAGAAAAACCGAATGGGCGGGCACTTCGCATTTGAAATTGAAGTGATCTCAAGAGAGGAACTTTCGCAATACCACATTCCCCCTTTGCTGTTGCAGCCTTTGGTCGAAAACGCAATTTGGCATGGATTGTACCCAAGTTTGAAAGCTGATAAAAGCCTGAAAATTACCATGGACACTTCAGAAAAATTAAAAATAATAATCGAGGACAACGGGATCGGTCGAAAGGAAAGTGCGAAAAAAAGAAAATTGCACAGCTCCATGGGCACCCAATTGGTCCTCGACCGATTGACCCTTTATAACCACCTGAACGATCAGGCCATCAGTTTATACATCAACGATCTTGAGGAAGATGGTACCCCAATGGGAACGAGAATAAGTTTAATTTATCAATAGTTTAATATGGTCAAGATAATTATAATCGACGATGAGGCCCATTGCACAAAAGTGCTCGAGAATCTAATTGAAAAAGTCCATTCCGATTATGTCATCTCTGGAGTTTTCACCAACCCCATCCAAGGGTTGGAATTCATCAAACAAAACCCACCGGATCTATTATTCCTGGATATTGAAATGCCCAATCTCAATGGGTTTTCGCTTCTGGACCATCTTCTTCCCATAAATTTTGATATTATTTTCACCACCGCCTATGACCAATACGCCATCAAGGCTTTTCGGTATAGTGCCATTAATTATTTGTTGAAACCCATATCTGAAAAAAGTATTGTACAGGCTCTTTCCATTTGGGAAAAACGACGAAAAAAAACCAGTGCCCAACAGTGGCAATTGATGCAGGACCAGTTGACCGACTCAAAAAGGGCCTGTTCCCAGATTGCACTCCCTACGGGAATAGGTTACGAAATTGTAGAAATCGAAAACATCATTCGGTGCCAGTCCGACAGTAATTACACCAATATCTTTTGTGAAGGCGGCAACAAAATCCTGATAAGCCGCACCTTAAAGGATATTCAGGAACTGCTACACGATCACGGGTTTTTGAGGGTACACCAATCGCATCTGATCAACCCCCAATTTGTTAAAGGAATTTTAAAGCAAGACGGCGGCAGCTTGATCATGCAGGATGATGTAGAAATTCCCGTTTCCCGACAAAGATCGAAACAGATAAATGAGATCCTGGGTACTATGCTAAGGTTTAGGTAACCTGCTATTTTATTCTTCAACTTTACTCCAAACCTTAAATTCTGGTTTTCTACCCACTAATGTTTTGGATTCCTCATTCCCCACGGAGGAACCATCCCTTTACCAAATACTAATCCATAACGTCTGAATACTAATTTGCGATTGTCCCTTCCTTTTCGCTTGCATACTTTCGTCTTGAAATAAATTAAAATTTAATGTTAAAATCTGATCATCAAGTTAATATACCCAGATTTTAAACTTAAAAATAAGGCTAACCAAAATAATTGATTATGAAAAATCTCTACCTTCTCCTGCTGTGCTCATTAATACTCCTGCCGTTGCAAATGTATTCCCAAGCACCCACCACACCATCGACCAACCTATCATTTTCCAGTATTGATGGCAATCGTTTTTATATGAGTTTCACAAGAGGAAACGGGACCCAACGGATTATCGTTATGAAAGCCGATTCGCCCGTTACCGCTGTCCCGGTGGATGGAATCGATTACTTAGCTAACACCACTTTTGGTACAGGAAATGAGATTGCTCCAGGAGAATTTGTCGTTTATGAAGGATCCTCCTACGCCGCTACAGTATATGGGTTATCGCCTTCTACAACGTATCATATTAAAGTCTTTGAGTTTCATGGGACCAACTATAACACCCAATACCTAACCTCCAGCTATCTTGAGGGCAGCCAGTCAACACTTACAAATCCCACTATCCAGGCCAGTGATCTCAGTTTCACTGATGTACTGTCAAGTACGATGAGGGTTTCCTGGACCAATGGAGATGGTTCGGGTCGTATCCTCAT
>CAYXDM010000002.1:15606-35247 GCA_964463595.1 uncultured Aequorivita sp. | reverse complement strand
CACGGACACCTATTATTTAAAAACGGACGACGATGAAGGCTACCCTGTTTTCGAGACCAGCCAAGCCACACTCACCAATCCTACGGTACAGGCCAGTAATATTATTTTTAGTGATGTATTGGCAAGTACGATGAGGGTTTCCTGGACCAATGGAGATGGTTCGGGTCGTATCCTCATCGCGCGGGCAGATAGCCCCGTAAACGTGGAGCCACAGGATTTAGTGAATTACAACGCTACTGGTGGAGGTTACGGCAATCCAAATTATCAAATTGGCACAGGGAATTATGTCCTCTATCAGGGAACAGGGACCGCGGTCAATCTGAGCAACCTTGATCCCAATGTCACCTACCACTTTGCGCTTTATGAGTATAATGGCAATTACGGAAAATTGTTCCTGACCTCTACTACTCCGGCCAATCCCGCGCCGGGTGCTACGGCCAGCCAGGCCACAAATGCCTATCCCACCAAAAATGCCAGGGCAATGCCCTTTAGCAGTATAGATGGCAACAGGATGTATTATCAGGTGTACAATAACAACGAAAAGGGGAATGGCGATAAACGCCTGGTCATTGCAAAACAGGGAAGCCCGGTAACGGCCGTTCCCGTGGACGGCATCGAATATACCGGCAGCGACACCTTTGGCAACGGCCATGAATTGGCACCGGGCGAGTTTGTGGTGTATAGCGGGGCTTCGGCCCGCCGAACCCTTACCGGACTACAGCCCAATACCACCTACCATTTTAAGGTATTTGAATTTAACGGCAATGGCACGGACACCTATTATTTAAAAACGGACGACGATGAAGGCTACCCTGTTTTCGAGGCCAGCCAAGCCACCCTTAACAATCCCACGGTTCAAACCAAGGATATTTTTATTAATGGTAAAACCACGTCCTCTTTCAACGTGAATTGGACCAATGGCGATGGAGCAGGTCGAATCCTTATCGCCCGGGCTAATGAACCCGTAGATGTAGAACCACAGGATTTCGTCAATTACAATGCCTCGTATGGAGGTTACGGCAATGCCTATTATCAAATTGGCATAGGGAATTATGCGGTTTATGCAGGAAGTGGTGTTTCAGTAAATGTCACTAACCTTCAACCGGGCACGAACTATCATTTTGCGCTTTTCGAATATAACGGCAATTATGGAAAACTCTATTTAAGACCGGCATATACATTTGAAGCCGAGACCTTTGGAGAACGGCCTACACAGCAAGTCTCCAATGCCAGCTTTGAAGATGTGGGGGCTTCATCTATGGTAGTCAAATTCGATAGAGGAAGTGGGTCTGCCCGAATGGTCATTGCCCGAGAAGGCACTCTAGTAAATGTAGAACCGGTGGATGCTACCACTTATACGGCAAACGGCAATTTTGGCCAAGGTCAAAATCTGGGTTCGGGTAACTTTGTGGTTTTTAATGGAACGGCCGAGGAGTTTGAATTCTCTAATTTGGATCCGTCCTCCACTTATCATTTTGCATTCTTTGAATACACAATCAATCAGGATGACGAGCTATATGTTTTGCCTGGATACGCAGCCTCCGTGGAAACACCAAGCCCACCAACTGTTATCCCTAGTGATTTTTCATACTCTCGTCCTTGTGATGACGACCTCACTATAAATTGGACTCCCGGAAATGGCCAGGGCAGATTGGTGGTTATAAGTGAAGCTCCCTTAACCGCGGGACCTATAGACGGAACCGCTTATACTGCAAACTTTAGTTATGGTGTTGGAGATGCCATTGGAAATGGTTACGTAATCTATAATGCCTCTGGCAATATGGTGCCACCCAATCTCCTGCAACCCTCAACCAATTACTACGTCAATATTTACGAATACAATGGCCCTAAGACCGATCCCGTTTTCAATATGGTGCCTTTGGAAGGATTTATTGGGGATATTTCCCTTCCGGATGTGAGATGCAACGATATTCAAGTAGTGCTGGACGAAAATGGCTCAGCTGTTATCACTGCCGAGGAGGTGGGAGTTATTCCCGCTGGGGACTGTGGCGCCCTTACTGTTGAAATTGATATAACCGATTTTGATTGCTCCCATTTGGGACCGAACAATGTAACGCTAACTATTACCGATCAGGATAACAACTCCAGTTCTTGCGTAAGCGTGGTTACGGTTGTGGATCAAACCCCACCAACGGTGATCACCAAAAATATCACCGTGCAACTCAATGCTTCCGGAACCGCCACCATAGCCAACGATGCGATAAACGATGGTTCAACGGATGCATGTGGGCCCTTGACCCTTACAACCGATATTACTACTTTTAACAATAGCCATATAGGAGAAAACACAGTAACCTTAACCGCCACTGATGGTAGCAATAACTCCAGCTCGGCAACGGCAATTGTAACAATAATTGATATTGACGCCCCCATTAATGATGATCTTTGCAATGCCATATCATTGGTTGTGGGCGCAACTTCTTCCGGAGATGCTTATACCAATGTGGGGGCGACCATAGAAGCCAATGAACCCCTTGGCTCGTGTTGGTCCGGATCTGTCTCTAAAACTGTATGGTTCTCCTTTGAGGCACCTGCTTCCGGAAACGCGGTGGTTTCCACAGATATACCCGGCGGAACCCTCACCGATACACATATTGCTATTTATGGGTCCTTAGTGGATTGCAATGATCTAACTACCCTAGTAGAAATAGGATGTGACGGCAATGGTGGAACAATTGTTCCCAATAATTCAATTGCTGCCTTGACGGGCCTTATTTCTGGGGACACCTATTATGTACAAGTGGAGGGATATAATTCGCAGACGGGTACTTTTGGGATCGAAGTCAGGGACAGCGGGTGTTCAGTTCCAACCAACTTATCGGCTGATGTTATTGCGGATACCTCTGCGCACATTTCGTGGAATGCCGGCAACAATGAGACCCAATGGATTGTAAAATACAGTGACATTTCAACTTTTGATCCAGTAACAGAAGGTATGTCGAGCATTGTAAACGGGTCTCCGAACACCGAATTGGTGGGATTGACTTCAAATACCACCTATACCGTTTATGTGAAAGCCGAATGCGGTAATGGAGACCAAAGTGGGTTTGCTGGACCACTTCAGCTGACCACACCTTGCCATGGCAATCCTACATTATCCTTTTTGGGCACCGGGGCATTCGTGGACAGCATTGTAACCCCTACCCAGGGCACCCCGGAAACAACCTATGAATTTGCCATTATCTATACAAATGAGGCTGGTGAATTGCCACCTTACGGTTTTCCACGGGTATTGCTCGATTATGAGGGCAATGGCCGGTTTACTGATACCAATGACAGAGCTGTAGTCCTGACTGCTGCCGATATAAATGATCTGGACACCACGGACGGAAAAGTATATGTTGGATCCATAAGTCAGTTACCTTCGGGCACCAGTTGGCAAGCTTGGGTCCAAGAGCAGTCCAATGGCTGTACTACCGAAATGGGACCTCATAATACTCCTCAGGTCCTGATAGGACCCGATCTGGAAATCTTCGCCAACGACATAGTCTTTGACAATATGAATCCTGATGTTTCCTCACCACTTCAAATAACGGCAACAATCCACAACAAGTCTGATTATGCAGCGGAGAATTTTGTAGTGCATCTTGAAAATCAGTTTGATTTTACGGCAGTATATCCCGATATAATTGTGGACTATCTTGATGCACACGAAAGTACAAGCGTAACTTGGAATATCATTACCCCTTCCATACCCTCCTGGAACCCAATGGAGGTGTTTGTGGACCATACTAACGTGATCATCGAGAGCAATGAATTGAACAATCGGGCAATGCGACCCTTCACCAATGGTGATTTCAATATTCCCGGAGCAATCAATGTACAAGCCTCTGCCTTTCCTTCCGTGATTCAGTTGCCGTCAAGTCAAAGTTATGTAACCGTTTCGGGCCATGCCTATTATACCGATACGGCAGTACAACTTCAGGATTCAACCGTTGCTGGGGCTACGGTCACATTTATAAGTCCCGTAACCGGAAGTACCATACAGACCCACACAAACTCAAGAGGTTATTTTTCCTTTAGGACACCACGGGGATCACACACGGGAATTTATACTGCCCCTGTCTCAGTAACTGACTTTACAATAACTGGAGAAACACCAATTACCTGGGAACTGGTCCAAGGTCCATGCCTTCCAGATTTGCGCACTGTAATAAGTCCGTCCAATAGGGGTATAATAGAAGGAGAATCAGTTTCGGGCACCATTACAGTAACCAACAATGGATGTGCCCCGGTTGCGGTAGAAACCCTGCTGGAAATGGATCAAACCGGAGGGCTGCCGATAATTGGTAGCGTGATCGTTCCCCCGCTCGCCCCAGGAGAATCCTTTAACCTTCCCTATACTGCCCAATTCGATATCCAAGGAACTTATTATATCACCGGGCTGGCGGATGCAGAAAATGTAGTGGAGGAATCCTCCGAGAACAACAACTTGGGAACTGCCACTATTCGGGTAAATCCTCCATTGCCCGATATTACTCCTATAGGGAGGGGCTCCATGGGCAGTCAATACCTTTGCAGTGCGGGCAGCACCCAAAGTTTTGGTATCAGAAATACAGGATATGTACCTACCGGAGAATTTGACAGCACCATCGATGTTTATTTTGAAGGGAATTTGATTGAAACCTATACTAGAACAGTTTTGAACATTGATCCCGACCAATCCACTTCAGTGTCTATTCCCATTGAATATCAGCAATTAGGAAGATATAGTTTTGTCATAAATTGTGATGTTCCCGATGACGTAGTAGAAATCTCCGAAACCAATAATAGCAGTAGTTACTATATTGATATATTGGAATGCCGTTCGGACCTCTATGTTTCTTCGAGTTGCAGTGATTTAGTTGTAGATCCTGTCGATCCACAGATACCCGGTATGGTAACTTATTCTGCCGTTATTGGAAATAGCGGTAATACCACTGCCTTGGGGCCAATAGAATTCGTGTTTACCCTTAGCAATGGAGAAGTATATCCGCTTACCCACGACCAGGATATTCTTCCAGGGGAAAGGGTTACAGTCACTACCTCTGCACCTTCGGTAAGCTCTGGAGAAACTACGATCACTGCCACGGTAGATCCCAACAGTCTTATCGATGACAGGAATAGGGACAACAACTCCACTTCAGGTGTATTATGTTGGGAGTTCGAAACAGTACCGTTGTGTAGTTTCAATTTTTGGAACACGGTTTATCATGAAAATGAATCCGCTCTCCCCACTGTTGGCGTTAGGGTAAAACATTTATATAAAGCCTCCCTGGTAAAGGTACGCTTTGAGGTGAAAGCTCCAGGGGATACTGAATGGGCTTTCTTAGGGGACGCTGCGGTCCAAAATGTAAATAGCTGTCAGGGATGCCCTTATTATGCGGCACTTCCTTCAAGATTTGTATTTAATGATAGCGGGATCTATACCTTCAGGATGACAACAGATCCGGACAACCAATACGACGAATGTGACGAAAGCAATAATGTCCTGGTCAAGGATGTGTTAGTCCAAAATAAGCCGGACATGCGAATTTTATCGCAGCATATAAATCCGACCTTATTAAATCCAGAACCGGGAGAATATACCTTTTTCGACATTTCTTACGAAAATATTGGATACTCAAACATTGACGACAGCATGGATCTTACCTTGATGATCAACGATGAAACCCTTGCCGTAGTCAACAATGTACCGGGGTTGATAAAAGACCGGACAAATACAATAGCAGTACCCATTCCATATTCATCAGAAATAGAGGGGCTTCACGTGGCGAGGGCCATTATTGATTCAAACCATAATGTAAACGATGCAAACAGATCCAACAATGAAGCTACCAGATCCTTTGTGGTAGGAGCAGCGGCAAATCTATCGTTTAACCAATTCTATGCTTCAAACGAAACGCCCGAGGTTGGGGAAATTATCGATATTGACGCCTTGATTGCAAACAATGGAGAACTGGATGTGGATGCCGAAATTCTTTTCTCCTATATCTCAGCCACCGGCGATACCATTAACATAGGAACCCGGCCAGTTTCCGTTCCTATCGGTGCGGGGGGAGGCATACCTCGCGGATTACCAGTAGGCCCTCAGGGAGGTCAGAATTTGGACAATGAGGTGGTTTCCATTCCTTGGACAGTGGTAGAAACCCCTGTAAGGATTGTGGGAGAAATCATAAATCCATCCGAATTGGAGTTTGATTATACAGATAATTTCGCATATACCCAATTGAACAATTACAATGTTTCCCTAACCGCAACCTTGGCTTGTGGGGAACAAAACATAAAAGGAACCCTTACCGCCGTTGCAGAAAATGGTACAGCCCCATACTCCTACTACTGGAGCAACGGTTTTATGGGTGAAGTGCTGGAAGCAAGCCCCGGAACCTATGGCGTAACGGTTATCGACGCAAGCGGAAAAAGAGCCTTGGCCACGGGAACCATCGTGGAAGATCCCGAGTGTATAGTCCCTATCTGCTCCTTGTCAGCGGTAAGTTTTAATGTACCATCCTCGTGTAACCCTACATCAGGTGCATATACAACAACAGTGGTGGTTTCTTATGAAAATCCACCCACTGAAGGCTCCATTTCAGTTAATGGCACAGACCATGTAATCACGGGCAGCCCTCAAAGCTTTGAGGTCGATTTTTATTCCGGTCCTGTGATCTTCAATATCCATTTCACCGAAGACGATAACTGTAATTTGACCATTTTTACAGGTATTACACTCGAGATGTGCGAACAGGATTGTGAAGGAATTTACGGGGGAACAACTGTACCCGGCACAGCCTGCCTAGATTTAAATGGCAATTCCGGTATCTATGATGATGATTGCCTGTGCGAGGTTGATCAGCAACCGGGCTGTACCTCTCCGGAAGTGACTCTTGTAGCACAGGATGCGGAAGGAGAACCAATCGAGGGATGTATCCATGAAGGAGAATCTTATTATGTTTTGGCAATCTTAACGGGTGGAACAGGCAACAATTCCTACACGGTTACTGCCAATTCTGAAGGTCCAGTTTTGGTGGATGCCGAAGATAGCGTGGTATTGGGCCCCTTCGCCGTAGGTACGGATGTATCTGTGGTAGCTACTGGAGTTGACGATGCAACTTGCAGCGCAACGGTTACTATTGATTCCCCGGATGTCTGTGATCCTATTCCAGATCCATCCTTGGATTCATTTATTACCACCTGGCAGACTACCGTTTCGAATGAAACTATAACAATTCCCACCACAGGGAGCGGCTACAACTACAGTGTGGATTGGGGCGATGGAAATTCCAATGTGGGTTATACGGGCAATGCCACCCATACCTACGAGACGCCAGGTCTATATACAGTGAACATTAATGGCGATTTCCCACGAATCTATTTCAATAACGGTGGCGATAGATTAAAGATAAAATCAATCGAACAATGGGGAACCAACGTGTGGATCTCTATGAACGGAGCCTTTGCAGGGGCAGAGAATTTAATAAGCAACGCAACGGATATGCCCGATCTCTCAATGGTTACAGATATGTACGGAATGTTCGCATACGCCCGATCTTTTACCGGAGACCACAATTTTGGCAACTGGGATGTTAGCAACGTGACCAATATGGAAGGAATGTTCGGAGGGGCTTCTGTTTTCAATCATCCCATCGGAGGATGGAATGTGGGCAATGTAGTAACAATGGAAAATATGTTCCACGGTGCTACCAGGTTCAACCAGGATATTTCAGAATGGGATGTAAGCAAGGTCACCACCATGAAAAGCATGTTCCACGCTGCCATGCGCTTTAACCAAGAATTAGGCAATTGGAATGTGGGCAATGTTACCAGTATGAATGCAATGTTCAGCAATGCCAATGTATTTGATCAAAACATCGGCGGATGGGACGTTAGTCACGTCCAGGATATGGCAAACATGTTCAGGAACGTAACTATTTCCACAGAAAACTATGATGCCCTATTGAATGGGTGGAACGGTTTGGCCCTACAAGACAATGTTACCTTCGATGGTGGCAATAGCAAGTATTGTAATGGTAGAGCCGCAAGAACCTATTTGATAAATCTTCGGGGATGGACAATTACGGACGGTGGAGCAGATTGTGCAATCGACCCAGGTGAGTATTTTATCACCACCTGGCAAACTGAATTGGACAATGAATCCATCACACTTCCCACCTATGGTAACGGTTATAATTATGATGTTAATTGGGATTACGATGAAAGTGGCCCAGGTACATGGGAAACTGGATGGACTGGTACTGCAAACCATACCTATCCAAGCGCCGGTACTTATACTGTTGCCATTCGGGGAAGTTTCCCAAGAATTTATTTTAACAATAGCGGAGATAGGAAGAAGATCAGATCCGTTGAACAATGGGGCTCCAACATTTGGACCTCTATGAATAGCGCTTTCGCCGGAGCCGAGAATTTTGTGAGCAATGCAACGGATATGCCAAATCTCACGATGGTTACCGATATGTACGGAACGTTCGCATACGCAAGATCGTTTAACGGAGACGCCAATTTCGGCAATTGGGATGTGAGCAAGGTAACCAATATGTATGGCATGTTCGGTGGGGCATCCGTCTTTGACCAAAACATCGGCAACTGGAACGTTGGTAATGTAACCGATATGGGAAGCATGTTCCACGGAGCCACCGCTTTCAATCAGGATATTGGTGCCTGGAATGTTGGCAAGGTTACAAACATGGAAAGCATGTTTTACGCTGCCCCAAGGTTCAACGGTGCCATTGGCAATTGGAATGTTGGCAACGTAACGAATATGAATTCTATGTTTTTCCATGCCAACCGATTCGATCAGGATCTTGGCAACTGGGATGTAGGGAATGTTGCCAATATGACCAATATGTTTATGAACGTTACGCTCGCAACAAGCAACTATGACGCCCTGTTGAATGGATGGGCCACCCAATCCTTGCAGAACAACGTTAGGTTCCACGGCGGCAACAGCAAGTACTGTGCAGGTGAGACTGCGAGACAATTAATGATTGACAATTTCAATTGGACCATTGTGGATGGCGGAAAGGATTGTTCAAATCCATACGGTGAAAGATTGGATATGGACAATAATGCACCATGGATCGGAATCGAGCTCTATCCCAACCCGATGAAGGACGAATTGGTATTGGCCAATCCAGGAAATATTCAGCTGGAGCAAATCTCTATTTACGACCTTACCGGAAGATTGGTCACACAGGTGGATCTAAGAGGAATGGCCAATGGAACAATCATCGATGTTTCCAAGCTTTCCAGTGCCACTTATATGGTAATCATAAGCGGAAAGGATGGACAGACATCAGAACTGATGATTAAGGAATAGGTATAAATTCCAAATTAAAAATCCCTCCATTCAATTTTGAGTGGAGGGATTTTTAATTTTAATATTTAAGGCATGTACTTCGACAGGTCAGAACGAACTGTATTAACCCAAAAATTGCAAACTAGACAACTTCAGCATAAAGATCGAAATCTTCGGCTGCGGTGATTTTTACCGTGAAAAATTCCCCCGTTCTTAGATAGTCATCAGAGGCATTTATCAAAACTTCATTGTCAACATCGGGGCTGTCAAACTCTGTTCTTCCCACAAAATATCCACCCTCCTTTCGGTCGATTACCACTCGGAATTCCTTTCCAATTTTCTGTTGGTTCAGTTCCCAGGAAATTTGGCTCTGGATTGCCATGATCTCATTGGCGCGATCCATTTTCACCTCTTCCGGTACATCGTCTTCCAAGTTATAGGCGTGCGTATTTTCTTCGTGGGAATACGTGAAGCATCCCAAACGCTCAAAACGCATTTCCTTTACCCATTCTTTTAGCAGATTGAAATCCGCTTCCGTTTCCCCGGGATAGCCCACGATCAAAGTGGTCCTGATCGCCATTTCCGGAACAGCAGCACGGAATTCTCTTATTAGACGCGTGGTTTTTTCCTGGGTAGTCCCACGACGCATGGAGTTTAAGATGGAATCTGAAATATGCTGAAGGGGAATGTCAAGATAGTTACAGATTTTAGGTTCGGTACGCATCACCTCCAATACATCCATAGGAAATCCAGTGGGAAACGCATAATGCAATCGGATCCATTCAATACCCTCAACCTTTACAAGCTTTTGAAGCAGTTCAGCAAGATTTCGTTTTTTATACAGATCGAGACCGTAATACGTCAAATCCTGTGCAATCAAAATAAGTTCCTTCACTCCTTTTGCCGCAAGTTTTTCGGCTTCAATTACCAAATCCTCTATCGGCGTACTTCTGTGTTTTCCACGCATTATGGGTATGGCACAAAACGAACAAGGCCGATCACAGCCTTCGGCAATTTTGAAATAGGCGTAGTTTTTTGGGGTTGTTGTTACCCGTTCCCCAATAAGTTCGTGTTTATAATCTGCACCCAAAGCCTTTAATAATCCAGGAAGTTCGGTAGTTCCGAAATACTCATCTACATTTGGGATTTCCCTTTGAAGATCCGGTTTGTATCTTTCAGAAAGACAGCCCGTAACAAATACTTTATCAACTAAGCCTTCTTCCTTCTTTTGAACAAATTCCAAAATGGTATTAATACTTTCTTCCTTGGCATTGTTGATAAAACCGCAAGTGTTTATAACCACAATATTTCCCTCTTCCTCGTGGACGACCTCTTTTCTGCTGGCGCGAAGCTGACCCATCAACACCTCACTGTCGTAAACGTTCTTGGAACATCCTAGGGTGACTACATTTATTTTATTCTTCTTTAGGGTTTTGGTACGCATTACTAGTTACGGGTTATGGGTTGTGAGTTGAGGGTTGTGGGCTTAAGCGTCGGGTGAAACACTTTGAATAAGGAGCCAGGTAAACTATTTATAATTTTGAAATGAAACTGAAAATTGGTAATTGGGTTGAATATTTTAAAGGTGTGCAAAGATACAATGAAAAACACCAACAATCTTTATATTCTGGATGGAACATGGCCGCAGGAGGATTCCTGGAACTATGAACTGGAAAAGGATTAATGGGAACTGGCACACAGAGGGTAGTAGAAGGGTATTTGAAACGCAAGTCCCATTTTTATTTCCGCTGTCACCCTGATATTCTGATTTTTAAATACCACTTCCACTTACTTATGGATTACATAAACCGATGTCCTTGGGTTATTCCATCAAATATATCCTTAAAATTAAAGACCTTTCAACATCGTGGGGGGACTGGTCTTTTTATAGAATTATATCGGGATTTATTTAGTAATCCGAAGGCTTATTTTCGGCATGTCAAAACCCATCAAATTGTACCGTTTTTGCACCCTTTCTTCGGACGTTCTTCGAAGCTCCTTCGGTGTTTGCTCGGAAAAAGGGGTGTTTGTCCGAAGAACGTCCGAAGAAACACCGAAAATACACCGAAAAAACACCGAAATAAAGCCCTAATAAATGAGGGTTTAAAAAGAGCAATTATTGAAGGGATTTTCAGAGGGAACAATTGGAACTTTGAAAGGAATATATTGATATACGGATGGCTTTTAAAACATACCGAGGTGCTTCCCGAATTTTCTTTTTCTGGGAGGTATCACAAAATTTTCTAGTAAACCATATTAATACTTAAGTTATACACAAGGTTGAAAAAGACAGCTCTTAACTCGGCACCTCTTGCTTTTCCCAAAACAAAACCCACCACAGAAATGCAAAATATTAACAATCCCCAGAAGCAACTTGAAAAATTGTGAGTAAAAGGACTGAGTGCCAACCCGACAAAAAGCAACACTACCAATAAACAAAAATTATCACTATGTTTATGACTGTAAGTAAATGAAATAATTTATTTTATAAGACTCTCCATATAAACATTATATATTAACCCCCTATAAAACTCAAAAAATATGAAAACCCTAAAACAAATAATTTTTACAATCATAATGACAAGTTTAACTCTTGCTTGCAGCAGTGATGATGATGGTAACACTGAACAAACCGTACCACAAATGTTGATGTCTGGCAAATGGTATTTAGAAAAAGATGACGGCGAAGAGGTTAATCCTTGTGAAAAAAGAACATTTTATCATTTCTACGATGACAACAAGTTCACCAAGGCATTATACCAGAAAAGCTCAGATGGAACGGATTGTTATCTTCAATATACGAAATATGGTACATTCATTTTAATTAGCGATCAATTCATAAAGGTAGATCTTACCGATCCAAATTTTGAAAATAATTATGAAATTGTTTCCATTTCTCCAGATCAATTAGTCATTATTGGATATTATGGTTCCACTTTAATTTTTGACAAAACAGAAGGCTAAGAGTAAATCATGAGTAATCATAGACAATTTCCGCAAACACATCCTGTTTCCCCGACGCAAAAACTAATACAATAAGATGGGAAGAGCTTTCTCGTATAGAGCTAAAAGAAAGTAAATTACCCTGAAAACTAAGCACAACGCAGGAAACCCAGTGCATAACACGAGGCTATAAGCAATGCTTGATTTACGCTATTTCCGAAAATGATTTCATTTTTGCCCCACTCCTATTAATAGATTTTTTAATTTTGCATTTCCACTCATGTTTCCCAAGATAGAACCCTATTTTTCTGTTCTCATGCTCTTTGGCGCTTCGCAGGCAGTCACGGGGATTTATCTGTTATTAAAGGATAAGAAGCGGCCATTTTCAAACAATATACTGGCTTTTTTACTTTTTTCGTGGGGCTTTTCCTGTTACTGGTTTTTCGCCTATCTAAACAAGGAAGCTTTTTTTAGTGTGGCAGTTACCACTTTTATTGGCCCTATGTTGGCCATAATTCTGTTTCCGCCCATATATTTATATGTGAAATTTCTTTTTTACGAAAATGAACGATTTCCCAAGAGAGACCACCTCCATTTTTTACCCGTTTACCTCTACTTACTTTTTACACTATATCTATTTATAAGTAGTGATTTTTCCGTTGAACAAATGCGGCATCACGAATGGTACCAGGCCCGGGCGTTGGTTTGTTCGTATATCGCTACCCTACAGGGGCCTTTTTATTTTCTGAAGACCAATCGTATTTTGAGGTTGCGGCATCAGTTACTGGAAGAGCAATATTCCGAGCTAGAAAGCAGGAAACTGGAGTGGCTGAAAATCATCAATTTCAGTTTTGCCTTGGTGTTTATCATTGGTGGCATATCAACACTCCTAAAAATCACGTATCTGGATCCTTTTTTACTGTATATGGCCTATCACGCTGTAATGGCTATAAGTTTATTTTATATCACGCTTATGATCTACCAATATCCCATTGTTTTCAAAAGGCGGGAGAAGACCTCCAAAATATACGTTCCGGAAAATTATTTGGAAGATGGGAAACCCGAAAATCCGTCGATAAAGTTGCAGGCTATGCAAGAGCCGGAAAGCTTTAGGGAAAAGGCATTGGTAGAAAGACTCGATCTTCTTATGTCCGAACAAAAACTTTATAAAAACCCAACCTTCAGTTTAAATGATTTGGCGGCGGCCTTGTCGGAAAGTCGGAATTCGCTTTCCCATGTACTCAATAACAGTTTAAACAAAACTTTTTACAATTATATAAATGAACTGCGTATAGCAGAGAGCAAGCGCTTACTTTCCGATCCGGCACTTATGCACTATACCATTGAGGGCATTGCGGCAGAATCGGGATTTAGGTCTATGTCCGTTTTTTATAGATTCTTCAAGGATATCGAAGGAGTGACCCCTGCGGTTTTCCGAAAAGAAGCCATGAACCCAAAAAGTTAATTAACAAGGGAATAGCCCATCTATATCTTTGTTTGGGACTAAAAGGAGGGATATCAATTGTATTTTTGAATCTAATTTGATTAGTTTGTCCAACAATTAAAATACATCCGGTTTTTTCTTTTCTGGATGAAAACCCTAATAAAAAATACCCCAATGATGAAAAAAAATTATGCGCTTTTTCTGTTGTCTTTTATGTTCGCCATTACTGGATGGACGCAAGGCAACTTACAACCCTTCCTGGATGATGTGGAACTTCAACCAGATTTTACACAAACAGATATAATAGGCTGGACTTCCTTGGATCTTGATGGCCTGAATACCGCAGGTCCCTTTCAAAGTTTCCCCGGAAAAGGAGGGCCTTTCGGCTTTATGGTATATAACCCGTCGCAAACATCCCCGGTTAATACACTCGACGGGTATATACCTCATTCCGGACAGAAATATTACGCCAGTATATCGTCGTATGACGGTCTTTCAAACGACTGGTTAATTTCGGATGAATTGGCAGATCATCCCGGAGGAACGCTTTCTTTTTATGTAAAGAGCTCTTTTGACTATGCCGGCCCAGATCATTTTAAAGTGGGCTACTCCACGACGGGAGCAGATCCGGAAGATTTTATTCTCTTTAACGATGGGAACACTTACTCCCCTTCTGTTAACTGGGCAAAATTCGAATTTATTATTCCTGCCGGGGCAAAGCATTTAGCCATAAATTGTGTTTCGCAGGCTGTGATGATGCTGGTGGATGATATTCAATTTGTCCCCAACGTTGCACCGCTATCCCCAAATACTATTACCAATTTCGCATCTTCACCCGAAATAGATGTAGATACACAAGTGACCTTTACTTGGACCAACCCTGTAATTGATGTGGCTGGCAATTCTTTGGCCAATATGACCGGAGTTAAGGTTTATCGGGGTACACATCCAATGAACCTTACGGAAATTGCAGATCTGCCTTCAAGTGTAGGAGAAGCGATGACCTATGTGGACATACTGCCTGGAAGCGAATCATACATTCACAGATTCGTGCCGTACAACGCTTCAGGGAATGGAACGGCTTATACCACGCCTTTGACATACTACGGATATGAAACCGTACCGGGTGCACCAGAAAATATAACTTTTTCGCAAGATGCCAGCTTGCATACCGTGATTTCATGGGATGCGGTAGATTATGGTGAAAACGGAGGCGTGCTCCAAGATCCAGTAGTGGGCTACAAAATTCAGCGCACCTTGGGGAGCAATACAGAGATTTTGGCAGAAATGCATGGCGGAACCACTTTTACTGAATCCGATATTCCCGCACTCAACCTTTATACTTATACCATTCAAGCCCTAACAAGCCCTACGAATCCCGGGATACCCGCTGTGGTCTCCAATTATTCCGGCCTGAACGAAAATCAGGAGGGTGTAACAAATGGCAGCCAAGCTTCAGACCAGCCGTTTGAACTTGGCCGATCATCCATTATTTCACAGAGTATCTATACACCTGCGGAAATAGGCAGCAGCGGACTCATTACCTCTCTTACCTATTTTGGGAATCTTGGGTCACCATCCTCTGCTCGTTATAAAGTATATATGAGCGTTACCGATCGGGACACCTTTGGTACTACCCTCAACAATGCCGTATGGGAATACTTTGGCGATCAAAAGTTGCTATTTGATGGTACCATACAGTTTCCTGCCGGACGCAATGCCATTGACATTGAGCTGGACCAGCCTTTTTATTATGATGCCACCGGCAATCAAAATGTTATTATTACGCTGGTAAAGCCAATGTTGGAAAATCCTCCTTCAGTAAATCCGCGGGAATTTTACAATACGCCCGTAGAGGGAATGCGCACCTATTATTCCATCGGATATTCTGTTGACCTTAGTGTGATTACTACCCAACCTGCTGCGTGGACTTTAACTGAAGTACCGACAATTCCGAGTATAGTTGTTGAAAAAAGGGATGATTACGGTAGTTTATCAGGTACCGTAACAAGGTTATCGGATGACATGGCTTTGGAAGATGTATTGGTAACCCTAGCACCCGACGATGCTACAACCTACCAAACAGAAACTGCGAATACCGATGAGAATGGGCTCTATACAATTCCAGCACTTTTACCGGGAAATTACATTGCCACCTTTACTAAAAATGGTTTCAATACCATGGAAGAGAATATTGTTATCGTGGCGAATGAAGCACTAACCTTGGATATGGAAATGGATAATTCCCTTTCCATCCTTATTTCAGGAAGTGTAATTGATGCCGCTGGCAATGGTATTGAGGGCGCAAGCCTTGAACTTACCGGTTTTTCAGAATTCTCGGCGGTTACCGATGCCAGTGGGAACTTCTCCCTGGAGGCATTTGCAGATAAGAGTTATGAGCTTGATATAGTCCATCCGTTATACGATGCTGAATCCATATCATTTACCAGTGAAGGCAGTGATTTTACCTTGGATCCTATCACACTTTTGATGACACCCCATAAACCGGGGAACGTTGTTGCCGTGAATAATAACGGCGTGGGAGAAGTAAACTGGAGAATTCCAGTTGGCACCTATAACGAGACAATGATAGGCTGGGGATCTTTCCTTACCGCTGGAGATGCCTGGGGAAATGGAGGCGATCCCTTTATTTCTGGAATTCGATTTGAAACAACTGATCTACAGACACAGGTGGGCGAAAATGCAGAATTAACGCATGTAAGAGCCTATATCGCCAATAATGCCGAAATTAACATAAAGATTTTTGAAGGCGCCAATGCGGCGCAACTTATCCACTCCCAGCCTGCATCCATTCAGGAAGAGGGATGGTATGTATTTGAACTTACCAGTGCCTTGCCTATAGACCGCAACACGGAATTGTGGATAGGAATAGAGTTTCTTTCAGGTCAATATGGAGCTTACCCAATTGGTCTTGATGACGGACCCAATGCACCAGGACGCAAAGGAAGCATGCTCTATGAAAACGGAGTTTGGACGGGAATGAGCTTAACCAACAAAAACTGGAATATTTATGGCATCGCCAACAACACCATTGATGCCGAGCCATCTGGATATAAGGTTTATAGAAGTCCCGCAGCCCCAATTACTTGGACAGAACTTACTCCGGACCCAATAACGGAAACTTCTTTTAACGATGCCTCCCTGGAAAGTGCCGCACCAGATATGTACGTTTATGGAATCGAAGCCCTATATGAGGGCGATATGGTTTCAGAAAAAGGAATCTCAAATGAAATAGAAAACAATCTGTTTTTTGATTTCACCTTAGATTTAGATGCCGACCTTGGCAGTGCGGAAGGTGCTTACATTTCCATTTGGAACGATGACAACTTTGTCGAGGCTTTTGCCCCGAGTACCGCTTCTGTAACTTTTTCCCAATTAATGCGCGGAGATTATAACATTCGCGTGGAACTGGAGAATTATGAAATCGTTTCGCTTTCAGATGTTACTGTAGAGAACAATGGCAGTTTAAGCATCCCTTTAAACCTATTAAAGGTGCAACCTTCCAATCTGACGGCTACCCTTGAAGGAACTGCCGATGCCGTTTTGGATTGGACCCTTCACAACACCTTTACCGATGTTATGGAAAGATATCCAGACTTTGAACGTGAAAACATTGGTAACTATATTTTGGAGGATATTGACGGATTGGAAACTTATACCTACAATAACTTTGACTGGCCCAATTCTGGGATACCGATGTCATTTATGGTATTCAATCCACATTCTACCACGCCGCCTGTGGACATAGATCCGTTTTCGGGACGTAGATTTTTATCTGCCTTTGCAGGCCCTTATGGGGCTAATAACGACTGGCTGATCATTCCAGCTGGCGCAGGCGATTTCTCCTTTATGGCCGCTTCCTTAGTTGGAACTGCTCCTGAAAAAATACGGGTACTTTATTCTACCACAGGAACGGATATTTCTGATTTTACGGCTTTTGAAAATGTTATAAATGTACCCGAAGCGTGGACGTCATATTCCTATGAAGCCCCAGAGAATACAAAATATGTGGCGATAAACTACGTAGGAAATGATACTTACATCCTTAAAATAGATGACCTTACGTATGAAAAGGAATATTCGCACGCGCTTTCGTATAACATCTATCTGGATGGTGAATTGGTTTCCGATAATGTGACCGAGACCACTTTTACGTTGGAGAACCTTTCCAATGGGTCGCATATTGCGGAGGTAGAAGCCGTGTATGAGACAGGCGTTTCAGAAAAAACCCCGGTGGAAATCACAATGTTGAATGTGGAAAACCAAACGATGTCCGATTTTCTTGTCTATCCAAATCCGAGCAAGGGCAGATTTACGTTGGAACTTCCCAACAATGGGACTGTAGGTATTGTCGATATGAACGGAAGGCTGCTTTATTCCGAAGTAAAAGAAGCGGGCACTTCAATAATGGAATACCAACTTTCTTCGGGAACCTATATTATTCAGGTTAAAACGGAGCAAGGAACTTCCTTTAAAAAATTGATCGTTTTATAATTAGAATATTTCCTTTAAAAGTAATAGCCGTCTCAAATTTGGGACGGCTATTTTGTTTCAACAACTTTTCCAGAACGTGATCTTAACTTTATGTCCAGGTAACAGAGCAATTGGAAGTTCCTTACTGGCGCAAGTGTTCATAGAAGGCGTATTTTACTCTATCCCAATCCCAGCAAATTAATAGCAAAACACTGCCAACTTTTTTAAGTACTTTTACCATTCCCAAATTTTTATTTTTATAACAATGAAAAAAACAATTTTCCTGCTGGTCTTTCTATGTGCCGGTCTTCTTTCAGCCCAGAAAACAATGACCCCCGAGCTTCTTTGGCAAGTGAAACGGGTAAGCCCTATAGGGATTTCCGAGGACGGAAAAATGATCTATTACAAAGTAACCATTCCCAATATGGAGGAGAACAGCTTTGATTCCAAATTTTACTCCATGCCTGTTGAAGGTGGAAACTACACTGAAATCGCCAAGGAAGAAGCGAAAGTGACCAATAAAAATCTTTCGCCAGATGGTAAGTATCTGCTGATGCACAAACCCGTACACGTTAAGGACGTATTGGGAAAGGATATTTATAAAGACCTCCCAAAAAGTGATGCCTATGTGTTTACCAGCTTGGATTATCGGCATTGGGATAAATACAACGACGGCACCTATGACCATGTTTTCTACAAAAATTTGGAAACTGGCGCTGAAATCGACATCACCCCAGATCAGCCCTACTACACTCCCCAAGCTCCCTTTGGCGCCGATGAAGATTATGTGTGGGATCCCAAAGGTGAAAACATCTATTATGTCAGTAAAAAAGTAGCGGGCACTGAATACGCCACAAGCACCAATACCGACATTTACCGATATAATCTAGCCGATCGGAATACAGAAAACATTACCATTGAAAATAAAGGATACGATACCAATCCAGCATTTTCAAAGAATGGAGCCCTGGCTTGGTTGCAAATGAAAACTCCTGGATATGAAGCCGATAAAAATGACATTATCGTCCTGCAGGATGGTGTAAAGCAAAATCTGACCTCGCAATGGGACGGTACGGTCTATAGTTTTCTCTGGGCCGGCAATAATAAGGAAATTTATTTTACGGCCCCCGTGAATGGCACCATTCAAATTTTTAAAGTGGACCATCCCGGAAGAACAAGAAAAATGCCGGTGGTGGAACAACTTTCCCAAGGACAGTTTGATGTTACAAGTATCGTAGCTGAAACCAATGGAAAACTTATCGTTACAAGGACCGACATGAACCATGCTACGGAAATTTTTTCCTTTGATCTGAAGAGCAAAACCTTTAGGACCCTGACCCAGGTAAATGCCGAACTATATGGAAAACTGGATATGCCCCAAGTGGAAAAACGCATGGTCACCACCCAAGATGGCAAACAGATGTTGGTTTGGGTAATCCTTCCGCCC
>CAYXDM010000002.1:0-15506 GCA_964463595.1 uncultured Aequorivita sp. | reverse complement strand
TTTCAAGCTGCACAGCTCAGAGGAATCAAGAGCAAGCTGCTTTATCTTCCCGAAGAAAACCACTGGGTCCTCCAACCTCAAAATGCCTTGGTCTGGCAGCGGCAATTTTATGATTGGTTGAAGGAGACTTTAAAATAAAGGTTGATCCCAAACCGGAAATCCCAGATTTAGGATTCTTAAATTTTACATTATGAAGTATGTCTTTTTAATATTCGTCACAATTATGTTTGGTTGCAAATCTTCACCCGAAGAAAAGGATTCCCAGGTCCATTCCGAAGAAAACAAAATAGAAACCGTAGGAAATTCGTCCGAAAAACTCAATGAAACAGTTCCCTTTGAGGAATCCGTTATGCTTATTGGAAAAGTCAATCGCAGGGGATTGCAAATGAGCGAATTTAGCGACTGGTTTCTTCCGGGCTATGAGGAATATTCCCCAAATCCGGAAGTTCTGGAAAAACTGGAGCCATTGATGGACGAGGTTGCAATAACATTGTTTATGGGAACTTGGTGCGAGGACAGCCACCGCGATGTGCCACATTTATACAAGATATTGGATGCTGTAAATTTTGATGAATCCAATATGGAAGTCTATGCCGTTTCAGAAGATAAAACAACGCCGGAAGGATTTGAGAACGGGAAAAACATCCTTCAGGTTCCCACAATAATATTTTACAAGGATGGGAAGGAACAAGGAAGGATTGTAGAATACAGCATCTTTACACTAGAGCAGGATATGTTGGATATTTTAAGCGGAAGGGATTATAAAAATCCATATTCGGAATAATGTGCACAAGGGGGTTATTCTTTGTAATTTTAAGGTTTGAAAAATAATGATGAAATACGAATCTCTTATTATTGCCGTAGATTTTGACGGAACAATTGTGGAAGATCGCTATCCTCGAATAGGAAAACCAATAATGTTTGCTTTTGAAACCATGATAAAACTGCAGCAAAAAGGCCATCGCCTTATATTGTGGACCTATAGGAAAGGCGCATCCCTGGAAGAAGCAGTAGAATTTTGCAAGGCGAACGGTGTGGTTTTCTATGCAGTAAACCAAAGTTTTCCCGGGGAGGAATTTGATGAATCCTTCAGCCGAAAAATACACGCAGATCTTTTTATTGATGACCGTAACTTCGGAGGTATGAAGGATTGGGGCGAAATATACCTAACCCTGATCGGCGACAATAACGACCAGATTTCACGTGTAAAAAAGCGAAAAACGAGGTGGCTTCCATTTTAAAAGGCTAAAATGATTATACCAAAAACCAGAGAAGAAATTGAACTGATGCGCGAAAGTGCATTGATAGTGTCCCGCACTCTAGGGATGCTCGCCAAGGAAGTTAAACCCGGAATTACCACCAACCTACTGGATAAAATGGCGGAGGAATACATCCGTTCCCAAGATGCCGTTCCAGGTTTCTTGGGGCTGTACGACTGCCCCTCAACTCTGCTTACCAGCGTTAACGAAGCGGTAGTCCACGGATTGCCAAATGATATTCCACTAAAGGAAGGGGACATTGTAGCCATCGATTGCGGAGCCTTAAAAAATGGATTTTACGGAGACCACGCCTACACATTTGAAGTGGGCGAAGTGGCACCTGAACTGAAAAAATTACTTCAAATAACCAAGGAATCGCTTTATGTGGGAATCCGTGAGTTTAAGATCGGAAATCGCGTGGGAGATGTGGGTTATGCGATCCAAAATTACTGCGAAGCCCACGGGTATGGCGTGGTAAGAGAATTGGTCGGACACGGATTGGGCAGGAAAATGCACGAAGATCCAGAAATGCCCAATTACGGCCGGCGGGGTCGGGGGAAAAAACTTGTGGAAGGAATGACCGTGGCCCTGGAGCCCATGATAAATATGGGCACCCATAAAGTAAAACAACTGAGCGACGGTTGGACCATTGTTACCCTAGATGGACAAGCCAGTGCGCATTTTGAACATAATATAGCCTTGGTAAACGGAAAACCGGAACTGCTCTCAACTTTTGATTATATTTATGAAGCGCTGGGAATTGAAAGTGATGAGGAGAGGGACTTTAGAAATTAAGGATTTACTTGAGCCTCTGCCCTTTTGCCGATATATCCACCGCATAGACACAGGAAATGCCAAGGAGATAAAAATCCACAGAAAAAATCCCTTAGATCTTCAAAATAGGTGGGATGTGGAGAAAACGAATTTCTCTAAGTATAAAAAAGCTTTGCGTCTGTTTCGGCTTTGCGGTTATACTTTTTCACCGCAGAGACACAGAGAATGCAAAGAATAAATAAATTTGATTTCCATAAGTTGTTCAGAAAAATACTAAATACCTTTCCTCGACCCCTGCTCATTAGGCTGAGCATTATCGGCAGACCGATTCTCGCTTTTTTTTTAAGTGGGAATAAGTTCACCGATCCGATAAACGGAAAATCGTATCGAAAGTTTTTGCCTTATGGATATGAAAAGCTGAGAGAAAATGTGCTGTCGCCCGGCACGCTTTCATTGGAACGGCACCGATTGTGCTGGTTGTACCTTAAAGACGAAACAGACTTCTTCACCGAGAAACTAAAAGTGCTACATTTCGCGCCCGAACAGGCGTTTTATAAAAGATTCAGGAAACTGAAAAACCTGGAGTATGTTACAACGGATTTGAATTCTCCCATAGCCGATGTAAAGGCGGATATTTGTGATCTTCCCTTTTCCAATGACGAATTCGATTTTATTATTTGCAACCACGTTCTGGAACATATTGCGAATGACACCAAAGCGATGGAAGAATTGTTCAGGGTTTTGAAACCAGGCGGAACCGCAATCCTCCAAGTGCCGATACAGGCAGATCTGGAACACACCTTTGAGGACGATAGCATCACTGACCCCGGGGAACGGGCCCGTATTTTTGGCCAGTATGATCATGTTCGGGTTTATGGGATGGACTATTTCGACAAACTCAGATCGGTAGGTTTTAAAGTTGAAGCTATTGATTACTCTGCTAAATTTTCAACAGGGGAAATAGAGAAATATCGTTTGCCACAGGGTGAATTGATCCCTGTGGGTAAAAAGTAGATCAATCCAGGATTCTTCGTTTAAATCCGTCGGTCATAAACACATTGTCGTGACTTAGAGAATCAGTATAGGTCAAATAAGCTTCCACCTCAGGCAATTCCTTTAATAGCTCCTTGGATTTTTCGAAACCCAGTACCATAAAGGAAGTGGCATAAGCATCGGCCTCCCCACAAGTTGGTGCGATTACGGTTGCGCTGGTTACATCCCCCATTTCGGCAGAACCCGTCAACGGATTTAGCGTATGGACATATTTTTTTCCGGAAACGGGATCCATCCTAAACTTTCTGTAATTTCCCGATGCGGCCATGCCCACATCCTTCAGCCTAACGGCAGCTTCATAGCTTCGATCTTCAAGCTCTGATTCCGGACTTTCGATGCCTACCGTCCACTGTTGATTTCTATTGATATTTTCACCTTTCGCCAAGATCTCACCCCCCAGTTCTATCAAATAATCGGTTACTCCTTTGGATTCCAAATAGCGACCAATATAATCCACGCCTGCGCCCTTCGCCACGGCATTAAAATCCAAATATATTTCTGGAAAATCCTTATGGACAGTGCCATCACTATTCAATTTCACTTTGTGGAAGCCCACGAACTTCATCAGGGAATCCAATGTTTGCGTATCTATGCGCAAAAGGGGTTTAATCTCGCCAAAGCCGTACGCATTCCGAAGCACGCCGATGGTAGGGTCGAAATATCCATTAGTTTTTTTGTGGACCTCAGCAGACAGATCAAAAACTTCCCTAAACATAGAATCAATCACCACCGTTGAGTCGCCACGGTTAATTCTGGAAATATCGCTGTGGGGAATGTAGGTGCTCAGGGATTGATTTACCTTGGCAATCACGGAGTCAATGCCCTTTTGCAAATCAATATCACTGTTGGTGTATAATTGAATATGGTACGTTGTGCCGAAAGCTTCACCTTCGTACAATTTAGAGATTTCCTCGTTCTTCTGGCAGGAGAAGCACACAGTGGCCATAACCAAAATCCATACATATTTCATTCTATTTCCTTTAGACCATTATACAATAGGGTGTAGTCCTCATTTCTTAGAACTGGTTTGCCGTAATCACTTCCGTGGCCAAGGCCTACTCCGGCGTAGAAAGTTTTGGCTTCAAATTTGTCGGCGTGTTCCTTGATGGTTTTCATCAATTCCGGATCGTACGCATTAACATCCTGGGGGTAAGCGACGGCTCGGACAATTATAAAACTCAGTTCCTTATTTTTGAGAACAACAAACTGTGGATCCCGTTTCAATTTGGAATTAACCCCGAGGAATTCATATCCTTCCGCTTCCAACAATTTCCCGACGATATTCATCGCCAGATTGTGCAATTCCTGTTTATTGAGTTTTTCCGCCATATCAACAAATTTAGGGATTCGGTCTTGAGTATTCGCAATACCCTAAAAAAAAACCGCCCAGATTCAATAATGGGGCGGTTTTCTATCATTTTGTCAGGGAACAATTAACCCCCAAAATCATCAAAACGAATATTTTCATCTGGGATACCAAAATCCTCGCCCATTTTCTGAACGGCTTGGTTCATCAAGGGAGGTCCACAGAAATAGAGTTCTATATCTTCTGGCGCTTCGTGGTGGTTCAAATAATTATCGATCACCACCTGGTGAATAAAGCCCACAAAACCATCGCCTGCCTCATCGTGTATGTCCTTTTTTACTTTCCAGTTATCCTCCTCTAAAGGCTCGCTCAATGCCAGATAGAATTTGAAATTGGGAAATTCAGCTTCCAGCTGCTGGAAATGGTCCAAATAGAAAAGCTCTCTCTTGGAACGACCTCCGTACCAGTAGGTCACTTTTCTACCGGTTTTAAGAGTCTTGAACAGATGGTATAAGTGAGAGCGCATCGGTGCCATTCCTGCACCACCACCCACGTAAAGCATTTCAGCATCTGAAGGATTGATAAAAAATTCACCAAAAGGCCCTGAGATAGTAACCTTATCGCCTTCCTTGCAATTAAAAATATAGGAGGATGCAATTCCCGGGTTTACGTTCATCCATCCACCTTTTGCGCGGTCGAATGGCGGGGTGGCAATACGGACGTTCAGCATAATTTCGCGGCCTTCAGCAGGGTAGGAAGCCATGGAGTAGGCTCTTTCCACAACCTCTGTATTTTTCATAACCAACGGCCACAGTTTGAATTTATCCCATTCCTCCTGGAATTTATCGGGCCTATCGTGTTCCTCTGGATGGGCGGTAATATCAATATCCTCAAACTTGATCTCACAAGGAGGAATTTCAATCTGGATATATCCTCCAGCCTTATAGCCCATATCCTCGGGAATTTCAACCACAAATTCCTTAATGAAAGATGCAACGTTGTAATTTCGGACCACGGTAGCTTCCCATTTTTTGATACCGAAAATCTCCTCTGGAATCCGGATATTCATATCTTGCTTCACCTTTACCTGACAGGAAAGGCGGATGCCATCCTTTAATTCCTTTCTCGTGAAATGCGGCGTTTCTGTAGGAAGCGCAGCTCCACCACCCTCCAGAACATGACATTCACATTGGATACAGGTTCCACCACCACCACAGGCGGAAGGAAGGAATATTTTCTCAGCCCCCAAAGTTGACAAAAGGCTACCACCACTTGCAACTTCAATGACTTTCTCGTCGTTGATCGTAATTTTTACCGGTCCTGAAGGGGAAAGTTTTTCTTTTGTGAATAAAAGCAACGCCACCAATATTAAGGTTAGAACCAATAATGAAATTACCGTTACCGTAATTACTCCAAGAATGCTTATCTCTAAAAACATATTATTGTTTTGTTAAATTTGAAACTTCGGAAATTGAAATGGCATTTGTCAACTCTTGGCTGGTTCGGGGATGTTCGGATTCAATTTGTTCAGTATTTCCGCCTAAGTTACGTGGATCGCTCTCCAAGGAAGTTGAATCTTCATCTCCCCCAGTCAACATACCTCCAAAGCTCATAAACCCAATGGCCATTAATCCGGTAATGATAAAGGTGATCCCCAAACCTCTCAGAGGTGCGGGTACATTTGAATATCGTATTTTTTCCCGAATAGCAGCAATGGCCAGGATCGCCAAGAACCATCCTATACCCGAACTGAGCCCATAATTAAATGCCAATGCCAAATTTGGAATTTCACGGGCCTGCATGAACAGTGATCCTCCCAAGATAGCACAGTTAACGGCAATAAGAGGAAGGAAAATCCCCAGTGAATTATAAAGTGCTGGGGAAAATTTTTCCACCACAATCTCTACCAGCTGAACCATTGTTGCGATGGTTGCGATGAAAAGAATGAATGAAAGGAAACCCAGATTATAATCTGCAAATTCCGGCCCGAGCCAAATCAATGCTCCATCTTGCAAAATATATTCGTTCAACAACCAGTTAACAGGCACCGTTACAGCCAACACAAAAATAACTGCAGCACCTAGACCTACGGCAGTAGCAACTTTTTTGGAAACGGCAAGATATGAACACATTCCTAGAAATGTGGCAAATATCATATTGTCTATGAAGATCGATTTAAAAAATAACTCTAAGTGTTCCATAATTTTAGTATTCAGTTTACAGTTACAGTCCGCAGGTTATCCACCAATACAGTCAACTGTCTATTTTTTTACTCCGCTTCTATTAAGGATTTATTTCGTGCGCGTTGTACCCAGATTATAATCCCAATTACTATTAAAGCCATTGGAGACAGTAACATGAATCCGTTATCTTCATAACCAATTGCATAAAGTCCGGTTTTCTCAATTGAATCGCCCAATACCTTATATCCGAACAATGTTCCGGAACCCAAAAGTTCCCGGAAAAAACCTACGATAACCAGAATGACACCATATCCAGCGGCGTTTCCAATTCCATCCAAAAAGGATCTCCAGGGACCGTTTGCCAACGCAAAGGCCTCAAATCTTCCCATAATGATACAGTTTGTAATTATAAGACCGATGAAAACTGAAAGCTGCTTGCTCAATTCATACGAATAGGCTTTTAGCACCTGATCTACTACAATTACGAGTGCCGCTACAATGATCAACTGGGCAATAATCCGGATCTTGCCTGGGATAACATTCCGAAGAAGGGAAATAACAACGTTACCTACGGCCATTACTCCAATCACTGAAACAGCCATAACAACAGAGGCTTTCAATTGGGCAGTAATGGCAAGTGCAGAACATATCCCCAAAACCTGAACGGTAATAGGGTTATTGTCGGCCAAGGGATCCAGTATTAATTTGCTATCTTTTCTTGAAAGTAATGCCATAATCTTAATTTTTGTTTTGTTGCCAATAATGGATTTTTTGTCATTGGATGGAATCTGTAACCGTTGTGGCTTGGGGAGATTCTCCTTTTTGGGAATCGTTCTTTAATTTCCTCAGATACGGAATATATAGTCCAACATCTTTTTTGATCATAGCAGCCACTCCATTTCCGGTAATTGTGGAACCTGCTAGCGCATCTACTTTTTGATCGTTTTTCCGAAGGTTTATAGGATCATTATTTCCCTTGGCTACGTCAATTCCTTTAAAGACATCGCCACTCATGAGTTCTTCACCTATAAAGTCATCCATAAAATAGCGTTCCTTAATATTTGCCCCCAGACCAGGAGTTTCACCCGCATGGTCAAAAAACACACCATGAACCACAAAATCCGTATCGACAGAAATAAAGCCCCAGATTGCATCCCATAGGCCATTGCCTCTCATGGGAATAATATAGAGAGTCTCTCCATCCTTTTCGCCAACGAAGAGAGGAAGTCTTCTTTGGTAATTGGAATCGCTCTTTGCCATTTCTTCCTCCTTTTTTACATCGATAAGATAGGCATTGGGATCTTCCGTTACCTGATCACCTTGGATGACCAATTGATGGGTAATATACTCTTTAAAGACAGGCTCCACCTCACCGGCAGGAACGAAGTTTACATCGCTAGTACCTTCGTTTCTGTTTACACCCATTGCATAAAGGATATTCTGTTGTTTTTCAAAACGTTGGTTTTCCGCTATTCTTCCACTCAGCCCCTGTGCCAATCCAGCCAAAAGACTTCCGACCACCAATACCATTATTACGGAAAACAGTATAGTGTATGAATTTTTATCAGTGAATTTTGCCATCTCTAAGCTATTTTTACTTTAATTCGTTTCATTCTCCTTCTAATATTCCCCTTGATTACATAGTGATCTATCGTGGGGGCAAAGACGTTCATCAATAGAATTGCCAACATAACCCCTTCGGGATAGGCAGGGTTAAATACGCGTATCAAAACGGATATAAGCCCGATCAAGAAACCGTAATACCATTTTCCCTTATTGGTCTGTGAGGCCGTTACGGGATCCGTTGCCATATACACAATTCCGAATGCCAATCCTCCTAGTAACAAGTGGTGCCAAAAAGTTTCATTCATCAAAGCATAAAAACTATTTCCCGGTTGTATCCAGCCCGCATTTACCACTCCGTTGAAGATCAAGCCCATAGCCAAAGCCCCTAGTACCGAGGAAAGCATTATGCGCCAACTTCCCACTTTTGTAAATATCAGGAACAAACCTCCCAAGAGGATAAGGAATGTAGAGGTTTCACCCACCGAACCAGGAATAAAGCCCCAAAAAGAATCCCAGATATCATAAATGGGGACATGGTTCTGCGCCAAACTTCCAAGAATTGTTTCTCCGGAAATAACGTCAATGTCAGCACCAGCGGCCAGTTGTTTGGAATTTTCCACCGCTCCGTGGACCCAAACCTTGTCTCCGCTCATCCAGGTGGGATATGCAAAGAACAGGAAGGCCCGGATGGTAAGTGCTGGATTCAGAATGTTCATTCCCGTTCCTCCAAAGACTTCCTTCCCAATTACCACCCCAAAGATTACAGCTACGGTAAGCATCCATAAAGGAATATCTATTGGAACAATAAGTGGCACCAACATGCCGGTCACCAAATATCCCTCCTCTACTTCGTGCTTATTTTTAATGGCAAAAATAAACTCTATGCCCAATCCAACCACATAAGATACGATTACCAAGGGCAGAACCTTCATGGCGCCCAGAACGAAATTGTCCCAAGTAAAGAAATTCCCCAAAGGATCCAACCTTAAGGCACTGTCAATAGCGGCATAATGCTGATAACCGGCATTAAATATTCCAAAGATCAAACAGGGAACAAGCGCCATAATAACCGTATTCATGGTCCGTTTTAAGTCATCTACAACGCGGACGTGTGAACCGGAATGGGTGATTTCATTGGGGGTATATAAAAAAGTGTGAAGCGCATTGAAGGCCGGGGCCATCTTGGTGCCTCTGTACTTTTCTTTCAGCTTATGCAAATTCTGTTTCAATCCCATAGCAATTATCCTATTTCTTTATACATTAAATCAAGACCATTCCTAATGATCTGTTGATGTGGTTGCTTGCTGACGCAAACAAATTCCGTAAGGGCAAAATCTTCGGGAGCTACTTCGTACATACCCATGGCTTCCATTTGATCCAGGTCCTCTACCATACAGGCCTTCAACATTTGAAGCGGGTACATATCCAGCGGGAATACCTCCTCATAATTGCCCGTTACCACAAAAGCGCGATGCTCTCCGTTGGTATTGGTGTCCAGATCGTATTCTTTGTTGGGGGTCAACCATGAAAAAGTCAATGCCCTGGAAGTTGAAATCTTATTGAAAACCGGTTTGTTCCAACCAAAAAGTTCGTAATCGTCTCCTTCGGGAATCACGGAAACAGTATTGTTATACCAGCCCAGATGTCCTTTCGGCGAAATTTTTCTTCCCGTGAGCACGTCGCCACTTATTACCCGAACATTATCCTCCTTGATCCCGGAATCATATAAGAAAGTTGCAACTTCCGCTCCTATGCGGGTTTTATAATATTTTGGGGTTTTCACCTCTGAGCCGGACAATGCGACAATCCGTTCGGCGTTGAATTTCCCCGTAAGGAACAATTCGCCTATTATAACCAGATCCTGGGGCGCCAGGGTCCATATAACCTCACCCTTGTTTACGGGTCCTATTTTATTTACTTGGGTACCTACATTTCCGGCAGGATGTGGACCAGTAACCTCGTGAACGGAAATATCCGTCAATCCTCTAAAAGGTGATCCTCCTCCTTTTTCAACTCCCACATGTACCTTTCCCGAGGTTAACTTGCTCAAGGCAGTTACCGCAGCTTGAAGTTCCTTTTCCTTTCCTTTTAGCGAAAAATCACAATCGTTGGCCAATGGAGCCGTGCTAAAAGAAGATATAAAGATATCTCTCGGCTCTTGATCCGTATTGGCTATTACCGCATAAGGACGCTGCACAATAAAAGGCCAACAACCAGCTTCGAGCAAACGGTCTTTTATGGCCTGTGCACTTGAAGACGTGGGGCTTAATATGCCAAAATCCCGAAAAGTGTCTTGTGGTTCCGCCTCAATGATGAGATCCGTGATCACCCGTTTAGCACCTCGTTCAATTTTGGTAAGTACCCCGCTTACAGGCGAAACAAACTTTATCTGCTCGTTGCTCTTTGAGTAGAAAATGGTATCACCGGCCATCAATCTATGCCCTTCCTTCACTACCAATTTTGGGGTAATCAAATGGAAGTCTGAAGGTTTGATAACGAAAGTTCTGGATCTCGGCGCACTGGAAAGTATTTTTTCGGCTTTGCCCTTTAAATTGATGGTAAGACCTTTTTTAATCTTAATGTCTTTGGACATATCTATGAATATTAATAATGCCTTTTTGTTACCCCTAACCGGCGAAATATCCCGCACGGAAATTGGAGCGCACAAATTTAAAAATTTAAAAGACTATAACACAACAAAAGGGTATAATTTTGACGGTCTAAAAAAAGAGAGTCCAAAGTATTATTATACTTGTAAGCCAATGCTGGAAAGATATTTTTTTTCTAAAACCTTAAACGACCCTTATATGGATATCCAATGTTGAGGAAAGGCTTTTAAGGTTTCGAGTTAATATTTGCCCGCTTCGTTTTCATTTCCTTGGTCGCAATTTTCTCAGGCCACCAAAATTGTTTTATATTAGCTTTTTAAACTTGAAAAATGACCAAAACCCTTCCAACAGCCCTTCTAACACTGCTTTTTGCGTGCCCGCTGTTCTCCCAAATACAGGAGAAAATTGAACCGGGCTATATAAGCACAGTCCAGTTTCGCGGCACTACAGATCAAAGTCAATTGCCCATTATTAGGCTGGGAGAACGTGTCCAACTCTCATTCGATGCCCTGAACGGAAAGGAGGAAGATTATTATTATACCATCTCGCATCATAATTTTGATTGGACCCCGAGCGATCTTTCCAAAAGTGAATACCTCGATGGATTTGACGAGGTACGGATTACCACCTACGAGAACTCGCTGAATACCCTTCAAATCTATTCCCATTATACGCTGACGATTCCCAATAGGGATACGCGAAGATTGACCAAGAGCGGAAATTACCTGTTAAACATAACCAATAATAGAGGAGATGTGATTTTTACACGGAAATTTATAGTTGTGGAAAACATTGCCTCAGTGGGAGTAGAAATTAAGCGATCGCGGGATTTAAGAAACATAAACGAAAAGCAGGTAGTGCAATTTTCGGTCAACTCGCCAAACCTTCTTTTGATAAACCCAAAACAGACCGTTAAGACTTTGGTGCTGCAAAACAGCAATCTGAAGACAGGGATCACCAATTTGGTGCCGCAATATACTATGGGAAATGAGCTGATCTACAGGTATGACAAGGAAGCTTCCTTTGGGGGTGGCAATGAATTTCTAGCCTTTGACAACAAGGATGTTCGGGCCGCATCCAATGGAATTCGCTCCATCTCCTTGACGGATTTGTACGAAAACTATCTTTTTACCGATATCCCGAGGTACAATAGGCCCTACACTTACAATCCGGATATTAACGGGAATTTCGTGGTCCGCAACATCGATGCACGAAACCAGGATATAGAAGCTGAATACGTACGGATGCATTTCAATCTCCAGTATTATGATGATCTTGACGATAAGGAATTGCATATATACGGCAATTTCAACAACTGGACCATCGATGGCAGTACCTATATGGAATATGATGCGAAAAGCGATTCCTACAGAAACACCCGACTGTTTAAGCAGGGATTCTACAACTATAAATATGTGGTGGTAAATAGAGATGGGACCATAGATAGCGGTGCTGTGGATGGCGATTTTTGGCAAACCGAAAACGATTATACCGTAGTTGTATATTTTCGCGATCTGGGAGCCCGCTATGACCGTGTTATAGGGATGGGCACGGCCAATTCGGTCAATATCAGCAATAATTAGACACGGAAGAAAAATTATCCAGCGCAAGATCCAGTTTTGACGGCCCCAACCATCCACCCGAATTCTCCTTATTTTAACCGGGATGAAATCAAAAAAACAAAGATTCAGAAGTAGAAAATCCCGTCGGTACCGGGGCACGGAATGTCTGAATTGTAGTCACCCCCTGGATAGGAGCGATGTATATTGCCCATATTGTTCCCAGTTGAACAGCAACAAACAACTGTCCGTAAGGGATTTCTTGGCTGAATTCCTGGGAAGTGTTTTGGTCTATGACTCCCGCCTTCGACACACGCTTAGGGAATTGCTGTTTCATCCAGGGCAAATTACCAGGAACTATGTGGCAGGGCAACGTCTAAAGTATGCAAATCCGTTTCGGTTTTTCCTTAGTGTTTCCATCATTTATTTTTTGATAAAAGGCTTTTTTGGAGCAGGGGATCCTTCGGAAAGGAAGAGTCTGAGCGAGATCGCAGCAAGCGCGGACGATATGGAGATTACTGCCGTCAATGCCACGAGCCCACCTAATTTTTATATTTCCGATTTGGAAAACGATTCCATAGCCGCAACCCGTCTGGGAATAAAGCATTATTTTTCCGATAGCCTATTGAACAGTCTCCCCTTTTTTGAGAACCAATTGGAGCGGAGCGTCGTGTACCTGGATTACCATTACAAATATCCCGGGATGAATTCGGAAAAGGCACTTGAAGCTCTTCGGCATAAAAATTCCTTTAAAAATCGCTGGCTATTTTCCAGAATGGCCGCCTTTAAAAAAATATTGGATGACCCGCGTTCCTTCGCGGAATACTTTATTGCCAAGATGCCGTTTTTCCTATTCTTTTTCGCCCCGTTCTTCACCTTTTTCTTTTGGATAATATATTCGCGAAAGAGGTATAGTTATATGGAACACATGATTTTCATCTTTCATATTTTCAGTTTTATTTTCCTGGCCAGACTTCTGATCAGCATTCCCGAACTGATATTTAAGATGGATCTTTTCGGATGGCCAATTCTTTTTCTTTTAGGTTCAATGTATTTCTATTTAGCCCTTAAAAAATTTTACAGGCAAGGCTATGTGAAGACTTTTATAAAATTCGTATTTTTAGGTTTTGTCTTTAACACCAGTTTCCTCTTTGCACTCATATTGTTTGTGACTGGAACTGCGGCAATCTATTGACAGTATATGGTACAACAGATAACAAAAGGAATCAGAATTTGCGTGAAGGCCGACTACGAAGGTTGTTTCGTTCAGGATCGAAAACTGCACTATGCCTTTGTATATGCAATTATTATTGAAAACCAAGGAAAGGAAACGGTCCAACTCATCTCCAGATATTGGTCCATAAAAGATTCCCTCAAAAATCCCACCATTGTACAGGGCGAAGGGGTAGTAGGGGAAAAACCTGTCCTATCGCCCGGTGAAAAACATTCCTATACCAGCCGATGCCTATTGGTTTCTCCCATTGGGGCTATGTCGGGCCATTATGTCCTGATAAATACCGCAACATCGCAAAAAATTGAGGTTCCCATTCCTCTTTTTAATTTGAGTGCCGAATTTGCCCTTAATTAAGATTTAAAATTTATTGCGTTGTCTTTCAAAATTCCAAACTGCTGAAAATCCCTGTCTGAAGGTCTTCGTAATCCATTTTGAGCAAACCTCCCTCCTTCACTATTTGGGTTATGCTCTTGGTTTTTACAAAGCCCCTATCCATTATTAGGTTGGTTTCCGGATTGTTATCTCCCGCAGTTTTATGGAACCGGAGAATGTCCTCGCCGGAAACCGTTTCCGTTTTGGCCAAAAAACCGGAAAACCATTCTTTGCGTTTTGTTCCAATATTTTCCGGATACAAGGGAGAGGAAGACCAGATTTGTGGTTCGATCCTTTCCTTTTTGACGTGTAATTTTTCACCATCCCACACTATCGTGGCCAGTTTGAGGTCCGATATCCATTCCACGCATACGGCAGTGAACGGCTCAATATCCACAAAATCATAATGCGATAGCGTGAGATTCAAATCTTCCGCCGTCAAAAGATCCTTTACTACAAGACCTCTGCTTTTTCTGTAATAGGATTTCCGGGTATGGGCTACAAAACCTCCATTCATTAAACTGACCGCTCGTTTTTTCCGGCTTAGGCCAATCCAGGTCCCCCCTGCCACGGCATCCTTTGGATATAGTAATTCCACCCCATCTTCCTCATAAATTTCAGGACCATGGGTATTGCGTCCCGGGGCTTCGTCGCGATTGGAAGTGAGGATAAAATCGTTGTTGGGTTTTGGTATAAAGGTGAGGGTACACATATTAGGTAATTTGAAATTTTGACTGTAATGTTAAGGATTAAAGTCCGTAGTTACAACATCTTGCCGACCCAGGGGGCATGTGCACATCCCTCCGGGATAACAAGTATTGGTAAAACAGAGCCAGAGGCTCGAAACATCTTATACTCATACACTTATCTTAAGATTGCCACTCAGTCAACATGTGTCGACCCTACGGGTCTGGAGAGTGCGGGGTCTGTAATGCTACGGACTAAAGTCCATAGTTACAATATCTGACGACCCTACGGGTCTAGTTCCGTATCACTACTGGATAACTTTCCTTTGTAAATCAGAGCCAGAGGCTCGGATCATCTTGCGGCACCGGAATTTATTCCGGTGATAAATTCCATTCCAAGAATCAAAGAGCCAGAGGCTCGGATCATATTGTGGCACCGGAATTTATTCCGGATATAAATCAAATCTCAAAAAACAAAGAGCCAGAGGCTCGACCAATCTTGTGGCACCGGAATTTATTCCGGTGATATAAATCCAATCTCGAAAAACAAAGAGCCAGAGGCTCGGAACATCTTACACTCATATACTTAATCTTAAGATTGCCACTCAGTCAACATGTGTCGACTCTACGGGTCTGGAGAGTGCGGTCTGTAATGCTACGGACTAAAGTCCGAAGTTACAACATCTGCCGACCCTACGGGTCTTGTTCGCATCCCGCCGGGATAACAGCCTCAGTAAAACAGAGCCAGAGGCTCGACTTATCTTGTGGCACCGGAATTTATTCCGGTGATAAATTCCATTCCAAGAATCAAAGAGCCAGAGGCTCGGAACATCTTACACTCATATACTTAATCTTAAGATTGCCACTCAGTCAACATGTGTCGACCCTACGGGTCTGGAGAGTGC
>CAYXDM010000001.1:8129-45926 GCA_964463595.1 uncultured Aequorivita sp. | reverse complement strand
TGTCTAGCATGATTTGCAAAGTTTTTGCAAAAGTAGCAATTTTATTGGGCAACTGGCTCGGTTTTCGGTTTTCTGTTGGGACTATCGGGTATGGTTTTAGGTAAGACCATTTACTCATTTTTCACTTTTTCACAATTGCGGCCATACGTTGCAACGTACGCTAGGGGATTTTTTTGAAGATAAGTTTTATTGAGAAAAAAATGCCCCATAAATTTGGAGCATTTTTACCTTATCTAAGTTTAAATTAGAGAGTATATCTCACACTGGCATTCCAAGTTCTACCATTTCCGTAGAAGGCACAAAATGGGTCTTTTTGGCTTAAATAGACACGAAAGAAGGTCTTGAAGATGTCTTTCTTCCCATTTTTTAAATAACTGATTTTTGACTCATGTTTTCCCGGTGTAAAAGTTCGGTAGCAAGAGACTTATTTCAATTTGATGCTCTGGAAAGTAATTAAGTATAAGATTGAGGCAATCATCAAAATATTTATAACAACATTTATCAGGTTCATATATTCGTATTGACTGGATGAAAATATTACAATCACTAATAAAACGATACTGTGTAAAATAATCATCAGAATTCTTTCTCTTTTTTTCATTTCCCTCTTCTGAAAAGGCACCCGAATGTTTATTATTGAATAGAACGTAAATAATAGAAAGAAAAGAAGGATTGCATACGGATTATATGAATTCCATTCCAGGTCTTTAAAGTTTAGTGGAAACATTGAGATTACCGTTATTAATGCATATAATAACCAAATGCCAAATAAGAATGATATTATAGAATTTGCAAGTTTCATGTTATTTTGTTTTGGAGTCGGGAGCGGGATGCCGGGCTAGGAAAGCATAGAATATATGGTTAGTAATAAGAATAATTATCATTTTTCCAATTTAGATATCCACAGATTCCTTGGATGTCTGGAAAAACAGTTGAATAATTAATTCCTAAGGCGTCAAGCTCAAATAAAATAATATTTCGATTTTTCTTTGGGATAATATATTTGTTAAAAGAAAATTTGTATTTGCTGTTTGATTCTAATGTGACCTATGTTTTCTTTTCAATGAGTATGTGTGAGCTGTAGACCATAGATCGGAATTTATGCCTTCAATTTACACTATATTCTTAATAATTCTCCACCAACAAGAGGTCTCGACTTCGCTCGACCAGTAATTCCCAGTAACCAATATCAGGAACGTACATAACTCATAATTCTGAATTCTGAATTCATAATTACCGATACCCCGCCGCCTGCAATTTAAACAATTCCGCATATAATTTCGGCTCCGCCATTAACTGGTCGTGTGTGCCCAACTCCAGCACGCGGCCATTCTGCAAAACCAAAATACGGTCTGCCATCCGCACGGTGCTAAACCGGTGACTGATGATAATGCTGGTCTTGCCCTTGGTAAGGGCAATAAAACGTTCAAAAACATCAAACTCTGCCTGGGCGTCCAGCGCGCTTGTGGGTTCGTCCAGCACCATCACGTCGGCATCCTTCATATAGGCGCGGGCAAGGGCCACTTTTTGCCACTGTCCGCCGCTAAGTTCGGTGCCTTTGTAAAACCGTCGGCCAAGACGCTGTTCCAGACCATAGGCCATTTCGTTTACCACTTGTTCGGCGAGGCTTTTGCTGGCCGCATAGTTTATTACCTCATCGTTTTGCATTTGGTCGATATTGCCCACGGCTATGTTTTCGCGCAGGGTGAACTCATACTTAAAAAAGTCTTGAAAGATGACGCCAAAACGCTTGCGGTATTCGTCCATATCAAACCGGTTTATGTTTATGCCGTCCAACAGGATCTCGCCCTGGGTGGGATCGTAAAAGCGGAGGAAGAGTTTTATGAGCGTTGTTTTTCCCGCGCCGTTCTGGCCCACGAAGGCCATTTTTTCACCCGCGTTTAGGGTGAAGGTTACGCCTTTAAGTACTTCGCTTTCATTGCCGGGATAGGCGAAGTGAAGGTCATTGACTTGAAAACCTTCCTGTATGGTTTCGGGCATTGGGGTTTTTTCTTCAGAAGTTTTTTCCACGGAAAGGTCAATGAAATCGAAGTAATCCTGAAGGTAGAGTGCACTTTCGGAAATACGTGTAAACCGGGAAAAGAAACCCTGCAAATTGTTGCGCAATCGGTTGAAGGAACCTGAAAGAAAGGTGAGCTCGCCAATGGTGATCACGCCCGAAAGCACCCGAAGAATAATGTAAACGTAAGCCCCATAATAACTGAGAACACCCAAAATGTTGAAAAGAGAGCCGTACAGACTTTGCTTAATCGTCAGTTTTTTGTTGATTAAATAATAATCGGTAGAAAGGTTTTTAAACCGTTCGGCAATAAAATCCGTAAGTCCGAAAAGCTTTATTTCCTTGGCGGTTTGGTTATTGGCACCGATGAAGCGGAGGTAATCCAGTTCGCGCCGTTCGGCGGTCCAACTGCGCGCGAGGGAATAGCGAGTGCTGCTGAATTTTGCTTCGTTAATAAACGAGGGAATGATGCTGAGAATGAGGATTAGGATCAAAACAGGCTCAAAATAAACCAATCCGGCAATGAGGGAGATCATGGAAATGAGGCTTTCAGCCTGCCCGAGGGCGTTGCTCATCAAACCCACACGGCTGGTGGTTTGGGTGCGGGCGCGCTCCAGTTTATCGTAAAATTCGGGGTCTTCCAGTTGGGCGATGGTGAGCTCGCTGGTCTTCCGGATTATCTTTTCCGAAGAGGCGTTGCTGTATAGGTCGCCCAACAGGCCGTCCGTTAGGTTAATCAATCTTCCAAGGAGATCGGAGAGCACCGCCACAGAGAACTCGATGATCACGTAGTTCCAGAGTTGGGTGAAATCCTTTTCGGGGAGGGAAACCTGAAGGATTATTTCGTCAATGATCATCTTTCCTACCCAGAGAATCACGACGGGCGTAAAGGCATTGAGCAAGCGACTAAAAGTATTTACGAAAAACAGTTTGGGGCTGCTGTGGTATATTTCCCTGAAAAACCGCGGGATGGTCTTTAGGGCTATGAAGGAATCCCTTACGCTGGTTTTAGGTTCTTTTTCGGTGATGGATTTTGGTTGGGGTCTTGCCATTCTTTAGTTAATTTCGAATTTTAGATTGTTTAAAAGCCCCATAAGATTCAATTTCAAATCCGAAAATACGTTTTTAAATTTCCTTTTTCCACATTAATTTAAATGATGGACTGGAATTAATAAAAAATTAGCTATCAAAAGTTAATTTTGGAACTTTACAAGGATATTGGAGAGTGAGAAATACGGTGGACGACAAGGGAAACCGCAAGGAGAAAATGGAGAAATAAAAACCTTAAAATGGGATTATAATTTTTGAATCTTAAAATTTGGTTTCCCAGGACAATCGCCCAGTTTTATAAAAACCAAAGCCGCTTGAAGCGGCTTCGATTATTTCCCAAGTTTGGAAAGATACTATCGAGTGTCTGGCGGAAAAGGCAAAAGCCGATCTTTCATGTATCCGATTAACGGATCATCAACTTTTTGGAAATGCTCCCTTCAGAAGTGCTTACCTGAAGTACATAAAAGCCAGATTTTAGATGTTCCACGTCCAAGGTATATTGGTCGGTTTGATCGAGGTCCCTATTAAAAACCACTTGTCCCAAGGAATTGATCAATTGTATTTTCAGGATAGTTTGTCCCATTCCGGTTTGAATATTCACTATATTTTCTGCGGGGTTGGGGTAAACAACAATATTGTCCAATTGCTGATTGTCGATTACAGATAGCTCGCCCGAGGCAAAAAACAAGGTGATATTTGGCGATTCAAAAACCGGATAACCATTTGGTGGATCCATCGGATCCAAAGGCTCCTCATACCCATCCAAATTCCTTGAGCGTATGATGTTGTCGTTAAATGTGCCCATAAAAGTGGTCCATAAAATCTGCTCCGGATAACTTTTATTGGTATAGACTACTAGGTTTCCACCTCCATACTCATAAGGCGTATCAAAAGGAATATAAAGGGAATTGAATCCCTTCTGAAAATCGACGGTACCGTCAAAAACCAACTGAAAAGCATGGGGAATCAACCATCCTTCTTCCAGATCGGTGAGGTCCGTCTGGGCCAAATATATTTGAATGGGCACTTCTGCTACGTCCTCATCAAATTGGCTCGTGTACATAATACCGGTCATTGGCAAGCCTGCTATTCCTATCTCTTCCGAAAGATATAGAGTCTGTGCTAGATTATGCGGTACATATCCATTAAACGGGATAGAGTGCTGCATAACTATTTCTCCATCCCCAATCGAAACTTCTTCAACGCCTTCTGCTTGCACATTTATGATCAAGTTTCGGGATTGGTTGTTTTCAGGATTCTGATCCAGATCAGATTCAACGATTGCATAGATCATGTGTGGGCCCACCACATTTTCTCCCGGTGTCCAGGTCAGTTCCACGTTTATCTTTTCTCCGAATGCAATAGATCCGCCGGTGGCATTTGCCAGCACATTGCCTTCCTCGTCCATTAAGATAACGGTATAATCCGATTGGAGCAATGTTCCCCCGTTCGTTATTTCCACGGTATAAGTCGTTTCCTGGGCCGCGACAGGTGCCGCATTACCGGAAATATTTGTTGCCAACAAATCACTTTCCACTACCTCTTCCACTACAATATCGTCTATTGCCCAACCGTTGATTCCCTGGTTGTTTCCTTCAAAACGAAAGGCAATTTTCATGTGGGTAGCAGCTTCTGGAGCGTTCACAAAATAGACAAATTCATCCTGCGGAATGTTTAGCCTGCCCAAAGGTCTTTCCCATAGTACCTGCCAATTTTCCCCATTGTCGAAGGTAACATCCATACCTATGGTTTCACCCCAATCCATTGCATAATTTATCATATACTGTTTGTAGCGAATGGCCAGTTCCTTTTGGCTGCCGATGTCTATGGCGGGCGAAATAAGTCTGCTGAGTCCCGCTTGCATTCCGTACCCCATATATAATTCGGGATATACTCCCCCAGCAATTTGCGATTGATTGATCGACCATTCGGGGGGTTGATCTGCGTCTATAACCCATATTGTGGGAAGATCCCCCAACGGGTAATCAAAACCTTCCGAAAAAATGGCGGTCTGCCCAAAGTTTGAAAAAGGCACCAAAAAGACGAAAGAAAGAAGAAAGAGTAATGTTTTAGCTTTTTCCATGTGTGTTTGTATTTAATTTAGGAATTAATATTGTCAAAGAAACTTTAATTTATGCTGATATACAATTGGGGATTCCTGCTATTTTTTAATAACCCAACTAAGTGCCAGCACTTAATTTTTCATTTTTCTCGACATATTCTTAATGATTTTAGGTATTTAATTTCAAATTTGTATAAAGTAGGTTCAGTGGGTAAATCTTGTAATGTGAAAAATATATATAAAGCCTGGAGTGTGGGAACCGGAAGAATCCTTGTTCTCATGGTTTTTATCTTATTGGTCTATTCCTGCAATCGGTCAAAACCCTCGGAATTGATTCCAGGAAAAACCGATAATCTTGCATTGGCCCCAGAAATTTCGGATGAGATCCATGCCCTGCTTTATGAGGATCCGTTGGCAGCTAGAAATAAATCGATGAAACTTCTCGATTCCATAGGTTCGATGGACCCGGGTTCAAGAATTATTCTTTTAAAATTTATTGGTTCGTCCTATGTTCTTGAAACCGATTATCCCAAGGCCATAAAATATTATAACCAAGCTTTGGCCCTGGCCGAAGAGATTCAATTTTATCGTGAAATTGCGAGTATCAACAACAACCTGGGGATGATCTTCAATGAGATCGGAAATGCAAAAACCGCATATACCTATTATTTTACCGCTTTGGATTATTATGATTTGGCCAAGGAACCTGAGAAAAAAATCGGGACGTTAAATAATATAGGGGTTATGTTTTTGAATATGAACCACACAGACAAGGCCCTCACTTATTTCGAAAAAGCATTGGATCCAACCATTGAACAAAAGGATATCATTTTGGAGGCCTCCATACTGAACAATATTGCCATCTGTTATTCCAAAAAAGATCCCGAACGTGCCTTCGGCTATTTGGAGAAAGCTATGCAACTTTCAGAACAGGTAAACAACCATTACAGTTTATGTATCTCCTACCAAACCCTGGGAAATACCTTTTTGGAAACGAAACAGACCGAAAAGGCTCTGGATGCCTATTCAAAGAGCATAGAAATTGCTGAAGAAGCCAATTTGACCCATCAAAAATTCCTTTCGAAAATTGGGTTCGCAAGGGCTATGCTCAAAATGGGAAGAATAAATGAAGCCCTCAATATTGGGTTTGAAGTGAAATCTTGGGCCGAGGCCAACAGTAGTTTGGTCTTGACTAGTGAGGCCCACAAGTTGTTGTCAGACATTTATGACGCCAATGGAGACTACGAAAACGGTTTGAAAAATTTCAGGGAATATATTAAGGACCGTCAGAAGCTGGCAGATCAAACAGTTATAGGTCAAATTTACGACGTGGAAGTGACCCATCTTAACCAACAGAACAAAATGCAAAGTCTGGAACTGGAAAAAAAGGAATTGGCAATACGCAATAAAAACAATCTGCTCATTCTTACCATCTTGATTTTTGCTTTGGGTCTTGCTGGGCTTTATTTAGTCTACAGGAACCATCGCCATAAGCAAAAGAACAAATTACAAGAAACAATAATTGCACTGACCAAGCAAAAATCGAAAGCTGCCCTTGAAGCGGAAATCCGGGAAAGGAAAAGAATAGGGAGCGAACTGCACGATCGGATCGGTTATTTACTGTCCCTTTCAGGGTTGCACGTTAGCGTGTTACAAAAACGCAGGGATTTATCCTGCGAAAAAACACGGGAACTTCTCACCTCGCTCACCGAAAGCATAGACGAAGCTTTTGACGAAGTACGAAATATTTCGCACAACCTATCCCCTTCCCTTCTTTCTGGCCAAGGTCTGAAAGGCGCGCTGAACAGCATTTCGGCAAAAATCAATCAAAGCTCAAAATTGAAAATAACCTTTGATACTTTTGGACTGGATTCCAAAATGGATGAATTGCTTGAGAATGTTTTATACAGGGCGATCCAGGAAATTGTAAACAACACCATAAAACATTCCAAAGCCACCGAACTCTTTATACAACTTGCCCAGGACAATAATCAGATCACCCTAATGGCCGAAGATAATGGAGAGGGCTTTGATGTAAACCCCCAATGGGAGAAATCCAGTTTTGGTCTATCACATATTAAATCCGGAATAAAAAACCTAAACGGTACGCTCTTTATTGATTCGAAAAAAGGAAGGGGGACCATAATAAGTATATTTATTCCGCTAGATTAAAATTAAAGTATGGCTACTCAACAAATTAAGGTCCTCATCGTCGATGACCATCAACTTATGATCCAGGGATTGAAATCGCTGCTGGAGGACGAAGAAGAAATCGCCTTTGTAAGCGGCGCCAATTCGCTGGCCGATACTTTAAAATTTTTGGAAGAACAGCCCATCGATATAATTTTGATGGATATCAATATGCCCGATGTTTCGGGTATTGAAGCCACTCAAAAAATCAGGGAATTATACCCCAACATCAAAGTTATTGCCCTGACCATGCACGAAGACATCGCCGTTATAACCAAAATGTTACGAGCTGGAGCATCGGGCTATGTGCTGAAACGAACCAATATGGGCGAAGTTATTGACGCGATAAAAACAGTTTTCGATAATGGTAAATTCCTGAGTGCCAACACTCAAAACATCATTATGGAAAATTTGATGAACCCAGTGGATCTGATGGACCCGAAAGAAGGACAAAATGCGGTACTTTCCACCCGTGAATTAGCGGTCCTAAAACTAATTGCAAAGGAATTGAGCAATGAGCAAATTGGGGAAAAACTCTTTATAAGCGAGCGGACCGTGGAAGCACACCGGCGAAACATCTTTATTAAAACCAAAACGAAATCAATAGTAGGCCTAATCAAATACGCAATCCATGAAGGCCTCGTATCAATTGAAACAGGAAATAAATAACAGTTATAAAAAAATAGGTTAATAAGGAATATATAAAATTACAAAATTGAATTTCGCAAGTAAGTTCCTCACTTAATATCATTCCGTAAATGGAGATTGTTTCACTTCCTCGGGAATATCTGAAGATAGACTTCCCAAAAATGCGATGATATCATTTACCTCCTCATCCGACAAATCTACATTGCGCTGTAATTTCCCCATAATGCGGACGGCATCATCCAATGCCTCCACGGAGCCATCATGGAAATAAGGAGCCGTGTGTACGATATTCCGCAGACCCGGAACTTTAAAGAAATATTTCTCCGATTCCCGCTCACTGATAACAAACAATCCGAGATCCACTTCTTCAGATTCCGTATGTTTCCAATAGTCGTGAAAGAGGCCGAATTTCTGTAACATTTGCCCTCCAAGTGCAGGACCGCTGTGACAGGTTATACATCCCGAATCAATAAAAGTTTTCAGGCCTTTTTTCTCTTGTGTCTGCAAAGCATCTTGATCGCCCTCAAGATAAGCATCAAACCTACTTTCCGGAATCAGGGTACGTTCAAAGGCGCCAATGGCATTGGTAAGGTTCGCGAAAGTGATGGGATCTTCCGTGCCGTAAGCGTCTGCAAAGAGACCTTGGTACAGTTCCACCTGTTTTAAGCGGTCTATCAACTGCTTTTCGTCCTTGATGTTATGTTCCAGCGGATTTAGGATGGGCCCTCCGGCCTGCTCCTCAACATCAGCTGCGCGGCCATCCCAGAATTGCATTTTGTGAAGAGCCGCGTGAAAAACGGTGGGGGAATTTCTGCCGCCAATGGTGCCAGGAGCATCCCCAGGTGAGAAACGCATATTGTCCACGCCATATGTATTTAAATTATGACAGGAGTTGCAACTTATATTTCCCTCTCCAGACAATCGGGTGTCAAAGAACAAATATTTTCCCAATGTAACCTTTTTGGGATCGGGCTCTTCGAGTTCCAAAGAGGAGATCGGTTGAAAAAAAGTGGTGGCAACGGGATATAAATCCTCATACCCATCACCTTTTACCGAATCGGATTTTTCATTCTTACAGGCCAACAAAAAAGCCGAAAGCGCAAAAATTAAGAGGAATCGTTTCATAGCCAATGTTTTTGTTATCGCAAAATAATAATATAAAACGAAACTTGCAGCAGCTAGGGCAAGATTATAACATAAGTTTTAACAACGCACCCCTTCCCTTCCACTTGGCCATCAGAAAAATCCGATCCAGGGATTTTGCCCGTTATTTTTTTCTGGCTTTGGGTTTTTTCATATAGTATTTTTTATACCTGAAATACGCCACCGTACTCAATATTACCGCAAAAAGGGTTATCCACCACACAAAGGTGGGTGTAGCAGGTGCGTCTCCGCTGGCGTAGGAATGAAGCCCACTGAGATAAAAGTTTACCCCAAAATAAGTCATCATTATCGAAGAATAGGCAAAAAGGGCAAGCACGTTAAAGGTCCAACGTCCCCGTAGTCCGGGAACCAACCTGGCGTGAATAACGAAGGCATAAACCATAATACTTATCAGCGCCCAGGTTTCTTTGGGATCCCATCCCCAGTATCGGCCCCAGCTTTCGTTTGCCCATTGACCCCCGAGGAAATTCCCTATTATCAATAGGACCAACCCGGCAGTCAGCGCCATTTCGTTGATGACCGTAAGTTCGCTGATGTTGATTTCCATAAGCTTATAATTCTTTTTGGTGGTAAAAATCATAAGCAACAAGGAAATAGCTCCCAAAATCATTCCGAGGGTAAACGGACCATAGCTCATTACAATTACCGCCACGTGGATCATCAACCAATAACTGTCCAAAACTGGCTGTAGGTTGGCAATGGAAGGATCCAACCAGTTTTGATGCGCCACCCATAAAATAATGGCCCCGACAAAAGCCGTGGATGCCACCGTCAAATCACTTTTTCTTCCAAAGGAGAGCCCGAAGAACACGGTGGCCCAAGCTACATAAATAACCGATTCATAAGCATCGCTCCACGGAGCATGACCACTGACGTACCATCTGAGGGCGAGTCCGAGCGTCATCAGCGCAAAGAGAAACCACATAATTATTTTGGTACCCTTTATAAATATCCGTAGTATTTTTCGATCCTTGAAAAGTTGGGCAATGATAACGACGAACATCAAGATTCCAAATACCCCAAAATACTTGTACAAACGATTGAAGATATCGGCTTTGTTATAGATGGTTTCTGCCAAAAGTCTATTTTCCGAAGGCATAACTTCAGCACCATATTTCTTTTGGAAATTGGTTATGCTTTCCAGAAAATCATCCGCTTGTGAATAATCTCCCGTTTCGCGTGCCTTTTTCAAGCTTTCGAAATACATAGGAAGAATGTTCCTGGCATAAAGGGAATCCATCCCGGTTAAGTTAGCTTCCCCCAATTCTGGGTAGGACACCCATTTGTTTCCTTCATCACCAGGGATTGGAAAAATCTTCAATATACTACCGCTCAGGGCGGCGTTCATCAATGAAAAGTTTTCGTGGGCTTTTATAAAATCCTTTTGGTACTGGTTGGGCGTGGTAGTGCGCGTGGCAGCGGCCAAGTAGGGCTCCAATTTGTAGTTGCCCCGGGAGTCAAAGAGATCCATCAAGGAAACATTCCGCTGTCCGTCCGGCACTCCGGCTACATGGCGGATACTATCATTTCCTCGTTTAAGTGCTATGAGCGGTACTTCCACCCAAAGTCGGGGGAACTCGGACATCGAAATAAAAACCTGATCTGCATTTAGTCCTTCGTAATGATCGCTCCTGCTCACCTTTCGCAATAGTTCACTGGCAAAGGTATTGATGGGCTTCATCCGGCCATTATCCTGGATAAGAAGATGTCCAAATTTGTCCGCATGTTCCTTGCTCACCGCATTTGCGATGATAAGGGAATCAATTTGTTGTTTGGGGATGCTGGTATGGGCGGCAGGTTCCTGGGCCATACCCGTTAAACCCAGAAAAAGCACCAGTATGGTCATCATTTTCTTCTTCTTGCGCTTGATACGATCCAACATGATTTCCAATTTACCAAAACGGCTGTGCTTGCTGAACAAAATAGCCATACACCCAATATACAAAAAGAAATAACCGATATAGGTGATCCAGGTGCCCCACCAATCGTGGTTAACAGACAGGATGGTTCCACGCTCGTCCGGATCGAAACCTGCTTGAAAAAACCTGTAGCCCTTATGGTCCAGAACATTGTTCATATAAATATCAGCATCAAAGTGTTCATTGTTTTCATCTATTACGGTAACCTTGCTCATAAAGGAGGAATATCCCTTTTCGGTACCCGGATATTTTTCCGCGATAAAATCATTCAAAGTAATGCTAAAGGGAAGTTCAATATTCTCGGAGCCGTAGCTCATATAGACCTTCAAACCGGCAATCTCGGTCTCTGTTGGATTGGGCGCACTTCCCCTCCCTCCGAGCAGGGCCACCGTTTTGGATTCATCCTTTGAGCTAACCTCAACGATAAGGGCATCCAGGTTTGAAGGCTCATCGGCTTCTGCTCTTACTACGCCAAATTTACCCCTGGTCAATGGCTCGGGCACCACAAATCCTATCCCTCCCAACTGATAGAGGGAGGCTAGATTAAAATCCTGGACGCTATCTGCGGCCACTGTGCCCTCTTGTTGATCTGCCATACGCAAGTAATCACCTTCAAAAGGACTGGAAATCGTGTACGTGCCGTCGTCGGAAGTATTAATGTTTATGGCTCCTTCCGTCGGTTTGTTGATGGCAAACAAAATATTGTGGATATTGGAAACCTCTCCGCTCTTCACCCAATGGTCATGGCGTTCGCCGGTGCTGGATTCCACAATTTTCAGGTATTCTTCTCCATTTTCATCCGGGATCAATCCTTCTTTTGCTCCTTTGATGAATTCCTTATAGCTTATTTTTACGGGTTGGCCATCATAATCTGTGTTGATTTCGAAATCATTATTCAGTCTTTCGGAAAGTCGGAGTTTCTTGGGTCTCAGTTTGCGGCGCTGTGCTACGCCATCCACCATATAATCACCATCAATAAAAACATCAAGGTAGGTATGTTCGGAAAGGATGGCGCTCGCAGTTTGGCCCTCGCGAATATGCATTACGCCCTCAAACCCAATATATCGGGTAACAAAGGCTCCAAATATTACCAGGATCAGTGATAGGTGGAGCATTAGCGAAGCCCACATTTTCCTTTTATGGAGATTATAGCGAAAAATATTGCCGACGAAATTTATGATAAAAATGGCCATAATGGCCTCAAACCACCAGGCATTATAAATAAGTTCGCGGGTATATGGGGTTGGCGGGGTCTGGGAGGACGCGTCCATAAATGTCCCTGCGGCCATGGCTACGGCAAAAACAAGGAACAGAACGGCGGTCAATCGGGTAGAGAAAAGAACGGAAGCTATCTTTTTTAGCATTGTAGGAAATTTTGGGCAAATTTAGGTAATTAGACCCATTAAAGCTATCAAAAACGGAGTTCAAAAACACGCTACCATTTTAACCAATTATATGCCAGAAAGCTAGGTCGGACATTTAAAAAGTTATCCTATTTTACGGTTATCTATTGGCCCGCTTTGGTGGTTCTGGAATTAAAAATGTTCAAATGGAGGAATGTTCCCATGTGCCGGGCCCTGTTTTTTGCAACCAACGCCCTTTCATCCTCCGGGTCGAAAAGTTCGTCTATCGTTTGGAGCCAAAGATTTATCCATCTGCCAAAGTGCATTTCATTTATGGTATTGTTGACCATTTTGTCAACCTCCACGTGGGCATGCATAGGATTTCCAAAGTATTTGCGTTTAAAGAAAAGGTTGGTCTCCCAAAAGTCGGTCAAGAGTTCCAGGTGGCTCTCCCAATCCTTAATGATTCCATTAAATATAGGCCCCAGAAGGTCGTCTTTTCTGACTTTTCCGTAAAAAGTTCGTACCAAAAGGGAAACATCCTCCCTTGAATTTATTTCGCGTTCTGCCATTGTTCGTTTTCAAGCAAAGTTACCAAAATCCATCAGAAATTGCCCATCTAAAATACCGGTAAAATCCAGGACTCCGTAATCTGCAATGTATTGTCCATCGACCAATCGATGACTTTGTAGGGCCGACTAAAATAACGATTCCATGTTGCATGATTTCTCAACCAAAGGAGTGGTGAAATCAAAGGGATTCACCCAAAGTTTTCGCCAAAAAATTAAAATACCTTACTTTCGCATTATGATAAATGTAGTGTTATTAGGATTCGGAAATCTCAACTATCATCTTTGCAATGCATTGCGAAGAGCGGAAAACGTAAACGTAATTCAGGTTTTTAACAGAAATTTCCTTGCCCTGCCTTCCTCCTATGAAAATATTCTGTTTACCGACGATATTTCGAACTTGAGGGATGCGGATGTATATATTATCGGAATTCCCGATGATGTGATTGGTTTTTTTTCGGAAAGTCTGCCTTTTAAAAATAGATTGGTTGTCCATACCTCGGGTGGGGTAGGAATGGATCAGCTAGCTCCGAAGAACAGGCGCGGGGTGTTTTATCCGTTACAGAGTTTTTCAAAAAAACGAAGGGTGGATTTTACGGATATTCCCCTCTGTATTGAAGCGGAAAATCCGAATGATCTTAAACTGCTCCAAGATTTGGGAAAGATCATTTCAAGGAATGTTGTCGAGATTTCATCTGAAAAAAGGGCGAAATTGCACTTGGCCGCAGTTTTCGTCAATAATTTCGTCAACCATTTATACGGCATCGGCAGTTCCATTTTAGAAGAAGAAAAATTGCCCTTTACATTGTTAGAGCCCTTGATTAGGGAAACCGCGGCAAAAATCGAAACCATCTCTCCGTACCAGGCGCAAACCGGCCCGGCAAAACGCAACGACAAAAAGACCATTGAGAAGCATTTGAAACTTTTGGCAGAAAGCCCCTATCGTGACCTCTACGAACTTTTCACCCATTCGCTCAACACCAAATAACTATTCAATTATGACAGAAAAACCATTTGAGTTTAACGATAAAAGTTATAAGGAATACCTCAACCGTATTACCACCTTCATTTTCGATGTAGATGGGGTATTGACCGACGGCACGGTAAAAGTAACCACCCAAGGCGAACTGTTCCGTACCATGAACATCAAGGATGGCTATGCACTGAAAACAGCCGTGGAGCAGGGATTTAGGATTTGTGTTATTTCCGGCGGGAGCAATGAGGGCGTTAGGGTCCGTCTTCAAAATCTCGGCATTGAGGATATTTTTCTGGGAGCCCAGCAAAAGACCAAAATTTTGGAGGAATATTTAGATCGCCATGATCTTAAGGCCGAAAACGTACTTTATATGGGCGATGACTTACCGGATTACGAAATTATGCAGGAAGTTGGACTTCCTACCTGCCCGCAGGATGCAGTTCCCGAAATAAAATCCATTTCAAAATACGTTTCCCATAAAAAAGGAGGCAAAGGCTGCGTGCGCGACGTAATTGAGCAGGTCTTAAAAGTTCAGGGAAAATGGATGCTGACCTCTGGGGTAAGCGCAAAATATGATTGAGATGAGTGGCGAGCAACTGAATGTAACTCAAAATCATAGTTGATAACTAAGATGGAAGAATCCCATAATTCATAATTCGATAATTCCCAACCCGGCATCCATCATCCGAAATTCCAAAAATCATAACTAATAACTTGAAATATCTCCATCTCATCCGCTTTCAAAATCTTGTGTTTATTGCACTGGCGCAATACTGTATTAAGTACGGACTTTTTCATCCTTCGGGCATTGATATAACCCTCAATGACTGGGAATTTTTCCTGTTGGTATTGGCGACTGTCTCCATTGCGGCGGCCGGAAACACCATCAATGATATCTATGATATAGAAATCGACAAAATCAATAAACCCCAAAAAGTTCTGGTAGGCAAAAGAATTGGCATAAACACTGCAAATAATCTGTTTATAATTCTAAACGTTGTAGGGGTCTCAATCGGGTACTACCTTTCGAACAGTATTGGTAAACCTGCTTTTGCGGGCCTTTTTATTGTTATCTCTGCCCTCCTCTATTTGTATGCCTCTTATTTAAAAGGCATGTTGCTGGTGGGCAACCTGTTGATCTCGGCACTTGTTGCCATGAGCCTGATTATAGTGGGGCTTTTTGATCTGATGCCTGGCATTTCGCCTACCAACCAAGCGGATCAGTCTATGCTATTCAAGATTGTTTTGCAATATTCACTTTTCGCATTTTCCCTAAACTTCATCCGGGAAATAGTAAAGGATTTACAGGATATAAATGGTGATAAAAAAGGGGAAATGAACACCCTGCCCATTGCAATAGGAAGAAAAAGAACGGTACTCATCACATTTATCCTCGGGGTTTTGATGGTATGTGGAGTGCTGTTTTATATGTATGAATATCTGTACAGCCACCAAATTATATTGTTGTATTTTCTTTTCACCATTATAGGCCCCTTACTTCTGTTTTGTATCAAGGCTTGGGATGCAAAAACGAAAAAGGACTTTGCGTTCCTTTCCAGCTTATTGAAAATTGTTATGGTTACCGGAATATGTTCCATGATGTTATTTCAATCACTATCCTAAGTCAGGGTATAGGAAACTAAAATTCTGGCGCAGGATACCCTGAAGGCAGGATTCATTATTTTTGAAATCATACAACAAGAAAACGAAAACCCAATTTATATTAAAGCATGCTCCGCGATAAACTTATAAATTTCAATATCATTCTCGCCTCGGCCTCCCCACGACGACAGGCTTTTTTTAACGAGCTGGACATCGATTTTGAAATCCGGGTAAAGGAAACTGACGAGAGTTATCCTTCCCATTTAAAAAAGTCAGGGATCACTGATTTTATTTCTGAAAAAAAAGCTTCCGCCTTTTCCGATCTGAAGGAAAATGAAATCTTGGTAACCAGCGATACTATTGTATGGCTGGACAATGAGGCCTTAGGGAAACCGAAGAATGAAGAGGAAGCCAAACAAATGCTGGGCAAATTGAGTGGCCAAAAGCACGAAGTGATTACTTCGGTATGTTTTACATCCAAAAATTTTCAGGAAACCCTACACGATATTACCAAGGTCTGGTTCAAGACCCTTTCTGAAGAAGAGATGGAGTATTACATAAGTACCTACAAACCCTTTGATAAAGCAGGAGGTTATGGCATCCAGGAATGGATAGGGTATATAGGAATCGAAAAAATTGAGGGCTGCTATTTTAATGTGATGGGCCTTCCCGTTCGCCTGGTTTACAAAACCCTGGTCCATATTGCTTCCCGGTGATTTTTTGGTATTTTAGCTGGAAATCCGAGGCGAATGAACGTTTTTAAATTTATACTTCCCATAGCTGTTGTGGTTTTGACCGCCGGCTGCAATACTTCAGAAGAAAAAAATATTTCCCCACGGATCCCATCCAAACAGGAAAAACCGAGACCTGAGGATGCCCGGAGTTTTTCGCAGGAATTTAAGGAATACTGGTTTTCGGGAGAAGCGGAAATTACCTCCTATCAATTGACCCAAGAGCGCTATGGAGAAATGCGGGAGGGTACGGCCGTGACCATATATGTTACCGAGGATTTTTTACCTGATGAACAAGTAAAAGCCGAACGCATTTCGGAGGGGAATATTCCTGTTTTGAAGCTCAACCTCACCAAAAATTTCAATACTGGAATTTACCCATATTCCATTATGAGCAGTACTTTCAGCCCCCTTTCAACCACCGGGCATGCCCTTAAAATAAGCAACAGTACGCAAGAATGGTGCGGCCAGGTATATTTGCAGCTCAACAATAGGGAAATTTTCGAGTTAGAGACCCATTCTTATTTTGAAGGCGAAGCAGATCAAAAGTTTTCCTTGCCCAAAAATTGGCTGGAAGACGAACTGTGGAATTTAATACGGATCAATCCCGAGGAACTGCCTACGGGAGAGATTTCCATAATTCCATCGCTAGAATATATCCGACTTCACCATAAGGAAATCAAGGAATACCATGCATTTGCAAATATAAAACAAGGGGATTCGATGACCGTTTACACCTTAAATTATCCCGACCTTCAGCGCCAGTTGAAATTGATTTTCAGGAGCAGGTTTCCCTTCGAAATCGAAAAATGGGAAGAGGTAAATGGGGCAGACAGAAAGGATTCCCTCCGGCTGCAAACACGCGGGGAAAAAATACATCGAATAAAAAGCGATTATTGGAACAAAAACCGAAATGAATTTGCACATTTGAGGGATTCCTTGGGATTAAAATAACTAAATGAATATGGACAATTTAAGAGAATATACCTTTCAATTGATTGAATCGGGTGCTTTGTTAATGATTCTTTTGTTGTTGAGAACGATATTGAAACGCGCCATCCAAAATTACGCCCAAAAAGTTGAAAGACTGGAACACCGCACGGGATTGATCATGAAATACGTGGATTTTGTCTTTTTCTTTTTGATCGTTCTTGGATTGGTTACTATCTGGGGGGTGGATTTCAGAAATGTTGGATTGGTGTTGTCCTCGGTCTTTGCCGTAATCGGAATCGCCTTTTTTGCCCAATGGAGCATCCTGAGCAATGTAACGAGCGGTATCATAATGTTCTTCACCTTTCCCTATAGGATTGGCGATTACATCAAGATCCACGACAAGGATTTTCCTTCGGAAGGTTATATTGAGGATATAAAGTCATTCCACGTAATTCTCCATACAAAGGATAACGAAACGATTACCTATCCAAATAGTATGATGTTGCAAAAGGGAGTGAGCATCATAAACCACGAAAACATTCCCGAACCCCAGCCGGAAATTGATAAAAACAGGTTGGACCTTCCGCATGATTGATTTTTCTGTATAAGAAATTGAAAAATGTACGATTGGAACCCAACATCCTTCTGCCGGGAAAAATTTCTTCCATTATAAGTATCTTTGTGGCCCTTGCGAGCATAAATGAATTCTTCCATGCGAAAAACTATCTTTTTAAAGCTGTTACTACTGCTGGCCATAGGCGCCACCGCCCAAACGCCCAAAAAACCCACCTCATCCCAAATATATCACAATCTTCAAAAGCTGAACTTTGTAGGCTCCGCGCTATATATTGCGGCCCATCCCGATGATGAGAACACTCGACTCATTTCCTATCTGGTAAACGACGTGCATGCCAACACCGCCTATCTTTCCATAACCCGTGGCGACGGCGGCCAAAATTTGGTAGGCCCTGAACTGGGTGAGCTCCTCGGGGTTATTCGGACGGAAGAGCTTTTGGAGGCCCGAAAAATAGATGGTGGCCATCAATTTTTTACGCGTGCCAATGATTTTGGGTACAGTAAAAATCCCGAGGAAACTTTTAAATTCTGGAATAAACAGGAAGTTTTTGGCGACGTGATCCACACCATCCGGAAATTTAGACCGGACATTATAATAAACCGCTTCGATCATCGCAGTCCCGGAACCACCCACGGCCACCATACGGCATCTGCTATGTTGGGGATGGAAGCGTTTGACAAGGCCGGGAACGCGGCCAATTTTCCACAATCAGCCAAGGAATATGGGGTATGGCAGCCCCAAAGATTATTTTTCAACACCTCCTGGTGGTTTTATGGCAGTCGGGAAAAATTTGAAAATGCTGACAAAACCAATCATGTTGCAGTTGAAATAGGAACATATTTTCCCTCCCTGGGCCTTTCCAATGGAGAGATCGCCGCCTTGAGCCGGAGCATGCACCAGTCGCAAGGGTTTGGAAGTACAGGTACAAGAGGTTCAGAAACTGAATATCTGGAATTGCTCAAAGGTTCAAAACCGCCGAACAACGATCTTTTTCAGGGCATCAACACAAACTGGAGCCGACTTGAAGGGGGAAAGGAAATTGGGGCCATCTTAAATCCGTTGGAAAAAAATTTCGACTTTTCGGATCCTTCGAAAATGCTTCCCCAACTATTGAAGGCTTACCCACTGGTAAAGAACCTGAAGGATGATCACTGGAAAAAAATAAAATTGGAACAGTTGAAACAACTCATTCTTGATTGCGGGGGAATTTTCCTTGAAGCCGTCTCTGAAGAAAACGCCGTAAATCCAAAGCAAGATTTTAAAGTAAATATCGAGGCCATAAATAGGGGAAGCAACGAAGTAGTTTTAAAGAACATCAGTGATCTTGATGGAAAGGTAATTTGGGACGGCAGGGAAACCCTTCCTTTTAATGTGGGCAGAAAAATTGAGATAACCTTAAACTCCGGCTTGCATAACCCAAAATATTCCTCCCCATATTGGTTGATTGAAAAAGGAACGGCAGGAATGTACACCGCACCCGAAGAATTGATCGGCCTGCCTGAAACTCCAGCCCTGGAGCGACTGGTTTTTGAACTTCAGTTTGGAAAGACTACCATTTTCTTTACAAAAAACATTATTTATAAATTCAATGATCCAGTAAAAGGAGAAGTGTATAGACCACTGGAGGTCTTGCCGGAAGTTACGGCTTCCCTTCCGGAAAAAGTTTTGATTTTCGCCACCGAAGCGGCTAAAACTATTGCCATTATCGTTCGCGCCGGCAAAGACAGAATCTCCGGCATTGTAGGCCTGCAATCTCCCGAAGGGTGGAAAGTGGAACCGGCCCAACAACCCTTTAAACTTGAAAGAAATGGTGAAACCACCACCTTGTATTTTACGGTTACTCCACCGAAGGGACCAAGCGAGGGATATTTAAAGACCATAATCAATGCAGAGGGTAAAACATTCTCCAACAAATTGGCAACGGTGGATTACGATCATATTCCCTATCAAAGCGTGTTACTGCCCTCTGAGGCAAAGGTTGCAAAAATCGACATCCTGAAAAAAGGACAACATATAGGATATATAAATGGCGCAGGTGATGCCATACCCGAAAGTTTAGGACAGATAGGATATACCGTAACCACCATAGATCCCTCAAACATCTCCGCGAAAAACCTTGAAAAGTTTGATGCGATAGTTCTTGGCATCCGGGCGTATAACACAGTACCTGAACTTGCCTTTGCACAACCGACCCTAAACAAATATGTTGAAAACGGCGGAAACCTTATCGTTCAATACAATACGAACCATGCTTTGGTAACCGAAACTATTGCGCCATATTTCTTAAGACTCTCCCGGGATCGGGTCACCGATGAATTTGCCGAAGTGAAATTTCTGGCGCCTGAAAATCCGTTGTTGAATACCCCGAATAAGATTACCCAGACCGATTTTGAGGGGTGGGTACAGGAACGCGGGCTCTATTTTCCGAATGAATGGGCAAAGGAATTCACGCCAATTTTGGGTATGAACGATTCAGGTGAACCACAGACCAAAGGTGCCCTGCTCGTCGCCAAATATGGGAAAGGATATTATGTCTATACAGGTCTAAGTTTTTTCAGGGTACTTCCCGCAGGTATTCCGGGGGCCTATAGGTTGTTTGCCAACATGCTTTCCATTGGGAAATAAACGATTTGTGACTGCGGTTTTTCGTATTTTTAAAAACTGGTCTGGGTTTAGGGAAATCTGTCCGTATTAATCTTTATTGAAGTTATTTTCACGTTGGAAGAGAGACAAAAAAGGAATTTATCTCCTGAAAACACAAAACGTCAAGACCTTGCGGACCCAGGCTGTGCCAAATTATAAAAAGAATTAGATGAGACCCGAAAAACAGAAATTTGTCTGGAAATGGAGTTATACTTTCGTGCTCCTTTTCAATGCCGTATATATCTATTTGTTTTATGTACTAATGCAAAATTTTTCCTAGCATGCAGCAAATAGATTGGATTGTTTTAATTGGAACCCTGCTCTTCATCGTTCTTTACGGCACTTGGGCTGCACGGAGGCAGCGCGATGTGGGAGATTATCTAAAAGGTGGAAACACGGCAAATTGGTGGACCATCGGGCTAAGTGTAATGGCTACACAGGCCAGTGCCATAACATTTCTTTCCACCCCAGGCCAGGCCTTTCACGATGGAATGGGGTTTGTGCAGTTTTATTTTGGATTGCCCATTGCCATGATTATTATTTGCATGGTCTTTATCCCGATTTTTCACAAACTCAACGTTTACACCGCATACGAATATTTGGAAAGCCGTTTCGATAAAAAGACCCGAACGCTCACCGCCATTCTATTCTTAATACAACGGGGGCTGGCCTGTGGAATCACGATTTTTGCACCTTCCATAATCCTCTCCGCGGTTCTGGGGTGGAATTTGATTTATTTGAATATCATCATTGGGGTTTTGGTTATAATCTACACGGTAAGTGGTGGCACCAGAGCGGTAAGTATCACACAAAAACAGCAGATGGCGGTCATTTTTATCGGGATGCTCATTGCTTTCCTCCTGATCCTGAATTACCTGCCCCTGGATGTCACCTTTTCCAAAGCCCTTGAAATAGCCGGGGCAAATGGTAAAATGGATATCCTCGATTTTTCCTTTGACCTTGACAATAGATATACTTTTTGGAGCGGGATAATCGGTGGGACCTTTTTGGCTCTCTCCTATTTTGGAACCGATCAAAGCCAAGTACAGCGCTACCTTTCGGGAAGAAGCGTAAAACAGAGCCAAATGGGATTGATAATGAACGGTCTGTTGAAAGTGCCCATGCAGTTCTTTATTCTTCTGGTTGGCATTATGGTATTTGTGTTTTATCAGTTTAACCCTTCGCCCCTACATTTTAACCCTTCGGCTGTAAAGGACGTTAAAAATTCACCTTATTCCGAAGAATTTAGCGATTTGGAAAAACAAAAAGACCTAATTGAAGGGCAGCGCGCCCAGTCGCAAATAGAATATTCCAAAGCCGAAAACGAGCTCCAAAAGCAACGGCTCACTGCCGAGATCCATGCTCTTAACCTTTCCGAGGACGAACTTCGAAAGGAATCGGTCGCACTTATTAAAAAGGCCAATCCCCAGGCCGAAACGAATGATAAGGATTATGTTTTCATCCATTTTATACTCACCAATCTGCCACGGGGCCTTATTGGGTTGCTTTTGGCTGTAATCCTCAGTGCCGCAATGTCATCCACCTCTTCAGAACTGAATGCCCTGGGAAGCACCACGACCATGGATCTATATAAAAGAAATGTTCCCGGGAAAAGAGAAAAGCATTACGTTGCCGTATCCCGCGGGTTTACTCTGCTCTGGGGAATAATTGCAATTTTGGTTGCCTGTACAGCCAATTTGTTTGACAACCTTATTCAATTGGTAAATATTATCGGTTCCATTTTTTATGGGAACGTACTGGGAATTTTTCTGCTGGCCTTCTTTATTCGCTATGTACAGGGAAAGGCGGTATTTATTGCCGCCCTTATTACCCAGGCCGTCATCATATATTTTTGGTATGTGGACCTGATGCCTTACCTCTGGCTGAACTTGGTGGGTTGCGCCATTGTAATGGGGATCGCCATTTTTCTCCAGGTAATCCTCCCCAAAAAGGAAATTCAATAAACCCATGCTTTCAGTAAAACCTTGCAGATTTTAAAACCTGCAAGGTTTAATCAATACGCTGATAAAAGTTGGAAAGTAATTGAAGATCCTATAAAGGAGCGAATGCCTTCTACCGATCTTTCTCAGATGTGCTTAAATGGTTGGGGCAGTAAAAAGTTCTTGGATATTAAAATAAAAAGTGACGCCCCAATTTATGTTGGGGCGCCGCGCTTATTGTACTTCAAATTTTTTGATCCAATTATATTTTGTCGCCCATAGCTTCGGCAACAGCGGAGGAAAGTCTTTTGTAAGTGCCATTTTCCAAGCGTTCCCGAATGGCGGAAAATGCCTCCAAGGTTTCCTGGATATCTTCCATTTCGTGCGTAGCAGTGGGAATCATCCGCAACAGGATCAAGCCTTTCGGGATAACCGGATACACCACTATGGAACAGAAAATTCCGTGATTTTCACGAAGATCCTTTACCAGGGCCATGGCTTCTGGAATGCTTCCTTTCAGGTAAACAGGGGTTACGCAGCTTTGGGTGGTACCGAGGTCAAATCCTCTTTCGCGGAGCCCTCCTTGTAGTGCATTGACATTTTCCCAAAGTTTTTCCTTTAACTCGGGCATGGTGCGGATCATTTCCAGGCGCTTTAAGGCTCCCTCTACCAATTGCATTTGGAGGGATTTGGCAAACATCTGCGACCGCAAATTGTATTTTAGGTAGTTTATTATTTCCTCGTCCGCAGCAATAAAGGCTCCCGAACTGGCCATGGATTTTGCAAAAGTAGCAAAATAAACATCTATACCATCCTGGACTCCCTGCTCCTCCCCTGCTCCGGCCCCAGTTTTCCCCAGGGTTCCAAAACCGTGGGCGTCATCAACAAAAAAACGGAAATTATATTTTTTCTTAAGTGCAATTATCTCTTTCAGTTTTCCTTGTTCTCCCCGCATTCCAAAAACTCCTTCGGAAATCAGCAAAATTCCACCTCCGGATTTTTCGGCTACCCTGGTAGCACGTTGCAGATTCTTTTCGATACTTTCCATATCGTTGTGCTTGTAAGTGAACCGTTGTCCCAAATGAAGGCGTACGCCATCGATAATACAGGCGTGGGCATCAACATCATAAACGATTACATCATCTTTTGAAACAAGGGCATCAATAGTGGAGACCATGCCTTGATAACCAAAATTTAAAAGATAAGCGGCTTCCTTCATCACAAAAGCAGCCAGTTCGCGCTGAAGTTGTTCGTGAAGTTCCGTATGTCCACTCATCATCCGTGCGCCCATGGGATAAGCTGAACCCCACTTGGCTCCCGCCTCTGCATCTACCTTCCGGACCTCGGGGTGATTGGCCAATCCCAGATAATCGTTGATACTCCAGGTCACCACTTCCCGCCCGTTAAATTTCATTCTATTTGAAATCGGCCCCTCAAGTTTTGGAAAAACAAAATAGCCTTCCGCCTGTTCCGCCCATTTTCCCAATGGACCCTTATCTTTATAGATTTTTTCGAATAAGTCTCTCATCAATTTTTTATTTTAACCGGGGGCAAATTTAACGAAATATTAGTGATATGCATAATTAATTTGTGGAGAAGCATTTCATTTGTGATTACGAGACAATAGCTGATGGATGGAAAAACATCCCTGCCCAATGGCATTTGACACTCAAGACCTATGGATTGCTATTTTTCAAATCTGTGTCGCAAATTGGGCAGGAAATATGCGACCCCACCTATAAGTGGCAAAAAGGAACATAATCTATATACAAATTCGATGCTGGTGTTGTCCGCCAAATATCCTAAAAATGCGGAACCCAGGCCTGCTATTCCAAAGGCAAATCCGAAGAACAATCCCGATATCATTCCTACTTTTCCAGGCAAGAGTTCCTGCGCAAAAACCAGGATAGCCGAAAAGGCCGAAGACAATACCAGCCCCACCATAACCACAAGTGCTCCAGTCCAAAACAAATCGACGTACGGTAGCAATAACGCAAAGGGCGCAGAACCCAGAATGGAAAACCAGATCACATATTTTCTTCCGAAGCGATCGCCCAAGGGTCCACCCAAAAAGGTTCCCAAAGCAACAGAACCGAAAAATAAGAATAGGTAAAATTGTGATTCCGGGATGCTTACTCCAAATTTATCTATAAGGTAGAACGTAAAATAACTACTGATACTGGTCATATAGATGTATTTCGAAAAAATCAGGACCAAGAGGATTCCAATGGCTCCCTTAACTTGTTTTTTACGTAAGCGGGGCGGGAATTCCGTTGATCTCAATTTATTGCTTTCCCTCAAGGCCAAAAATTTCTTATACCAGCGGGCGATTTGGGAAAGTACGACTATGGCCACCACCGAAAGGATCAAAAACCACAAAATATGTGTTTGCCCATACGGAATTACAATCAGGATAACCAATAAGGGCCCAATTGCCGTTCCTGAATTTCCTCCCACCTGAAATATGGATTGTGCCAATCCACGTTTACCCCCAGAGCCCAGATAAGCTACCCGGGATGCTTCCGGGTGAAAAATAGAGGAGCCTATTCCTACTAACCCCACGGAGATAAGAATGATGTAATAATTAGTGGCAAATGCCAACAATACCAAGCCAAACATCGTAAAGCACATGGCATAAACCAGAGAATAGGGCAACGGTTTTTTATCGGTCTTAAAGCCTACTATGGGTTGCAGGAGAGAAGCCGTTAGCTGATAGGCAAAGGTTATAAAGCCGATTTGGGTAAAACTCAATCCGTATTTCTCCCTTAGCATTGGATAGATGGAGGGAATGATAATCTGTAGAAGATCATTTATAAGATGGGAAAAAGCAATCGCAAAAAGTATGGGATATACGGTTTTCTCAACTACGGATGCACTTGCGGTGCTGGATTGTTTCAGATTCAGGGACATGATCACCGTTTATTAATAAGGAACCGGTACATAGAAGGCAAAAAGCAAATGTAAAGACAAAACCAAACACTTCCACGGTACGGACTGTTTGGTTCAGGGTGATTTAATGACTTAGAGGTTTATATTTCTGTAGGGAGATACCTTTACTTCACATATTCGATTTTTTGTATTTCCGAAGTCTCCGCATCGAAAAAACCTTGATCGTTCATCCATTTATCGTTAAAGATCTTGCTCATATAACGGGAACCATGGTCGGGAAAAATCACCACGATGTTGTCGCCCTCAGAAAATTCACCCTCCTCTTCCAATTGCTTAAGCCCCTGCATGGCAGCACCACTGGTATATCCCACAAAAAGTCCTTCTGTCTTCGCCAGTTCACGCGCGGTATGGGCACTGCTTTCGTCGGTTACCTTCTCGAATTTGTCAATAACATCGAAATCGGTAGCTGTGGGAATCAAATTTTTTCCCAGCCCTTCGATACGATAGGGATAGATTTCGTTTTCATCAAATTGCCCGGTCTGGTGGTATTTTTGGAGCACGGAACCGTAGGCATCTATCCCGATCACCTTAATATCGGGGTTTTTTTCCTTCAGAAAACGCGCCGTGCCGGAGATAGTTCCGCCGGTACCACTACAGGCTACCAGATGGGTTATTTTCCCATTGGTCTGTTCCCAAATTTCGGGGCCGGTGGAATAATAATGGGCATCGATATTCAGTTCGTTGAAGTATTGGTTTATATATATCGACCCCTCATTTTCCTTGTGCAGTCTTTTGGCCACTTCATAATAGGAACGTGGATCATCCGCACTAACGTGGGCGGGGCATACATATACTTTGGCTCCAAGGGACTTCAACATGTCAATTTTATCGGCCGAGGATTTCGAACTTACGGCAAGGATACATTCGTAACCTTTAATTATACTGACCAGGGCCAAACTAAATCCGGTATTCCCACTGGTAGTTTCAATAATCGTATCGCCAGGTTTTAGGATTCCCTTCTTCTCTGCCTGCTCAATTATGTAAACTGCAATTCTGTCCTTAGTGGAGTGGCCGGGGTTGAAGGCCTCTACCTTCGCAAAATAATTACCCTTCATTTTCTTGGCAATCTTGCTAAGTTTTATCAAGGGTGTATTGCCAATAAGGTCCAATACATTGTTGTAGGCCTGGATTTCTTCTTTCATAAAAGAGGGAGTTTGTTACAACCAATACTCGGCATAGACTTAATTTTCAAACGTTGCAAAGGTACGGAAATATTTTTATTACTCCCTGATTCCTTCCAAATCCAACAAAAAAGCATAATCCCTGGCCACCTCCTTCAAGGCTTCAAAACGGCCAGATGCTCCTCCATGTCCTGCCTTCATATTGGTATGGAACAAAAGCAAATTGTTGTCGGTTTTCATGTCCCGGAGCTTTGCCACCCACTTTGCAGGTTCATAATATTGCACTTGGCTATCGTGCAGCCCTGTGGTAACCAGCATATTTGGATATTCTTTTGCCTCCACATTATCATAGGGAGAATAGGCCTTGATATAGTTATAGTAATCCTTGAAGTTCGGATTTCCCCATTCATCATATTCCCCCGTGGTCAGGGGGATGGAATCATCCAGCATGGTCGTAAGCACATCGACGAAAGGAACCGAAGCGATTATGCCATTGTACAGTTCCGGCGCCATATTCGCAATGGCTCCCATTAATAATCCTCCTGCCGAGCCGCCAGAGGCATAGAGATGTTGGGGAGAGGTATATCCCTGTTCCACCATAAAAGCCGATGCAGCCACAAAATCGGTGAAGGTATTGGTCTTTTTCAGCAATTTTCCGTCCTCATACCATTCCCGGCCGAGATATTCCCCTCCACGGACGTGGGCAATTGCAAAAACAAAGCCGCGGTCCAATAGACTCAGCCGAACGGTGGAGAAATACGGATCTATGGTAGCCCCGTATGAACCGTACCCGTAAATCAAAAGCGGATTCGTACCGTCTTTCTTTATTCCCTTCCGATATATTACTGAAATAGCAATTTTTTTCCCATCAGAGGCGGTGGCCCATAGACGCTCGGAAACATAATTGTTCTTATCAAACTTTCCGCCCAGCACCTCGGTTTCCTTCAACACCGTTTTTTCCTTGGTCTCCATATTAAAATCAATAATTGAGGCAGGCGTGTTTAAAGCGTTGTACCCATAGCGAAGAAGCGTGGTATCAAACTCGGGATTTTGGGTGGTAAAGGCGGTATAAGTCTCATTGTCAAAGGGCAAATAATAATCTTCCTCGTGGTCCCATCTTTTGATCCGGATCTGGGTAAGACCGTTATTCCTCTCGCTTACCACCAGAAATTCCTTGAAAATATCGATATCCTCCAACAATACATCCTTTCTATGGGGGATCATATCCACCCAGTTTTCCTTCGTCGTTTTTTCCAAAGGTGTATTCATCAACTTAAAATTAAGGGCGTCATCCTTATTGGTCAACACATACCAATGATCGTTATAATGCGAGATGCTGTACTCCAGGCCTCGCTCGCGTGGCTGGAAGATCCTGAATTCCCCCAAGGGATTATCTGCCTCCAAAATCCGGAATTCGGAAGTGAGGGTACTGTAGGAGCCTATGATGATATACTTTCGTGATTTCGATTTGTAAACATAGGTCCCAAAAGTTTCGTCCTCCTCGCTAAATACTAATTCATCCATATTTGATAGCGTACCGAGGGTATGTCTATATATCCTATCTGCGCGAAGGGTTTTTTCATCCTTTCGAGTGTAGAACAATGTTTTGTTGTCGCTTCCCCAGGTGGAGCCTCCGGTAGTCAGGGGAATGGATTCAGGATAAATCTCTCCCGTTTCCAAATTTTTTATATAAATATCATACTTTCTTCTGCTCAGCGTGTCTACGCCGAAGGAAACCAATTTATTGTCCTCCGAAACATTGATACCGGCCAAATTATAATAGGAATATCCCTTGGCCATCTCGTTCACATTAAAAAGTATTTCCTCTTTTGCATCCAACGAACCTTTTTTGCGCGTGTAGATAGGATAATCCTGTCCTTTCTCAAAACGGGTGATGTAATAATAACCATTCAATTTATATGGAACCGATTGGTCATCCTCCTTGATACGGGCCTTCATCTCCTCAAAAAGATCTTCCTTCAGTTTTTTGGTATGGGCGGTCTTCTGATCGTAATAATCGTTTTCCGCATTCAAATAATCGATTACTTTGGGATCCTCAGGATTATTGAGCCAATAGTAATCATCCAAACGGACATCGCCGTGGGCCTTAAGTTCCTTTGCTATTTTTTCTGCAACTGGGGGACGGATTTCCATATTTTTATCGGAAGTGTTTTGCGCTGTTAATGAGAGTGCAAAAATAACATAAGCAAATGAAAGAAGTGCCAAGTTTTTCATTATTCAAGGTTTTAAAAATGATTACAAAGTAGTAAATTTGTGTCGAATTTAAACTAAAAATTACCGTCCGTTAAAACCACTGTCTTAGGTTGAAATATTCAGGAAAAGATAAAAATTATCTACCCTCCAGTGGTTACTGACCGATAGAAAAAGAAAAAGATATGTTTGGAGATTTAATGGGAATGATGGGCAAACTAAAGGAAACCCAAGAAAAGGTGGAAGCCACCAAAAGAAGGTTGGACACCGTTTTGATAGATGAATCCAGCAATGACGGCCTTCTGAAAGTAACGCTGACAGCGAACCGAAAAATAAAGACTATTGAAGTTGCCGATAGCCTGTTGGAAGATAAAGATCAATTGGAAGATTATCTGGTATTGACGCTTAACAAGGCGATTGAAAAAGCAACAAATATCAATGAAGCCGAATTGGCAGCAGTAGCCAAAGAGGGGATGCCGAATATTCCCGGTCTGGATGGGATGTTTAAATAAGGAATCCGATTTTTGCAGGTACAGGGTAAAATTTTCAGCCTAAATTGGTTTCAGGTTGAGAGTCTTTCCCATATTTTTTCTTGAGCTTTAAGGGATAAAAGACATAGTAAAAAAGGATTAGTCCCAGGGAGCCACCAATGATGAGGATTGCGAGCCCATCGGGCATATTTGTATGGCGGGTCACAAAACCTTCGAGAAATCCTGCCACAATAAAAAATGGAACGGTACTGAGCATTATCTTCAGGCCATCCTTGGCTCCGCGTACGAAAGACTGCAACCGTGTATAAGTTCCCGGAAATAGAAGACTGTTGCCCAACACGATACCCGCGCAGGCAGCAATTATTATAACCGAGATTTCGATAGTACCATGTATCCAAATTGTACGTGCCGATTCCCAAAGTAGGCCCTTCTCATAAAAAAAGTACTGGAAAGAACCCAACATAATAGCATTTTGCATAATGATATAAACAGTTCCCAGCCCCAGGAACAGCCCGAAAGAAAAAGCCATCAATGCCACCCTGATATTGTTAATGGTTATGCCGAGGAACATATCCAGAGCTCCCATTTCCTTATAGACCGCCATCGGGTCTCCCTTTTCGATATTGGCAAGGGTCATATTTACATAGCCATCTCCCATAATAAGTCTTACAAAATTGCCATCCGAAGCGGCGGAATAAGCCCCAATAATGGAAAAGAGCATAAATAAAGTAAAGGAGAATAATAATTGTCTGTGATATTGCGAAAAGAAAAGTGGAAATTCCCTCGTATAAAAAGTTATGAAACGGGCTCTGGATTCGCGCTTGGTCTTTACGATCTTTTGGTGGGCCAAGGCGGAAAGTCCGTTTAGGTATCTCTGGGTATTACTATTGGGGTAAAAGGTTTGTGCATAGCTGAGATGGTCCGTAACCTCCACATAGAGCTTGCTCAATTCGTCCGGATCTAGGGAAATATTATTCCGAAGAACGTTTTCAAATTTTAGCCATTTATCTTTATTTTGCTTTGCAAAGGCAGCTTCGCGCATATTAAGGACGTAGTTTTGCCCAAAGGAACAGATTTAATGGATAATTTTCAAATAGAAACTGCCCAAAATGTGAACATCCACCAGAATGTAGCAGGAGTGGGGGAACGAATCCTCGCTTTTCTGATCGATGGGTCGATTATGGGCCTGTACATTTTCCTGGTTATCTTTGTGTTCTCCAACCTCCAGCTCCAGGGTGATAATTATATGATCTTAATGATGACCATCGGATTGCCTATTTTTCTATATCACCTTTTATGGGAAATGCTGTGGAACGGTCAAAGCCCGGGAAAGGCAGCCCTGGGACTGCGCGTGGTAAAATTGGATGGTACCCAACCTGCTTTTTCAAATTACCTAATCCGCTGGTTACTGCGGATTGTTGATATCTCTGTCACCAGTGGTTCCCTGGCACTGGTAACAATCCTTTTAAATGGAAAAGGACAACGGGTGGGAGATATTGCCGCCTCCACCACGGTTATAAACGAAAAGCAAATGGTCCGATTTTCACAGACCGTCTTGGCCGATCTTCCTCCCAATTATACCCCATTATTTCCACAGGTCACCATTTTTAGCGATTATGAGATGCAGACAATAAAGGATATATTTGAGCAGGCAAAATGGAACCGAAATTACCTCGTAATTACAAAACTGGCAAACCAAGTGTCCAAGGTGATGGAAGTCCAGATTGAAGAAACGCCGGTCGTATTTCTCGATAGAGTTATAAAAGACTATACTTACTATACCCAGAACATGTGAGCCTGATCTTATTTATAGACATAATTGGAACCGTTGCCTTCGCCATTTCAGGTGTCCTAGCAGCGATCAACAAGAGATTGGATCCTTTCGGAATATTGATAATCGCCTTCGTGGCGGCCGTAGGAGGTGGAACCTTACGCGATATTCTTATTGATGCCCCTGTTGTGTGGATTCGGAATCCCATTTATGTGTATGTTATTTTTGGATCGACGATTTTTGCCGTGATCCTTAGAAAAAGATTCAACTATATTCTGCGCCCCCTACTCTTGTTCGATACCATCGGCATTGCACTTTACACCATAGTAGGGGTGGAAAAGGGAATAGCCGCAGGGTTATCTCCCCTGATCTGTATCGCATTGGGAACCATAAATGCCTGTTTCGGTGGAGTAATGCGCGACATTTTATGTAACACCATCCCCATTATCTTCAGAAAGGAAATTTATGCTACTGCCTGTATTTTGGGAGGTTCTGCTTATTTCCTATTGCTGCAAACCTCACTTGCCCCCAATTTTATTGTCATAATTTCAGGGCTTATTGTTATGGGGGTAAGATTTTTGGCAGTTTACTTCGACCTTTCCCTGCCAACAATTTATGGGAAGAAGGAGCTGGAATGAGTTCGTGGATCGATTTTCAAACCCTCCTTTGTTTGATCGGCAGATAAGTGTTTACCGATTTGATTGTGAATTCCCCGCTTTTAATCGTTGCAATGGAATTATAGTGAGGTTGATCAAGGTGAGCTTTTTTACTCCAAAACCTCGGCGGTAATATAAATATTGGTCAGTGGCCATTCCCCGCCATCCGCTTCTACTTTGGAGATTTCCTCCACTACCTCCATCCCTTTTGTCACTTTGCCGAAGATAGTATAGTTGCCATTAAGATGGGCGGTCGAGGAAAGAGGGCCCAAGAAGATAAAGAATTCAAAAGGAGCAGATTTTTTATCGGGGTTTTCACGGTATTGCTTCGCTCCCGAAACCGTACCATATCGATGTATCCTCCCCGGAACAATTTCGGCCGGAATTAGGTAATCATTCCCCAAGTTTGTCCTTTTCCTAGGCGTGCTCACCAAATCGCTGTTTCCGGCCTGAACAATAAAATTGGGTACCACCCTATGAAAAAAGGTATCATCAAAATATTTTTGTTTTACCAAATAAATAAAATTGGCACGGTGCAAGGGAGTGTCCTTAAAAAGTTCAATTTCGATGTTGCCGTACGGAGTGTTAATCCTCACCTTTGTTTCGGGATTATTCTTGCCGAACTCCGTCAAAAATGCCACCACATTCCCATTGGTAATCTTCCCAAATGGGTTTTCCTTGGAATTGTTTACTTCCGGTCCGGGTTCATTTTTAAGATGGGCCGTATCAACCTCGACAGGGGGGCGTATTGGATTTTCAGTTTCCACCTTCTTTTTGTTATCTTCACAGCTTCCGAAGAATAAAAAGATTCCCAACACATATACAAACAGTTTTCCCATAAATGGATTTCGGTGATTTTAAAAAAAGTATAGCAAAACTAAGGAAAATAGAACTTCCAGGTGAGGAGATGCAATTGAAAATGGCTCCCATTGGGCGTATTCAAGAGCTTAAACGGGCAGCTATGGTCGCCCATAGGCCAAGAAAAGCAGGGGTAATGGCCCTTTTTTATCCTTCCGGGAACTTCGAGACCCATCTCATTTTAATCTTGCGAAAAATTTACAAGGGAATCCATTCTGCACAGGTGGGCTTTCCGGGCGGAAAAATGGAAAAATACGATCGTTCGCTGGAGGAGGCCGCACTGCGGGAAACAGAAGAGGAAATTGGCGTTGATCGAAAAGCCATTACCATCATAAGGGAATTAACGCCACTCTACATTCCACCCAGCAATTTTTTTGTACAACCCTTTCTCGGAATTACGTCAACAACCCCTACTTTCATAAGAGAGGAACGCGAGGTGGAAGCTCTTATAGAGGTTGAACTCAGTTGCTTTATGGACGCAAGATGCATTACTTCCAAAATCCTTTCTACTGCTGAGGTTACGGACTTGGAAGTACCCGCATTTGATCTTAACGGACATATTGTTTGGGGCGCTACGGCAATGATGCTTAATGAGGTACGCGAAATGTTGCTTCAGGCTCTTTGACAACCTTTATTTACTATATTTGCCACCTTAAAAAATAACGGCTTTTTTCTTAAGACGGAAAGCCTGTTCTGCCACTATTCACGAAGATTCATATATGCGTGTTATATATCTATTCGAGATTTTCTGGCGTTCAATAAATTTTAGAATGATGGGGACCTTGAAAGTTAAAAATTTTTGAATGGGGATAACAATTCATGCAAACCCTATTAACTTTGACCAAGTCGCCTCAATCATTTTGATAACCAACGAAATAGAACCTCTAAAAATTATACATTAAAAAATGGGGCTTTTTAAAAGAAATCCATTTGGACATATACTTTTTATCAAACTCTGGCTCATCCGGATTATGGGTGCAATGACGCACCGTAGATTTAAAGGTTTTAACGAATTGCAAATCCACGGTAGTGAAGTGATACGGAATCTTCCGGACAGAAATGTTCTTTTCGTGAGCAATCATCAAACCTATTTTGCAGATGTAGTGGCGATGTTCCACGTTTTTAATGCCAGTTTGAGCGGTAGGGAGAACAGCATCAAGAATATTGGGTATTTATGGAATCCTAAACTCAATATATATTACGTGGCCGCAAAGGAAACAATGAAAGCGGGATTATTGCCCAAAATTTTGGCCTATGCAGGATCGGTGAGCATCGAGCGTACGTGGCGCGAAAAAGGCAAGGACGTCAATAAACAGGTGAAGATGAGCGACGTCAGCAATATAACCACCGCGTTAAATGATGGCTGGGTAATTACCTTTCCACAGGGCACTACAAAACCCTGGAATCCGATCCGACGCGGAACGGCCCATATCATAAAAAAGAACAGACCAGTGGTGGTGCCCATCGTAATCGATGGTTTTAGAAGGTCTTTTGACAAAAAAGGACTTCGGATAAAAAAGCGGGGCATTCTACAAACCATGGAAATTAAACCACCGTTGGACATTGATTATGACAATGACACGCTGGCAGACCTAGTGGAAATGATGGAATACGCCATCGAGCAGCACCCTTCATTCCTAAAAGTGATCCCCAAGGAGGAAATCCAAAAATCCGAGGAATTGAACAAGCAACGGCAATGGAAATTCTAGGTTGCGGATGGGAAAAATTATTTCAAGAATCAAAGCGAAATGCGCTATTGTGCATAACTTTAACAATTCTTGAAAAAAAATAATTTTGAAGTCAGTTTTTTAATTTGTCCGCATACATTTTCCGAAGTTTTGCGATTTTTGGCGAAATGACAACCCTGCAATATCCTTGGTCGGGATTGTTGGAATAGTAATCCTGGTGATCTGCTTCGGCAGGGAAAAATTTGTCCAAAGCAACCAGCTCGGTCACGATCGGACGGTCGTAATGTTGGGCCATATCCTTTAAGACCTTTTGGGCGATTTCCTTTTGTTCGGAATTGTGATAAAAGATCACCGAGCGATATTGTGTTCCCACATCTCCGCCTTGACGGTTTAAGGTAGTCGGGTCGTGACTGGTCATAAAAATCTCCAACAAATCCTTAAAGGAAATAATATTGGGATCAAAATTTACCTGAATAACCTCTGCATGGCCGGTCAATCCACTACATACTTCCCGATAGGTAGGGATTCCCGGCACATTTCCGCCCGAATATCCGGATACGACTTTTTCTACTCCTTTTATTTGGTCAAAAACGGCTTCGGTACACCAAAAACAGCCCCCGCCCACAGTCATTTTCTGCAATTCTCTATTTTCCATATATCAATTTTAGATCAACAAAGTTAACCACTTAAAAACGCCCATGGGATTAAGGTGTTGTTAAACTATTGCAAGGAAAAGCGAGCCTTGATAAGGAATTTTTGAATGATGCCTGGATCGGGGCCTGAATTTAAAACCTACTTTTCATCTTTATACCGCTCAAACAAAGAACCAAAATGGGAATTGATGAACAGATTAAAGGGTATTTCTTCCTGTTTTATAAAGCCTTTGTCTTTCAGTTTTCCATCGGAAACCATGTCCACAACCGCGCAGATACTGCATGCAGTTGTCCAACTTATGGCCCGCCACTCCTTATTGTCCAAGGTAATTCTACGATAGGATTCGGAAAATTCCTTTCTTCGTAATTTCCCGTCCATAATTCCTTCCACGGCAGCGTACACCAGTACAATATCCTCATCGACCAACGGCAGCGCGTTGTTTAGGATATCCTTTGCGAGCTTCCTGTTGTTTTTAAGGAGAAGGTCGTACAGCAATAATTTCATGGCATCCCTATGGCCCGGATACCTTATGGTCTTGTAATTCAGCGTATCTACTTTGCCTTGAAGGGTTTCACACATGGTACCCAAACCGCCGGAGGTCAAAAAGGCCTCGTACTGCCTGCCGTTTATATTTATCGACTCCACGTCGTCCAAGGAAGCCAACATTTTTCGTTCGCCGTTGTGGATCACTTCCGCATCGTTCAGATATTCATTGATCACTCCTTCGGCACTCCAGGTAAAACTGTACCCCAATTGACCCATAGGATGCAAGGGCAAGGCCCCCACCCTTAATTTTATCGTGCGTACCTCGGAAAACTGACCATATAGTCCAGCGCCCAGAATTCCTATAAATCCTGGTGCAAGGCCGCATTGTGGAGCCAAGACTGCAGTGCTATCTTCAGACATTTTCAAAATTGCATTCAGGGTTGGTACATCTTCCGTCAGATCGAAATAGTGTATGCCCATTTCCACTGCGGTTTCAGCTATTTTGATATTGAGAAAATAAGGCAAACAGGAAACCACCGCATCCTTGTTCCTCAAAAATCCACGGATTACCTTGTCGTCAGAAACATCTCCTTTCAGCACATCAAAGGGAAGTTTTTCACTGACCTCAAATTGGTCCATTCCGGCCACTTTATATTTCTGGCTCAACAGGGTTGCCACGAGACTTCCCACTTTTCCCAGGCCTAAAACAGCTATTTTTTTAATCATTATTTCATTTTTTGGATAAGGATGAAAGTTAGGTTTTAATCATAGATTGTGCAACCCATTTACATTCGGTCGAGCTTATATTTTTAAATGTTTCCTAGAAGGGATATCCAATGGCAAAGTTGAAAATGGGCTCATCCACCCTAAAATCAAACCGACTCCCTTTATCCTTGGAGGGATCGTGAAAGGGCGCTGCCAGGTCAAAACGGATAACGAACCCCTGAACGTCCACACGAAGGCCTATCCCAGCTCCCATTCCCAGTTCGCTGATAAAGCTGGAAGTAAACTTATCCTTGTTGTAATAAGCTTCATTCCCATCGGAATTCCAAATATTTCCCGCATCCACAAAAACGGCTCCCTTCAAAAATGAAATGAGGGGGAAGCGGTATTCTATATTGGCTTCCAGGCGAATGTTTCCTGTCCGATCGAAATAGTTGCCCTGTTCTTCTGGGTCGCCCCCATAAGTTCCAGGACCAAGAGATCGGATCCTAAATGCCCGGACGCTATACGGTCCGCCGGAATAATATTGTTTTACATAAGGCATCACTTCCGAATTGCCATAGGGCATGCCATACCCTCCAAACAACCTGGTAGCAATCACTTGATCTGACCCTAGCTTAAAGTGATACCGAAAATCGATATCAGCTTTGGCATATTGGGCATACTCCATGCCCAAGAAAGCCTTTCTTCCTTCCTCGTTTTCCCTTCCCAATAAGCTTATGCTGTTCCCCGCCAAATCCAAATTTGCATTAAGAAAAAATTGATGTCTTTTGTAGGTATCTACCATCCCATTATAAGTGAAGGAGTAATTTAGACCGGAAATGAATTGTTGCTCAAAGCTACGTTGAAGAAAAGGATTTGCGTCCAGAATGGAGTCAAACTCCACCGAGGTTTCCAGCAATTTTGTATAGTTGGTGGAAATGGGGATTATGTCGTGGGTGATATACCTGTTGGCCCGCCAGGAATAACCAAATTGCGCAGAAACCGCCAGCAACGAATACAATTTTGACCTGCTGAGATAATCTGCACTTAAACTGGTTATTGTCTTGGGGATGTCATATTGAAAAAAATCGGTGTCGATCTTTACGGGAAAAATGACGCGCGGAAATATCAGTTCATTTTTTAACCCGAGCTCGATACTTGTTTTGCCCGCTTCACCTGATCCACCAGCCTGAAATTCATATCCCAATCTCGCGGTGGTATTTAAGGTTTCCCCTCCCTGAAAGAGATCGCGGTTGCTATAGGTGAGGGCCAACCCTGGCCCCGCAAAATTATTGGATTTGGTTACGGCCTGGACCTCTACCCGAACGGCCCTTTTGTTTAAGGGAGATAGGAAAATGTTGGCTTCCAAAATTCCCAGACTGTCGGTCAATAAGGAATCACTTTCTGTATATTGAATGTTGACAAATTTGTAGGCTCCTATGGTGGAAAGTCTCCTCGCGGTATTTCGGGAGTCTGAAGGGCTGTACAACTGGCCCTCTTCCAAGGTGATAAACGGATCCAGATATTTGGGTTTGAAGAATTCCTCGCTGTTTATATAGTATTTGTCGTTAAATCGCACCTTTTGCTTAACCGTGGAATCCTGGACATCGTAATTTGCATACACGTTGATCCTCGAAATTCGATAAGGCACGATAGACCTATCGGGCACGTCCTTCTTCAACCTCAAAAACAGGTCAAAACGTTTATTCCTAAATTGATTTGTGTCCGCCTCAAAGATCAGAAATTCGGGGTTGAAATTATAATAGCCCTCACTCTTTAGATCGCCGTCTATCCGTTCGCGTTCCATCTTTAAATTGGCAAGGTCGAACCGCAATCCCCT
>CAYXDM010000001.1:0-8029 GCA_964463595.1 uncultured Aequorivita sp. | reverse complement strand
CGTCTATCCGTTCGCGTTCCATCTTTAAATTGGCAAGGTCGAACCGCAATCCCCTTGACAGTTTTGTTTCGGAAACACTCTCCTGGATCCTTGAATAAATAGGCTGGGGAAGACTGTCAACTTTATAGCCCTCCAGGCTGTAGGGGTCAGGAACACGCAGGGAATAAATTATGGAAGCTTCCTTCTCCCCTTCCTCAAATTCGGATTGCACGGCACTGTAAAAAAATCCGCGGTTATCCAATCTGTTCAACAGTATTTCTTCCACTTCAAAAGGTTCCACATCACTTTGATAGACCGGTTCCTCGCCCAGTTTTTTATAGAGAAACTTATTGATAAAGCCGGGATTTTCCTGTTGCATTTTATAATAGAAGTGGAGCCCCGGCCGTAAACCGAGAAAACTTTTGTTGGGCTTGGGGCGAAGTGCCTCCCGCAAAACGGATTCCAGCTGTTTTTCATTTTCAATTAGCGAATCCGATTCAATAACAATATTGGCTCCCGTATAAAGCCGCTCCCCTTCAGGCACATATTTTTTGACGGCACAGGATTGCATCACGATTGAAATCGCAGTTAAAACAAGAAATATTCCGAAACTAATCTTCACCTTAAGACTTATTTTTAAATAGTTTTCTCTTAGTACTCATCTTTCTGGCGTGTTCCATCCTTTGCCCGCTGAATCTTCCTTTGTGCCCCTTCCTTGCGCTCTTCCTTTTTCGCTTCCCTTTTTTCCTTTCTCCTTTCCCTCTCGGCTCTTCTTTCTTCCTTGGTTTTTCCGTGCAAAAGCGCTTGCCACAATTCATCAAATTTGTTGAACTCCTGTGTAAAGATCAAGGCGATACCGCTGACAATAGTTTGTCCATCGATAACATTTTCAAATTCATTCTGGCGGAAACCTTTTAATCTATACCTGCCATTCTCGGTCAACAAATATTCCAGGCTCACGTTCCCGATCAACGGGGTGGGTTCATTGGTGGAACTGCTACCCTGCAAATCTACTTCACTTCCCACCCGAACGATCAACCTGTCGTCAAAGAGCTTTTTCTGGGCGGCAATATCCAGTTGGGTCCTTTCCTGTGGCGTCTCTCCCTGGTAATCGGTATAACTATCCAGACCGAGATCGAGTTCAAACCCTGAGTTTCCCAAAAGCTTATTCGAAAAGGTGTTCAATTGGTCTGACAGAGCATCATTTAAATTGTCCCGCGCCACGGAGGCAAAGCCCCCTCCGCTACCATCACTTCCCGGATCCGGGTAGAAACGGTTGAGCACCAAGAGGGAAAACACCTGCCGATTGAGCTCGTCCTCCTGCTGGTTTACCTGCTGGACCCTTCCATATACCTGGCCACCTATGGCTCCTTGTTCGTTATCGGGCATGCCCAGGTCGAAAGAGATTTTCGGTCTTTCCAACTCCCCATCTATATTCAAATAAACGATGAAAGGAAGCACTTGTCGGTATTTACCCTTTACTGATGGATCTGAATTCGAGGTAATGGGAGCCATAAGGGAAGATGCCGATGTCTCTACTCTATAGAGAGCCCTTACATCAAGCTTTGCATCGAAAGGATCACCGGACCAGCTAACCCGACTGCTGGGTGCAAGTTCAAAACGTCTGTTTACCAAATTATATAGATTCATTTCATAATGGCCGCCGGCAATATCATAGAACCCTGTCAGGGTCAAGCGTCCATTCGGATTCATGGTGAAAACGAAATCTCCATCGCCATAAACCTGAAAATTGTCGCCCGTTTCCTCATCGATGATTATTGTTACCTTGGCCTTTTCCCCAATTTTTAAATAGGAAGTAATGTCCAGGCCCGTTACCGTAGCGGTTCTTTCCTCAGTACGGGTGAGAATGGCATCGGGATCCTCACGGTTCACAAACAAAACCACGCCATCACGCTCCTCAATGGTCACAGAAGCTGAGGGCAAAATATAGGTGATGTCCGTATTGTCGTTTACCTGCAGTCTGGCATCCAATTTCGGGATACTTAAATCTCCGGTCAAGGTGGCATCGGCATCAAAGGAGGCCTGTCCATAAAACATCTCGTTGTCTTCCGCAGTGGCATTGAGCAACTGGAAGTTTTGGGCATTCAACTTTAAATTAAAGGTAGGGTTCACAAAGGTTTCCGTTCCAATATTTCCTGTAAGAACCAGTTCATTGTTGTTTGTGTCCCTCACGGTAAACCCTTCCATATAAACTCCGGAATTGTCCAGCTTTAAGGTTTCATCTGCCAAGGTAAAAGGAGCGTTCAACTTTGAGACCGTGAAAACGGCATTGTTAAAATTCAAATTTCCGGAATATTGCGGATCCTTCGCCGTACCGGTAACATTAAACTGGCCTGAAAAACTACCATCCGCATTTTTAATTTCTCCCATGGAAAATCCTTCCAGGGCCTGCATATCGAATCTGTTAATCCACAATTCAAGATCCTGGCTCCCCCCGGTTTCACTTGCTATATAATCGCCCTGCAGATCTAGGTCAACGGCACCTTCCTTCAACGACATATTGAAATCATATTGATTCCCATCTGATGATTCGGCGTTTACGGTAAGTTTTCTAAGATCCACATCCATTATATTCAGGTCCGAAATCATTAGATCGGCCAAAATTCCTGTTTTTCCGAAGGGTTCCACGAGGGTGAAATTTCCGTTTAGATTTCCCTTTGCAAGTTCCTCTTCAGGATTGAGATAATTTAAAATCTCGCTGAGCTTAAAATTCTCAAACCCGATGGCCGCATGGTCCAGTGAAAGCCCGGGTATTTTATCCGTGATATTGACCTTTTCATCATTCCTTGTAAACTCGAAATTGTTAAAGGCTACCTTCTTTCTGGTAATAATAATCTCATTGTCTTCAGGCGTCTGCCATTCATTCCTGTCCAAAATCAAGCTGTCGGGTTTTACATGAAAACGCAGCTCCTCGGAAGTGCCCGTAATCTGTGAATTGACGTTTATCAACACACTGTCCTTATGGATGGCGGTAAAAGCGAGATGGAGTTTTTCATCTTTTTGGTTCCCCATGATTTTGGTTTTGGGAATATCAAGTGGCCCCGCCTTTAGACCGTTGAATCCAAGATCGAAGGTGAATTTTTCTTTGTCGGTGGCCATTGAAAAAACAAGACTATCCAACTCATTCCCACCATAGTTAATTCGTGGCGCCGTGACCCTGGCTGCCAACAGGCGTTCGCTCTGGTCAAAATTTGCGGCGAGGGTGATGGTATCCAGCGCATTCACATTTACCAAGAACACCTTATTGAGCACGGGGGCCTCGGCGATTCTTCCAAGAATTTTAATGTTTACCGGGTCTTCCAGGGTATCGGTTTCTACCACCTTTTTTGAAAAATAGCTGGAAATATGCTTTTGTACTGCGGAAGCAAAGGTTTCCGGATCTGTATTGCTCTCTAGGCTCAACTGAAGAATTTTATTGTCTATCCAAATAGAGGTAGTATCACTGCGAATATGTGCAGTAGCAAGGACGTCTCCCAGAAGGTATGTTTTGTCGTCGTAAACTACCACCCCATCCCCTATCGTGGAAATGACGTCAAAACCATCCTCGGAGCCTTCGAAATCTGCATCCAATTTTAGTCCCGTTCTAACATCGCGATCCATAAGTCCGATGGCTTGAAGATTTACTCCCTTCACATTTAAATGTGCGCCGACTTTTGGGGATACCGAATCCAACAGGACGTCTGCATTAAAATCGATGTCCAGGTTTTTGTCCTTATATGCCGAAACGATATCTCCTGCACCGTCTTTTATCCTTCCTGTAATCTCCAAATCCTGGATGGCATAATCCCTAAAATGGAAACTCGAGATTTTGGCATCCAGGGTGGCATCCAAACTGTTGATGTCGTTTCCGGATCCTTCCGTGTTTATGCTCAGGCTCAATGCACCGAGCTGTTCATTGTTCAATAGCTCATTTAACTTATATTCCTTTATTTCCACATCGGCATCAAAAGCAATGCGGGAATCGTTTTTAAAATGACCATCTACGGTTGCAATGCCCTGCGATGTGGTAAGAATGGCCTGGGCATATATATCCTCAAGATTCCCCTTCGCATTTCCATCCAGGGCGACTTCCTGGGGCAAACTAATTCCGAGATCCGTCTCGCTGACAAATTGGAGCAAATCCCCGCGCTGGGTACGCACTGCAAAATGTGGGATATTGAACTTTAGGTTTTCTGGACTTGTGGCATTTTGGATAAGCCCCTTTGCTGAAATTCGGGTCGTCCCCCAACGCACATTCATTCTCGGAATATTTATGGATGATAGATATCCGGAAGCCCTTACATTTCCCGAAAGCCGTTTTTTGCCGAGGGCACTAAAATATTCATTGTTCCGAAGCCCGGGTTGGAATTTGAAAATCTCCTTTAAATCCACCAAAAATGAAGGAATATCAAGTGCGATTTTTGATTGGTCAGGATTTGAGATAAAATCTGCCAAGGAACTGTATTCAAGATGGGCTTTCCCTTGAAGGCTATTGGCATTTAGGGCCACCCTTAAATCCTCCAGCTCCAGAAACCCATCGGTGGCATCAAGATCAAAAGTCAATTCCTTTAGGTTAAGCCCAGATCCTTCCTGAAAGGTGAGCGCGTCTAGGGTAAGTCCTGCATTTTTATCCCTCAGGAAAATATTGTTTGCCTTCAGTGTGAGATTTTGAAGCGCGATGGCATTTGGATTGAACACGTTTTTCCTTACTTCATTTTCCCCCACAAAATAGCCGAGGTTATTTCCTTCCCAATCAATTTTTGAAATGGCAATCCTGAAGTCTGGCCATTCAAATTTCTGGATATCCTCAGTTACTTCCTGCTTGACCTCCTGGACCTCTTGGGTTAAATTATTGATCTCTGTTTCCGTAAAAAGCGTAACGATGGAGTTTCTCAATCTAAAGTCACCTATCTCGATGGTGTTGTTTGCAAGATCCGCTTTTTGCAATTCCAAAAACAAATCGCCGATTTCCAGTTCCGCTGCCATTCGATCGGCGTATGCGCGGTAATCCACAAACACATTCTTAAGGTCCAATCTATCCACCTCCAAAAAAGGTAGCGGGTTGTCCTCTGTTGGTTGGGGCGGCACAGGTGCCTGGATATACCGGATCTTTGTATTTGAAATTGCGGCTTCCGAAACGCGGAAATCCATGTTCTCCAAATCCGTTTTCTTCATCTGAAGATTTAGACCTCCTATTATAAACTGGCTGTCAATTCCCAGAATAGAATCGAAAAAAACCACATTGAAATCACGGAAATCCATATCCCCAAGAATTATTTTCATGGGCGCAGAAGTGGGATCTTTGACCACTTGCGTGGTATCGGGAGTGACGAACGCATCGATCAGAAACTGGAAGTTATAACCTTCCACAGAATCCTTTCGGATAATATTTGCCCTCAGGCCTTCCCAGTCCAGATTATCGATCCCAAAACTATTTCCGCGGATCAAGGGCAACAGGGGGATATCGGCTTCAAGGGATTTTGAGTAAACTAAGGTATCCCCTTTTTTATCGGCCAGAAAAAGACCTTTCAGCATCAGATTGCCATCAAAGGTGATAAACAGTTTTTCGATACCAACCTCGGTCTGTGTTTTTTCGGAAACGTAGGCAACTGCGCGCTGAACGATGATCTGCTGTCCCCACGGACTGCGCACGAAGAGCACGAGAAGAGACAACAAGATTATAAGAATGCCGAAAAACCAACCGATCATTCTTAAAAATCTGTGTTTTTTTTTCTTTTTCGACTTTGTGTTTTTCTCTTCCAATAGCGTAATGGTAGTATCCCAAAAATAGGGAAAATAGATTATACAAATCTCTATAATCCCACTAACAATAAGGATTTAAGCATAAATCTATGTTAAAACATTTCGGTATTCTAACATAACTTTAGTCTTTGTTTATTTCGATGTTAACATAGGTCAATGCAATTGGGTGAGAGAACCTTTATTTTTGCTCTGTAAATAATTAGTAACTAAAACTTTATAGATAATGGAAAACAAGAACAAGAGTATTTGGAAAATCGACCCCACGCATTCCGAAGTGGATTTTAAGGTTAAACACATGATGATATCTACCCTGAGCGGACGGTTTGAGGAATTTGATGGCAAGGCCGAAACATCATCCGAGGATTTTAAGGATGCGAAATTCACCTTTGCGGCGGATATAAATTCGATAAACACAAAAAATACAGACCGGGACAACCATTTGAAGTCTGATGATTTCTTTGGTGCGGAAGATCATCCAAAACTTACCTTTACCTCCAAAGCCTTTGAAGGCGATACCTTGGTGGGCGACCTCACAATAAAGGGAACAACAAAGGAAGTGAAATTGGACGTGGATTTTAACGGAGTGGCTGTGGATCCTTATGGACAGACAAAAGCCGGGTTTGAATTTGAGGGCCAGATCAACAGAAAGGATTTTGGCCTATCCTGGAATTCAATCACCGAAGCAGGAAATGTGGTGGTAAGTGATAAGGTAAGACTGATTGTTTCTGCCCAATTTATCAAGCAATAAATATTTTTGAAAGTATAAAATCCACTCCTCCTCCTACGGTGGGGTGGGTTTTTAGCTTCTACCATTTTTAAGGGGTAGCAAAATGGTTTTTCAGTGAGATTTCTGGAGATTTCAGATCAAACTTTTTCAGGATTTACGGATCCTAAAATTCCGCTGTGCCAATTCCTTCCTTACGCGACTGAGGCTTTCGGGCGTAATTCCCAAGTAGGATGCAATCATCCATTGCGGTACGCGCTGTAGCAAATCCGGATACATTTCCATAAAACTCAAATACCGTTCTTCTGCCGAAGCACTGAGCAAGAGATTAAGTCGTTTTTGGATATGGAGAATGTGGTTGTGCAACAATCGGTCATTGAACTTTGTGAATTTCTCATCTATTTCGGCGGCCCGATCCATAAAATCCCTTTCTATCAGTACCACCTGAGAGTCTTCAATGGCCTCGATATATATATCGGAAGAAGCGTGGAAATAAACACTGCTCCTATCAACGATAAACCAATTTTCGGGCGCAAACTGGATGAGGTGTTCCTTCCCATCCTCCCCAAGGGTGTACGAGCGCAATAAACCCTTTTCAACAAAAAAGGAATGCCGGCACAGCTCATCTTTGCTCAGGAGTATCTCTCCCTTTTTATAATCCCTGTTTTCAAGACCTTCATATAGCGTCTTTGCATCGGCCGGAGAAATGCCGACCATCCTGGATAAATATAAATCGAACCCGTGTTCCATCGTTCTTGATTATTCTTTTTGAAATTTCCCGTTTAAAAGTAACCAAATACCTTTAATTTCACAGGTGCGGACAAAAGCAATGTCTAAAAAAGAAAACCGAAATCCTCAATCCGAAAAAACCAGTCCTTTTAAATACAGTTGTTAATGCACTTCGGTTGCATTCCTTCTTTGCATAGTTTTGGAAATAAATAATCAATAAGTAGAATACAGATGGAAAACGCAAATACCCCTTCCGGGGAATTGCAAACAGGGGAAGATTGCTGCAGTCCTACCACAAAAAAGAAAAACAATACAAAGTTAAAAATATACGCTCCTGCCATTTTTAGCTTTTTACTGCTTGTGGCTGGCATTGTCCTTGAATATCGGAGAGCACCCTTTTTCGAAGGCACGTTGCCACTGATCTGGTATCTTATTGCCTATATTCCCGTGGGCCTTCCGGTTTTAAGGCAAGGATGGCAGGCCATTTTAAAAGGTGATTTCTTCACGGAATTTTTCCTTATGGGAATTGCAACCATAGGGGCTTTTTTTCTGGATCACTACCACGAAGGAGTAGCTGTAATGCTTTTCTATACTGTGGGAGAACTTTTTCAGCATTCCGCAGTACAGAAATCAAAACAGAATATTAAGGCACTATTGGATATGCGGCCAAATGTTGCCCTGGTTTTTCGGGACAACAAGTTTGTTTCCGTCCACCCCAGTGAAGTAAGGATAGGCGAAAAAATTCAGGTACGGATCGGGGAGAAAATCCCTCTCGACGGGAAACTGCTTTCCGAACATGCCACTTTGGATACGGCGGCCATTACGGGGGAAGGC